>CAZUZU010000103.1:0-10780 GCA_964624865.1 uncultured archaeon
CGGTGACGTGGCGGTCGTCGATGACTGCACACGGTTGACGGCCGCCGGGATAATGGCAGTGAACGTGAACACCGGCAAGGACTGCCACCTCGACGCGCACCGGGTGGACCACGCCCTGGACAAGCTGCTTGCCAAAGACATAGATTACCTTTTCATAGAGAACGTCGGCAACCTGGTGTGCCCCGCCGACTTTCCCCTGGGCACGGACATGCGCCTGGTGATAGTATCGGTCACCGAGGGGGACGACATGGTGCGCAAGCACCCGGTGATATTCGGCCTGGCGGACGTCGCCGTGATCAACAAGTCCGACCTCGCGCCCCACGTGGAAGTGGATATAGACACCATAATCCAAGACTTCAACAAACTGAAGCCAAACGGAACCCTGGTGGTGACCAACGCCAAGGCCGGCGAGGGCATCGACTCCCTTGGTAAAGAATTGGGGCTCTGGGATTGAGATCTATGAGATGATTTTATTTTTCTCTTTTTCCACCACTCAAAGCTTTTCCACAGCGTCTTTGATCTTCTCCACCGCCCGGTTTATAGTATCGACGCCGCAGGCGTATGAAAATCGCAGGTAGCCCTCTCCGTAGGGGCCGAACGCAGTGCCGGGAAGGCATGCCACCCCCGCCTCTTCCATCAGGAAGTCGGCCATCCGGTCCGAGGTCATGCCAAAGGACTTGATGTTGGGGAAGGCGTAGAAGGCGCCTTGGGGCACCAGGCACTTAATACCGGGTATGCTGTTGAGGCCTGTGACTATCGCGTCCCTTCTGATCCTGAACTCGGACATCATGTGGTTGATGAACTCCTCGTTGTGCTTGAGCCCCTCGATCCCCGCCCTCTGCACGAAGGCGTTGGTGCAGGACACCGTGTTTATCAGCATGACCTTGGCCCTTTCCGCCATGGGGGCGGGGCAAACTATATACCCCAGGCGCCAGCCGGTCATGGCGTGGCTCTTGGAGAAACCATCGCCCAGGATGGAGCGTTCCCTGGCCTGGTCCCTTACGGTGGGCGATGCGTGCTCCACGTCGTAGGTCATGTGGCTGTATATCTCGTCGCTCAACAGGAAGATGTCGTGCTCCTCCGCCACCTCGGCAAGCCTCTCCAGTTCATTCGGCGTCATCACCGAGCCCGTGGGATTCTGCGGGGAGTTCACGATTATCAGCTTGGTCTTTGGAGTGATCTTGGCCTCGAGGTCCCCCGGGCTCAATCGAAACTCGTTCTCCTCCTTCAAAGGCACGGGAACCGGCACCGCGCCGAGATACAGGGCCAGAGAGCCGTAGGTGGGAAAACCCGGGTCCGGATATATGACCTCGTCCCCCGGGTCAACAGCGGTCACCATGGGAAAGAATATTGTGGGCTTGCCCCCCGGCACGATCAGGACCTGGTCCATCTCGGGTCTGTAGCCCCGGGTGTTCTCCACCTCGTCGCAAACCGCGGCCTTGAGATCGTAATCCCCGTCCGAGGGCACGTAATGGGTGTGGCCCTGGTCAAGTGCCTCCTTGGCAGCGTTCACTATGTTCTCGGGGGTGTCGAAATCCGGCTCCCCGATCTCAAAATGCAGTATCTCCCTGCCCTCCCTTTCCAGGGCCTTGGCCTTGGCAAGGACCTCGAAGGCCGCCTCGCTCAGTATCCTCTTTGCGCCCTTGGACAACTCTTTCATCCTATCACAACAATGGTAATTATATTGTAAATATATAATAATTAGGCCGCGCCTAATCCCTGTCCACCGTCTCCCGGACCACTATGTCCTCCTCCTCCAAACGCTTCATGATCAACGGATAGGTCTGTTGGTTCATTCCCAGCATCTCCGGTGGTATGATCCCGCCGCCCCCGATCTTGTCCTCAGCCAGGAGCTCGGCCACCACTGCACAGGTGAACCCGGTGCATCTCTGCATGGCACTGAGCCCCAGGGCCGTGTCGAAGTGATCCAGCATCTCATATCCGTATCTTAGGGGAGAGCCTTCCCTGTCCACCCCCTTCATCTCTATGTCCATGAGAGCGATGTCCCTTCCCTTGAGCCGGGCCAGTCCCTTCTCCAGGATATGGGTGGAGAAATCTCTTGGCACCAGGCTCTTGTCCTTGACAGTGACGGGTTCCGAGGAAAGAAAGCCAAGCTCGATCAGTCCGCCCATAAGGTCGAGATGCCCCCGGTACCTCAAGGTCCTTTCCTCCATGTCATCCACCCTGTCCAGTGTATAGAGCAGGGATCGGAGACCGTCGGTGGCAAAGCTCTCCAGGCCGTCTATGCCGCACACCGGTCCCTCGGCCCGGACATCGTCCATGGGGCTGATGCTTTTCATCCTGCCCCCCCTCATCACCCTTGCCGGCCGGGTGTACTCCTCTATCAGATCCTCGACCGACCAGGTGGTCTCGTACTTCAGCACGCCTTTTGGCTCTTCGGGAAGACCGCCCACCAGCATCTTGATGGAGCGGCACCTGCTCATCTGTGTGTATGCATGGCCCACCAGGATATTGCTGATGCCCGGTGCAAGACCGCAGTCCGGTATGACCTTGACACCTGCGGAAGCCGCCTTGGAATGGAGGGTCATGTAGTCCTCCGGCATGAAGGAAACGTCCACCATGTCCAGGCCTGCGTGGATCGTAGCGGCCACCGTCCGGAAGCCGAACTTCCCCGGAAGAGCGCCTATCGCCAGGTCGAAGTCCTTCAAGGTCTCCACCAATGACGCCTCGTCCCTGACGTCGAGCTCCATGGTTCCCAGGCCGTACTCCTCCTCGATGCGGGCCAAGCCCTCGGTATCATTGGAAGCGATGACAATACCCGTGTAACCGTCGGTGGCCATCTTGAGACCCGCTGCGGTACCTACTCCCCCCGAACCGAGTATTACGATATCCATAACCCAACATTGGATTTTTGGTATATTAGGTTTTGCCGTTTTAGCATATAGAGGGGGGTGCTATAAGATGGCGGGCAGGGGTAAAACTTATATAGGACTGCAAAATTGTACCAACTATAAAATATATATACGAGTACATGTTTTACATGTAAGAGTAGAAAGGCAAGGTGATGACAGTGGTAAAGAGAATAGCTTTAGGTGTCGTGGTGATGATAACAATGTTACTGTTCAGCGGTATAGTGGTGCTGAACAACGCCGCTAGCCCGGCAAAGGCGGCGGGAGCGGCCATTGTGAACGTCAAGTTCGACGAATCCTCGGTGGTTGCGGACGTGTCGCCGGGCAGTGACGCCATCGTCCATCTCACGGGTACGGTGAGCTGTCAGGTGCCCGTGGATGCGAACGTGCAGAGCGTTCAGGTATCTCTCCAACCGGAGTGTGCCTGGCCGGCGGGTGTAGCTCCGTCTTCAATGACGTTCACGTCTCAGAATATGAACCAACCCCAGTCGTTCGACGTCTCCGTTCTATGCCCTCCTCTTGAGAGCATGAAATCGAACCAGCCCATACAGCTGGGCGGTGACTGGAGGAACTTCCCCGGACTTACCGGCGGTAGCATAACCGGAAAGGGTATTGCCACCATCAAGGTGGAACAGTACTTCAAGTTCTCGGTACAGTGCGCAAAACCCTTCGTTGAGGTGGGACCCGGCACACCGGTTACCTACAACGTGAAGATAAACAACGAGGGGAACGGTCAGGACACCTTCAGCCTGAGCACCGGCAAGATACCCAAGGGCTGGACAGTTCAGCTGGGAACAACAGCAATAAACATAGACGAGAGGAAGAGCCAGACCGTGTCGGTGACAATAACCCCGCCCCAGGAATGGAACGTGTGGAAGAACCACGTGACCATGATAAAGATCGCCATGTCCTCCAAGGTTGCCTACATGAGGAGCAGGCTGCTGCTGGAGGAGGAATACCCCATATTCATGAGGGAAAGAGGGGCGTCTTCACCCGGCTTCGAGCCGATGATTACCGCCCTGGCCCTGGTGTGTGCGTTGGGCATAGCCGCCGGCCGCATGACCTTTGATCAAAGAAAAAGAACGCGGCGATAGCCGCCTCTTTTTCCTGTTTTTTTCATTTTATTTTACCTTCCATTATATTGAATATTTAGGGGCGGACCCTGCAAAGTTCTTACCAATCGGTTTTTATATTAATGCATAAACCTACCAGGCTCGGCATATAGCCTCCCTTCCATATATTATTATGAAAAAAACAAAAGGAGGTGATACCAATGAGGAAAAGCATACCCGCTCTCCTCGCCTTGGTCCTTGTGATCTCCGGATTAGGGACCATGGCATCTTTGACCGGAATCAGCCTCGAGGCAGAGGCGGTGGGTGCCGCCGTGGTGGACGTGAAATTCGACGAATCGTCAGTGATTGCCGACGTGTCGCCGGGCAGTAACGCCATAGTCCATCTCACCGGCACGGTAACCTGCCAAACACCATATCCGAATCAGGTCCAGAGCGTTCAGGTCACCCTGCGACCGGAATGCGCCTGGCCGCCGGGTGTGGCACCGTCGTCCATGACATTTACCTCGACCAACATGGACCGGGCCCAGTCGTTCGACCTCTCGGTGCTGTGACTGTTACGCCACCCCAGGAATGGAACCTGTGGAAGAACCATGTTACCATGATCGACATAGAGATCGCGTCCACCACGGCCTACACAAGCGAAAGACAACTATTGAGCCAGAAATATCCCATATTCCTAAGAGAGGGGGGTGGGTCGGCGCCTGGTTTCCAGCCGCTGGTGATCGGGACGGCAATAATATCGGCCGTGGCCTTCACCACTTGGTATGGAAAAACCGGCATAGAAACGGGCCCTGACCTATCTCTTCTCCACCTTTTTTTTCAATTCATTAAGCTTGTTGAGAGCCTCAACGGGTGTGAGCTTGTCCACTTCCAGGTCCCTCAATATCCTCTCGACGTCTCCCTCGCCCCTTTTCTCTTCGAAGGGGAACAATACGTACTGGGTATAGGTCTTTACCTTCTTTCCCCTGGCCCTGTCCTTGTCCTTGACAGAGACCTTAACCGACAGGGCGTCCTTGTCCAGGTCCGCATCCTTGAGCTCTATCTCGCTCTCCTCCTCTATGCGCTTCAGTATATCCTTGGCCCTTTCCACCACGTCCACGGGTACACCGGCCAGCTGGGCCACCTCGATACCGTAGCTTCGGTCAGTGGCGCCGGGCACGATCTTTCTAAGGAACACGATGTCGTCCCCACGCTCCTCCACCAGGATATTGTAATTGTGAACGTCGGGATACACCTTCTCCAGCTCGCACAAGTGGTGGTAATGGGTGGCAAAGAGGACCTTGGCCCCCTTTATTCGGAAGTGGAGGTGCTCCACCACCGACCAGGCAAGGCTCAGCCCGTCGTAGGTGCTGGTGCCCCTGCCAACCTCGTCCATGATTATGAGGCTCCGAGGGGTGGCGTTGTTGAGTATATTGGCAAGCTGGACCATCTCCACCATGAATGTCGAGTGGCCCCTCAGCAGGTCGTCGTGCGCGCCCACCCGGGTAAATATCCGGTCCACCACGCCGACCTTGGCATTGGAGGCGGGGACGAAGCATCCCGTCTGGGCAAGGATCACTATGGTGGCAACCTGTCTCATGTAGGTGGACTTGCCCGACATGTTGGGGCCGGTTAAGATGGCTATCCGGTTCTTCTTGTCCAGGGCGGTGTCGTTGGGCACGTAGTCGTGTTCAAGCAGTCTCTCCACCACGGCATGGCGTCCCTCCAGTATCCTGATCTGGTCCCCGTAATCCACGGTGGGTCTCTTGTAGCCGTTGACCTGGGCAAGGAAGGCAAAGTTGGCCAACACGTCGAGCTTGGACACCGCGCCTGCCACCTTGACTATCCGACCCCTGTGCCCTGCCAGCTCTTCCCTGAGCTTGCAAAAGAGCTCGTACTCCAGCTCGTGGATCTTCTCCTGGGCGCTTAGGACAACGGACTCCTTTTCCTTCAGCTCCTCGGTGATATAGCGCTCGCTGTTCACCAGGGTCTGCTTCCTTACGTAATCCTCCGGCACCTTATCCGTGTGGGCCTTGGTCACCTCCAGATAGTAGCCGAACACCTTGTTGAAGCCCACCCTCAATGACTTGATCCCTGTCCTCTCCCTCTCGCTCTCCTCCAGGCCTTCTATCCAGTTCTTGGCGTCCCTAATACCGTCCTTGAGCTCGTCCAGACGGGGGTCGTGGCCCGGTTTTATCAGGCCCCCCTCCCTCAAAGTGGCGGGCGGATCGTCCACCAGGGCGGTGGCAACGGTCTCCACCACGTCCTTCAGGGGCTCCATGGCCTCTCTTATCGAGGCGAGTTTATCCGCATCCCCTCCCCCCTTGTCCACTTCGTTGCCCAGGGAATCCTTATCCGTCTCCCCCTTCCTTTTCAGAACCAAATCCAGCTCATGCCTCAGCCCGGGTATTATCTCCAGGGAGCCCTTCAAAGAAATGACGTCCTTGGCATTGGCATTGCCGTACGCTATCCGGGATATTATTCTCTCCAGGTCGCTGATGTGTTCCAGCTCGGCCCGGATCTTGTCCCTGTTCTTGGGGCCCTTCAACAGCCTTGACACGGCGTCCAGGCGCTGGTTTATCTCACCCACCTCCACCTCGGGGTTCAGCATCCATTTCCTCAGCTGCCTGGCCCCCATGGGGGTGACGCAGTGGTCCAGGCATGAAAGGAGAGTGCCCTTTTCGCTGCCGTCCACGATGTTCTTGAGCAGCTCCAGGTTCCTTACCGTGGTGTAGTCGAGGATCATCTTGTCCCCGACACTGTAGACCCTGGGCGGGTCTATGTAGTCCAGCTCGTTCCTCTGCAGGTCCTTGGCATAGGCCAACACGGCTCCCGCCGCACCCACCGCCTCCTTCTTGTCCTCCAGCCCCAGGCCTTGCAGGGTCATGATATTGAACTGCTCCCGCACGGTCTCTTCGGCAATGGCCGGCAGGAACTCCGAATCCACGTAGTAGTGGATGCTGACCTGGTCCAAGAGGTCCCTGATACTTTGTGCCAGACCACCGTATTTCTCCCTCATCCCCTCGGGCATTACCACCTCCGCCGGACCGAATCTGGCAACTTCAGTGAGTATCGCCGGCTTCTTCTCCTCCCTGTCCTCCAACTGGGTGGTAAAGAACTCGCCCGTGGACAGCTCGAGGAAGGCCAGGCCCCAGGTCTTTCCCTTGCCGGTGGTAAGGGCCATGAGATAGTTGTTCTCCCTTCCGTCGAGTATGCTGTCCTCGATCACCGTTCCCGGGGTTACGACACGGACAACGTCCCTCTTCACCAGGCCCTTTGCCTTCTTGGGGTCCTCCACCTGCTCGCATATCACCACCTTGTAGCCCTTGCGCACCAGTTTTGCCAGGTAGGTGTCCAGGGCATGGTAGGGCACGCCGGCAAGGGGTATCGGGCCTTCGGCCCCCTTGCCCCTCGAAGTAAGGACTATGTTCAGCTCCTTGGCCACCACCTTGGCGTCCTCGTAAAAGGTCTCGTAGAAATCGCCCATTCGGAACAGGACTATGGCGTCCTTGTAGTCCTTCTTGACTGAAAGGTACTGCCGCATACCGGGGGTCAGCTTGCTCTTGCCCAATACCTTCACCCTTGGCCAGGTATTTGTTCGGGCAGGAATATGAACTTGCCCAGTGACACGCCTTTGAGACTGGAGAGCTTGTTGGTGACCTCCAACACCTTTTTCCCGGGGCCCTTCAGCGCCACGATCTCCACACAGTTGTACCTGTCCATGTGTATGTGCATGGTGGAGATTATGCAGTCAATGTAATGGTGCTGAAGGTCCGTTATCCTCTCCATCAAGGCGGGCTTATGATGATCGTAGACTATGGTAAGCACCGAGAATGTGGGGTCGCCCGAGGCCGCCGTCTTGTCCACCGCCTCTTCGGCCAGCCTTTTCCTTGCCATGTCCCTTATCGCCTCGCTCCGATTGTCGTAGCCCAGTTCCTTGATCAGGGCGTCGAAGTCTCTAAGCAGGGAAGAGGGCATGGACACCCCGAACCTTTCCAGCTCTTTCTTGGTCATATCAATCCTCCTCTAAGGGCCGATAGCCGCCCTGCGGGTCCCCGTAGATTATGCCCCTGGTATAAAGGGAATTTACCAGCTCCTCCGCGTCAGTTGATTTTATTCCGAACATGTCGGCCCGCCTTATTATCTCGGGCGGGGGAGCGAACTCCTCGCCGCTCTCGTCCAGTATGTCCTTTATTATCACCATTATCTTTCCCTCGCCCCCTTCCAAACCCTCTTTCTCCCCCTCTTCATCATCGTCCGCCATGTCCATCTCCTCCTCCTGGGTGGGCTGAAGGAACTCCAAGGTCTCCATGCTGTCGTCCAGAACGTCCTCGCTTATGTACTCGGGGTTCATTGCTAGATTAAGGGCAGTCTGTGCCCTTCTAACGTGCCACTCGGTCTCGATGGTCTCGTAATGCTCTACGGCCAGGGAAAGGCCCTTGGCCGTTTCCTCGGCATAACCCAGCTCCATTATCTTCTCCTTGGTGGGCTCCAGCAGGGTCTTGACCTCCATGTAGGCGCCCACCCGGTTCAAAGTGGACTTGCCGCACTGGACAAGCCAGCGCCTGTAGGTCTCCTCGTCGCTCGAGATTATGGTCTCCGGTTTGAGGGAATACAGATATCTTCGGTCCCCTTCCTCGGCGCCCTGCCTCTCCACTCCCCTCACCTTGCCCACCACGGCCACCAGGTCCCCGTCCGCAAGACCGTCCATCACAGTCATGGGCTGCTGCTGGTAGGTGCCCACGTAGGAGTAGAAGGGCTGCCTCTCCCCCGACACGCCGTCACTTATCTTTAGCTTGTAAAAGGGCTGGTCGTTCCTGTCCCTGGATTCCTCGATCTCGCCGAGTATCCTTCCCACCAGGTAGATCCTGTTCACCATGGTTCCTATGGGAGTGAGGGCGTATTTGGGCGATTTCTGGTCGAACACCTTGTCGGTTTCCACGTCGTGAGGATAGATTATATTGGCGTCGTTAAGCTCCGAAGCGAAGATACGCCGGGCCACCTCTCTCTTCATCATTTCAGAACACCTCCTTGTACTCTTCCAGGGTATCCCTGGCCTCTTCCTCGATATCGTAGTTCTGGTAGTCGAACTGCCTGGAGATCATCCGCAGGCCCTGGTCGTCGGCCACCACGTCACCCCTCACCTCCACCGGCTTTAGCAGAACGTTATCGTTCAGGCCCTGCATCACCGTCTCCCTGGCGGTCTTCGGGTCCTCCAGCACCTGGTCCAGGGTTGAACCGATGAGCTGCTCCACGGACTGCCTCTGCACGGTTATCAGCATGGTGCCCGTGCCGTCGTCCAGTACGCCTCTTATCCTCAGGTCGTATCTACCGTCGTCCAGGCCGTGCTCTGCGCATTCCCCGTTCTGCAGCACCCGGCCGCACTGGGTGCAGCGCTTCACCAGGCCGCTGTTGGACTTCATGTCCACAAGCACCCCCCTTACCGTAACATTGACCCCGCCACCCCTGTCCTCAAGGGTCTGGATGTCCAGGGCCCGGGTCCCCGCCGTTCTAAGCTCCTCAGCGTCGGGCAGCTCAGGCTCCTCCACCGGATTGAAGTCGCATCTGTCGTCCAGGGACAGCTCCAGGCCGCGCCTCTGCTTCACGCTGGCCCCCTTGATCTCCACCACCTGGTCCTGGGAGAACTTGGCCTCGTCGCTCCACAGGGTGTAGGGCATCACACCGGTCTCGTCGCCAAGCTCGCCGAAGAAGATGTTCTTCTCCCCGTTCCTCGTGTTCACGGTCTTTGAATCCATGCTCAGGACCCTTGCCTTCAGGATCACGAAGTTGGTCGGGCCGCCCAGCTCCCCTAGATTCTTTGGCTTGGGCTCCGTGGGGATGTACTTCTCGTCCTCCTCGCTTTGCTCTATCTTGACGCTGTCGTCTATGGAAAGCTGCAACGCGCTGCGGAAGGTCCGGCCCTTGGCGCCGTTTATCCGGTAGACGCCGCCGGCCTCCAGGGGAAAGCTTCCCCAGGCAACGAAGGGCATGGTCCCAGTGTCGTCCAGCAGGACGCCGGTCATCATGTCGGTGCCCTTGGACGTCTTCTTGGTGGTGACCTGGTAGACCCTGGCGGTGATGTCCCAGCGCTTGGAGGTGTCTATCTCGCTCAGCTTTGCCTTCACAGGGGTCCCGAAGCTGGTCTGGACCCTTCCCTCCGGGATGAGGCCGGGATCCAGCTTGTAGGTCTTGGTGCTGTAGCCCAGGGACAGCTGCACGTCCTGGTTCCACAGCTTGATGGTGGCCTTTGTTATCAGGACCACGTCCCCCTTGTCGAAGGCCGGTGGGTTCTCCCAGGCTATGTAGGGCAGGGTGGCCGTGGTGTCGGTTATCAGCCCGTAGTACCGGTTCTTGACGGTGCCGTCCTTGAGCTTGGTCTCCGCCTCGTTGAAGGATATCACCCTGCCGAAGGCGTCCACGGTCTTCCCGTCAAGGCCCATGTCCTTGATCTTCTTCATGCTCTGGACATAGATCTTCTTCATCTTCTTCAGATCCCCCCCGCTGTTCCGGATGAGATCTATCTTCGCCTGGTTCAGGTCCAGGCTCCGGCCCTTCTCCTTCACCGCCTTGTAGTCGTTCTTCAGCTTGTCCAAGGCTTCCTCCGGGGACAACTCCCCGTCGGTTGCATCGGACACGTCTTCCGCATGCTCTTTCAAAAGTCCTAAATCTTCTTCCTTTATCTCCTCGTCATCCATGCTCTCACCTCCCTTATCCGCCCTGGGCTCTTTCTCTAGCAGGCGGTTAATTTGTTGTGAGATAACAGGTGAATTGCATTCAAAAGTATATAAAAATAGTGCAGGGGGAGGCGAAGGTAGGCGACTCAAAAAGATTTATTTAGTTTGTAGATATCTCTCAATA
>CAZUZU010000104.1:0-2182 GCA_964624865.1 uncultured archaeon
TTCTTTTGCTGAATGAATGACGACAAAAGGTGTGAATACTTTTTACACACAGCCGCTTATTGTTTATAGTAATATACCATTCCTTCCGCACTTCTCGATGATATAATATTTCTTAGGTCTATAAAAGGAAATTGGAGCTGAATTGTAACAAGATACCTAGGGAATCATCTCATGATATTGGCAGTAGCTGCATTCCTTTGCATAATCTTTGTACATTCCGCATTCGGGACAAAATGCACTGCCGTATTTATACGTTCTCTCCTTATCCTCGGGGGAGAACAATCTATTAAATGCTTTCCGTTGTGTCGTTTGGTGCCGATCGATTGTTTTTATTCTATCTACATTTTCCCTCAGCTCGGGCAAGGATATATCTTTACCTAACTCGGATTTTATGTATATGCTTAATTTTGCCAGGTTGCTTTTTCCCTCTCTTGTTCTGATATCCCATTCTTTCCGGTTTGGGTGTATGATGAGAAACGATCTTATGACCCTGTCCAAATCTGTTTTCCCTTCACCTACAAAGGAGCCCGAACCCAATAGATCGTTTCTTGTTGTTAGAAAGTCCTTGACCCTCTTTTTCCGGATGGCAAGTAATGACAATGAAATGATCATTCCGCATATGATGACGTTTGCGGATAAAAGGAGGAATGCCGTGGCGATATTGCCAAAGTAGGTTTCCCTGCCCATTATATTGTCGTAGAATATGCCGATCAAGAGCATGACCGTTCCGAGCAGTATCAGGCCGGATCCATTGGTAAGAACGGACGGGAGAGCATACAAAGAGCGGGACATGTCATAGATTAGGATTTGAGGGTATATATTTATTTCGATAGGCTAGTGTATAGTTGATCTAACCTTTCAACCATAACCTCCCAAGCCCAATTTCTTTCGAACTCCGCCCTTGCAGCTTTTCCCATTTTTTTAATTTCCGGTATATTTATCGCAGCATGATATATAGCATTTTCCAGATCTTTTTCGTCTCCATAGGAGAGAGAATATCCAATCTCCAGCTTTTCCGCAGTATCGCCCATTAACGTATCTTTGGTGACGAGAACTGGCTTTCCCGCGGCCATGGCTTCCATCATTTTTATTGTGATTGTATGAGATTGATTTCTGTCCCTGGGATCAAACATCGAATATATTATTGAAGCCCTGATATAGAATTTGTTTATTTCGTCATAGGGTACCCAATCCCGGAGTATTGTCTCCACCGAAGATTGCTCTGCTATCTCTTTAACCTTTGAGAAGGCAATACTGGTGCTTCCGCCCCCCACGATCTCAAGTGCCACCTTTTTTTCCCCGAGCCTATTATTTACCCTTTCACAGGCCCTTATTAGTGCCTTGAAACCTTCGACTTCCCGCACGGTCCCAACATAGTTGATAACGAACTTATCATCTTGGAATTGGTTGATTTTGTTCTTAGGTATAAAGTTGAGTGGAGGGGAAGACAAAGAAAGAATCACTTCTGTTTTTCCCGTTTCCTCATAATCTGAATAAAATCCCTTTCCCGAGGCTATGACCGCCTTGCAGTTTTCAATGAGCCTGAATTCTATCTTTTCAATAATTTTTCCTATGAATTTACCTAAGGGAATACTATTTAAACCAGGGTGTTTGGACCACTGGTCATGAACATCATATACTACCGGCTTGTTCCTGATTTTACCTGCAATGATTGATTGTGGTAGCGTGTCGAAATCATGGGCCGAAATGATGTCTTGTTTGTCCTTAATAAGATATAGGAATGATTTCATGATAAATATTGGTAGCTTCATGATATACGTTGAGAATTGTCCATATTCACAGGGGACATAGATCCTTCTCACAGTAAAACCTTCTCTAACAGTTTCTATTTCCGGGAAGTCTTGTCGTCGGGACCAACATAGTGCCGTAAGAGGAAATCCTCTCCTGGTAAGTGCCTTTCCCTGCCGCCTGATTCTTATCATTTGGACATCTGGGGCATAATTACGGCTGACGACCATAATGATGGATGGCTTTTTAGGCTCTTTGTTCATATTGATTACAGCCATAAGTGAAGATATTTATTAATATTTGGCCATGGTCGAAGAATGATGCAAAAAATTATATGAGATTGGGTAATCTATGAACTCTAACTACGGAGCAAAGTCTTGAGCTTCACAGCCTTCAAACATTCGCAAACGTATGTCCCTCAAATATTTGCATC
>CAZUZU010000104.1:2282-10691 GCA_964624865.1 uncultured archaeon
TGCATAAAGCTCGATGGGCTTCATTAGCCACAAAGCAAAGCTTTGCAGGGGTAGCGACCAACCCCTAAGGTTGGTCTGATTCGCAAACTCCCAAAGAGTTTGCTCGTAGCCAAGCATGGCCAATAGCCATTTCCACCTGTTTCAAAACATCTCCAGGGTGCAAAGCCCTGGGGGAAACAGCACACACGTTGGCTAACGCCAACGAATACCACCAACCCAAAGGTCGGTGGCATATGCTAAATGTGCGAATTTCGCACCATCCGCAAAACAACAAAATTCGCAAGCCTTGGTTAAAATCCTTTGGGTTTTAACCGGCTGCAAAATTTGTAGGGGCCATTCAAGGCCTAAATTTTGCAGGCTCTGTAAAGCTTTTCAGGCTTCACAGCCTTCAAACATTCGCAAACGTATGTCCCTCAAATATTTGCATCTGCATAAAGCTCGATGGGCTTCATTAGCCACAAAGCAAAGCTTTGCAGGGGTAGCCAAGCATGGCCAAAGGCGCAGGACTTAAGATCTTAAGGACCGCATGCCTTGAAGTAGGACATCCTGTCGCATAGGCGTCCGAGGGTTCGAATCCCTCCCCCTGCATCTATTTTTCACAATAATCGAACGACCGATGCAGGTGATGGATGAGAACCCTGGTTCGACGAGCAAGTTTATCGATAATATGTGGCGATATTGCAGAGAAACTTGCGAACTAGACCAACTCTGTTGGTCTGTGATCCCTTCCCTCCCACCTTAACATACAAAATTCTCACAATCGGTGCGAGGGAAAGACCAATCCTACAATACAATATCCGGGATTGGTCTAAGTCGGGTGTTATACGATAATATATTCCTGTCTTAAGCACCCTCCTCCCTCCCCCTGCATCTTTATTTACTCGCTATCAATCGCCGATGCTGGCATCTTTAATCGCATCAAAAAGATAATAACATTCATTATCCATGTACAATCTATGAAAGGAACTTTGCTTAGATTGGCTCGGGTTTGGTTTAACTACAAGTTGGGTAAGACCGAGCTTCCCTACGGCCCGGTAAGGCTTTGGGTAGAGCCCACGAACAAGTGCAATCTTAGGTGCCCGATGTGCGTTCAAAAAGGGTATGATGAGGAGACGGGCTTCATGAATATGGAGCTCTTTAAGAAGGTTATGGAAGATGCAGCCGAACTCGGGGTGAGGGAGCTTCTCCTCTTGGATCGGGGCGAGCCCTTTCTTCATCCCGAGCTAGTTGACATGGTCTCCATGTCCACAGATGCCGGAATTAGAACGACAATCCACACCAACGGAACGGTGATGACCCCAAATCTTGCCCGTGGTTTGGTGCAAGCCGGAACTGATATGATCTCTTTTTCCTTTGATGCCTACGGTAAGGAGCTATATGAAGAGATGAGACCGGGAGCTTCATATCAAAGGGTTGTTGATAACATCAAGACACTTGTTCGGACCAGGGATTTAATGGAAAGTAAGACTCCCTATATTATGATAGAATCCATACTCTTTCCCCAATACGAAAAAATTTTATCTTCCCAAAAAGAGCTAGAATTACGCCTCAGTGATCTGGGTGCGGATAAATACCTTGTTCGGGAGCTAGGCGAGTGGGTGGATACTAAAAGTCTAAAAAAAAAGAAGAAAGTGGAAGACGCAAGGCCGCTTAAACCTTGTAGGCTGCCCTGGTATTCCTTGGTGGTGTACTGGGATGGTACTGCAGTCTTATGCTGTCAGGATTGGTATGGTAGGAATGTCGTGGGAGACATAAAAAACGAAAGCCTTGCGGAGATATGGAACGGATCGAGGATGAAAAAGGTAAGAGCTGATTTTACTGCCCGAAATTATTTTTCTTATCCTTTGTGTCAAAGATGCTACTCTCCAAGGCTAGGGCTCGAAGGTGGCTTTCGAAACACTATTCGGTTTTTATTCAGGGAGATATGAAAAACCCTATTAACCCGCAGGATTTGACATGCATCATGGATCAACAAAGGCGGGCCTACTGTTATGCCATTGTCGTGGTATTGTTATGGTCCACTGTGGCCTCCGCTTTCAAGATCACTCTACAATACCTGAGCCCTGTGGAACTGTTATTCTGGTCCTCCGGCGTTTCCTTGCTGGTGCTTTCCTTTCTTGTGCTTGTTCAGGGCAGATTGGAACAGGTAAAAAAAACGACAAAGGCGGAATATCTCCGTTCTGCGGCCTTGGGCCTTTTGAACCCCTTCTTCTACTACTTGATACTGTTCGAGGCCTATAATCTCCTTCCAGCCCAGGAGGCCCAGCCTCTGAACCAGACGTGGGGCGTTGTCCTCCCCCTCTTGTCCATCGTGATATTAGGTCAAAGAATCCCGGCAAAGAGCATTTTTGCCCTTTTCGTCAGCTTCTTCGGCGTCCTTATACTTTCCACACACGGCAACATCCTTGCCTTGGAATTCTCCAATCTAACCGGGGTAATTTTAGCAGTTGGAAGTGCTTTCATATGGGCCCTTTTCTGGATATACAATGTCAGTGATGAAAGGGACGAGGTCACCAAGCTTTTCCTCAACTTTCTGTTCGGATTCATCTATATGGTTCCGGCATTTCTGATACTTGAAGGCATGTCATTCCCTCCCCTCTTAGGGTTTGCCGGAGGGGTCTACGTGGGAGTATTCGAGATGGGCGTAACGTTCGTGTTATGGCTCAAGGCCCTTCAGCTATCAAGGACCACGGCCCAGGTTACCATTCTTATCTATTTGGTGCCGTTTATATCTCTGATATTCATCCACTATACCGTTGGGGAGGAGATATTGTTGTCCACTGTGGCGGGTCTTGTCTTTATTATCTCCGGAATTCTTATCCAGCGTTACGATCCCAAGTCCATTGTGAAAAAAATCACCGGGCATTAAATTCCTTAAAATATTTATACCTTGATTCATTTGGCTTGGAATATGAGCGAAAAACGTGTATTATCTTGGAACGTGAACGGGATAAGGGCGGCGGAAAGGAAGGGCTTTCTTGATTGGTTGTATAAGGACGGTGCGGATATAGTATGCGTTCAGGAGACCAAGGCCTGGCCGGAACAATTAAAGAGGAAATTAAGGAAACCTGATGGGTTCTTCACATATTTTAACTGGGGTGTTAAGAAGGGCTACAGCGGTGTGGCCATTTACACCAGGCAAGAGCCCAATGAAGTAATCGAGGGTTTGGGCATCGAAAGGTTCAATGCCGAGGGACGCAGCTTGATCGCGGTCTTCGATGACGTGATGCTATTCAACCTCTACTGCCCGAACGGAAGAAAGAATAAGGAAAGATTGGATTATAAAATGGATTACTATGACGCATTGCTGGAGTATACCAACGAGGCCCGCAAACGAGGTAAGAAGATCATTGTATGCGGTGACTTCAACACCGCTCACAACGAAATAGACTTGGCAAGGCCCGGGGAGAATTCCAAGGTTTCCGGTTTTCTACCCTTGGAAAGGGAATGGATAAGCAAGTTCATCTCCAATGGTTATGTGGATACCTTCCGCCACTTTTTTCCGGACGAGATAAAGTATTCGTGGTGGGATTACAAGACCAGAGCAAGGGGCAGGAACGTGGGATGGCGTTTGGATTATTTCTTCATTTCAGATGACCTAATTGGCAAGGTAAGGGACTCCTTCATCCTTAACGACATCATGGGCTCGGACCACTGTCCCGTGGGCATCCATGTTGATCTATGAAGGTTTCGGGATTTAATGCGGATGTTGTTTTAGTAGTAATAATTATAGCATAATTATTAGGTCGGATTTTACCTCCGCACAACCCCGGCAACAGGTAAAATATATATCATTCCTTTTCCTTTACTGAAAAAGGCAAGGAGGCCAAGTAGTATGGAGGATGACGAGGAAGAAACCAGATATCGAAGTATAGTAGACCTAAGGGATTTGGAAGAGGATAGCCGTTCCCTTATAAATGTGGCTAATGATTTCTATTCCGACTCCGGGGGATCCGTTTTGAAATTGATCGAGAGGTTCAATAAATTGAGGGACGAAGAGGGCGAGTTTTCACTGGTCGTTAAGTCCTTTAGGAATCAGATCGAGCAGAACAAGAACGCCCTTTACAAGATCGTCCAGTACCGCTTGGACAAGGTCCTCCATGCCGTCAAAACCGAGGGTTGGAGGTTCATCCGTCAGGAGGGGGATATCTCCCAAGACAAGGACAGGCTTTTAAAGTCGGGTTATATCGATAACATGACACCCGAGGAGCTTGAGTTGTACGAGAAGATCGAGGGTGCGGTACTTGATTTCCTTTTGGATGTCCTGGATAAGGCATGTCTGATATATAAGAAGAAGAGGGCCGAGGAGGGAGAGGACATTTCTATGATGGAATCCCGGGCCGATGAATATTCGACGTCGGAGATCGGGGCCGGTGAAACATCCGAAACGTTACAAGAACACGAGTCCACATCGGAGCCCGAGGCGGATGAGGAACCAGGGTTGGATGAAGGGCCCGAGGCGGATGAAGGGCCCGAGGCGGATGAAGGGTCCGAGGCGAATGAGGAACCAGGGTTGGATGAAGGGCCCGAGGCAGAGAAAGGGCCCGAGGCGGATGAAGGGCCCGGGGTAGAAGACGGAGGCTCTATAGGGGAAGGGGTGGGGACCGGGGGAACACCGGGATCTGTGGAGGCAAAACAGGAAATAAGGACGGAGAGGGGAGGGAAAGTGACCTCCGTTCGGCCGGAAATCCCTTCCGGCGACAGGTCTCTCGTATATGCATCTGATAGCGTGGGGGATGAGCCTATAATGGTGAACGAAAAGGATACCCTTCTGATAAAAAAGGGAGACCTCATGTACATTGATAAGAACGATGCGGATTATCTTATGGCGGCCATCGAGCCTTTAAAGAATGTGGAGTTGACAAAAAATGGAAGTTGAGGAACTAAAGAAAAAAGCGGCGGGCAAGGCTGTTGAATATGTGGATGACGGTATGGTTTTAGGCCTGGGCACCGGTTCAACCACGAAATACGCAATCGAGTCCATAGGAGGGCTGGTAAAAGAGGGTTACGACCTGGTGGGTATACCAACATCCATTGAATCTCGTGACCTGGCTAAGAAATGCGGCATAAAAATCGTTGACATTAATGATTATGACACTATAGATCTTACCATAGACGGAACCGATGAGGTCGATCCCGAACTGGACCTTATAAAAGGTCTGGGCGGAGCCCTGGTCAGGGAAAAGATAGTCGCGTCATGCTCTAAGCGAGAGATTATCATAGGCGATGATAGGAAGGTAGTGGACATTTTAGGTACCAAGGCGCCCTTGCCCGTGGAGGTCGTAAAATACGGGTGCGAGAGAACCTTGGAAAAGTTAAGGTCTTTGGGCTGTGAGCCCCAGCTCCGGATCTCTGCCAGTTCTCCTTTTGTGTCTGATAATGGTAACTATATAGTCGATTGCGGATTCGATAAAATAGATAATAAGATCGAGGCCGAGAGAGACATCAATAATACTGTGGGCGTGGTTGAGAACGGTCTTTTCCTTGGTATAGCCACCAAGGCGATTATTGCCTACCCCGATAAGATCGAGGTTCTAGACAGAAGGTAGTTCTTCGCCCATCTCTTCATCCTCGCCTGGCTCCCCGAATTCTTCGCCACAAGCGGGACATAGCGGATCGTCCGTAAGAACATATTCTCCGCAGGTGGGACATTGATATTCGTCTGATTCGAACTCTACACCACATTCGGGGCATGATTCTGCGATTGCAGATACTGGCGTACCACAGGCGGGACATTCACAATCCCTGACGTCCTCCATGGGAATCTCGGATTCCTCCTCCAGCCCTTTCAGCTCTCTTCTTTTTACGGAGGCTCTTACTGCAAGAGCTATAACTGCGGCAAATGCAATTACTATGCCGAGGATCAGGGGCCAAATCCAGGAAAACATGTTTCCCTTCTCCTTTACATCCGACTCATCAGTTTCGTTACCGCCGGTCGGATCGGGATCCGTCTCATTCGGGCCGCCGTCCCCGTCTGCGCCCGGAGGTTCCGTCTTTTCAAAGGGCATTATCCGGGGATACTGCGCTTCTCCCTCTCTGCCGATAGTTAATGTGAAGGATAGGGTGGTTCCGTCAACGGTGATATTGCAGCCATAGGTTCCCGAGTACACGGAATCGAAGTCGGCATATCCGCTACTGTTCGTTAAAGATGTTACGGAACCCGATCCGTTTCTAAGCTCCACCAAAGCACCCGATATGGTGGTGTTATCGTTATATATCACCGGACCGATGATAATGTCGAAGGGGCCGTAATAAGGCCTAAAGGTAATCGTGAACAGCACGTTCTTCCATGAGGAAAGGCCAAAGCTGTCGGTAACGGTTATCCTAACAAGATGTTTCCCGACATGTTCCTCCTGAGGGGTGAGGGATATTTCCCCTACTGCATTAGATGGAGAGGAGTCGATTGTTGTTATGGGGAACAGGGTGTTATTTGTGGAAAAAGTAAGGCTGTCCCCCTTGTCGATGTCGGTTGCTGCGACCTCCAGGTTGAAGGGTTCTCCCACGTATAATGTAGCACCTGTAAAAGGGGCTAGCATTGGCTGGCTGGGTTCCGGTAGCACCTCTAAAATAAACGAATCCCAATCCCGTCCTCCCCACCTGTCCGATACCGTGATATTTATAACATGATGCCCTATGTGCGAGGGGGTTAGGGTGGCGGTAAGGTATGCAGTGGCGTTGGAAGAATTATTCAGGTCAATTATTTCAAGGAATGAAACGTTGGCAGAGAAACCCAAGGAATCGTAGCTGTTTTTATCCACTGCGTGTAGAGTGATGTTAAGCAGGTCTCCGCTGTGGGCCGAGACATCTGGAACACCGTCAATGAGAGGCTCTTCATTGCCCGATATGGAAATTGTGAAATTAACCACTGTAATCTCTGGAGAGGACCCGTTGTTGTCACTGACACTGATATTGACAAGGTGGGTCCCTACGTCCTCGAGGTCCGGCGTGAAGGAGATTAATCCAGTTGCGTTTTTTGCCCCTGACTTGACAGTGATTATGTCAAATAATGAACTGTCGTCAAAAAATGATAACACGTCATTACCGTCTGGATCGTTTGCATGGATCCACAGCTCCACGGCTTCCCCCAACTCGGCGGATATGTTCGAGACGTTGTATATCGCCGGTGCCTTGTTAAAGAACTCTAACACATTGATAGTGATGTTTTCCCAATCCGTATAATTTATTCCCTTGCCATCAGTGACCGACACCTGTAGTTCATGTCTCCCAAGGTCCATGGTGGTGGGGTTGAGCTCTAGAAAACCGGTAGCGTTGCTTCCCTCCGGGTTAACGGTGCCCGAGGAAAAGAAAACTGGTGATTGGTGATAGTATTCAGGTATATTCGTGACGTTGTCGTAGAAGAACAGATCGTCACCGTCTTCGTCCGCTGCTTTCAACGTTATGTTCACGACCTCATCGACAGGTACAGTAATGTCGCCGATGTGTTCTAAAATAGGGGCTTGGTTGACTGCCTGGCCATGGGGAGTGATATATACAGTTCTTGTTCTTGACGTATCTACTTCAATTAATTCCCCGGTTCCAACCATCAATTGGACCTCGTGGTAATGCCAGTCGTATATCCAACTACCCCCCGAGAAATATCTGTAGGGACATACGATGTCCTTGACCCTGCCGAGCGTATCGGTGATACCGGAGAAGATAGTTGCCCCGTCGCTGGTGACATTGACCGGCAGGCCGGCAGTTGCCGGCACCGTTTGTACCGTAAGATAGTTCTGGACCTTGGCATATCCATTGGAATATATGAATATGAAATCACTTGAAGAGTTCGTAACGGATAACTTGCCGTTGTTGCCCACTACTATGTCCTCGTGCCCCATCTGGGTCAGGGTGGAGTTGTAAATATGGTTCAGGCCGGTGGAATCTTGGACGCCGTAACCTCGCTGGACCCGGTGCATGTTGTTCCCTTCCAGCATTATTCCCGAGGTTTTTATGAGCATTATCCCGTCGTACGACTCCGACAATCCAGAGGCGTCAATATTGTTGTTCCTCGCGACCGCATCCAATATATTGTTAAATGTCATGGCTTTGGGCATTGATACAAAGGAATTATCTTCAATCGATATATCTTGCGAGAGAGCGTTGCCAATAATACTGATCCCCTCCATTGCGGTTGAAAAAGCATTTTTTTCGATATTCAAACCAAGTATCTCGGCCTCATCCATGAGAGTGATACCGATCAATGTGCTGTCCTCTAGTCCGTTAACGTTGTTGTTGGCAAATAAAATCCCATCTATCGTAGATTCCTTTTCTGCGGCCATGTCCAGAGCCCGCGGCGTGTCCGTGAAGTCATTGTCAAAGATATCAATGTGCGAAATCGTTCCGTTCATGGCGTCTATATCTATGGACCATCCGCTTGATTGGAACGTATTTCTCGTAATTGTCGTGTTTGAT
>CAZUZU010000105.1:0-10613 GCA_964624865.1 uncultured archaeon
TGGAATATGTGGCCCCCGAAGAGATAAAGAAAGCCAAGGAAGTGATCATCAGGGCTATCGAAGAAGAGTAGATAGGTGATCCAATGGATGAAAGAACAATGGAACTGGTGGGAATTGCAGCAGCCATAGCCGGTCATTGCCAGCCTTGCTTTCAACACCATTACAAGAAGGCCAACGAACTAGGAATCCCTGCTAATGACATTAATGAGGCAATTGACCTGGCCAGGCGAATAGGCGCATCTGGAGATAGGCATATGCTTGAATTTGCAAGGGAAGAGATGAAAAGCGGAGGCGATAAGAATGACAGATGAAATCGAGTGCAACGGGTGCGGCAAGGCATTTCCGGCTGAAGAAGTGAAGTACATAGAGATAAAGGGCTGTTGCTCGGCAACTCAGGTGCCGTTGTGCGGGAAATGTTTTGACTTGCAGAAGTCCAAAATGCAATAAATACAAATAATTATCTGGTGTAAGAGTGAGAAAATGAGCGGAAAATGTCTGTGCGAACCCACCGAGATACTCATATTCCCATGCTCAGGCGGCTCGAACGTGGGCCAGATAGCAAACGAAGCCGCAAAAGAACTTACGACATCGGGATGTGGCAGTATGTACTGCCTTGCGGGCATCGGCGGCCACGTCAGCGGAATAATCGAATCCACGAAAGCCGCCAAGAGAATTATTGCCATCGACGGCTGCCCGGTCGAATGCGCCAAAAAGACCCTGGAACACGCCGGATTCAAGGTTGACGTTCACACGATAGTTACCGGGTTAGGAATAAAAAATGATCATGGTTTTTCTATGGATGTGGATGAAATTAAAAGTGTGGTGGACCACTTATCTTCCCAGATATAAAGGCATAGAGGCAATCAAATGTCAAGAAAAGAAAAGAAAAAGCAGGTTTCCGAAGACGCCGCCCCGGAAAACGGGGAGGAGGAGCTTGAAAAGGGCTGGGAAAGATGCCCGGAATGTGGTACCAAGCTCAAGTCAAAAAATCTGTCGCGGCACCTTAAAAAAGTCCATGGTGATGGGCTTAGCAGTAGAGGGAAACCACAAGAAACACCAAACCTGATTAAAACAAGGTTCCTCCCCGTGCTGGTCATCGGTATCATAATCGTTGCTTGCTTCAGCGGATATATCCTGTTGCGCGGACCCGGAGAAGAGGACGATTACATCGGCGGAACGGATGACGATCCAATCGACGGTAACGACGGAACGGATGACGATCCAATCGACGGTAACGACGGAACGGATGACGGTCCAATCGACGGTAACGACGGAACGGATGGGTATGATCCGGGCGATTACGACCCACATTATTCGTCCGGTTCCGGAGATGATGATTGGTGGATCAATTACCCGTCTCAAAATCCGAATGCGGGTTCCAGCGTATCTCATCCGCAATGGGTTCTCGACTCGTTAAAAAACAAGCCGGTCGTTATTTTTGCCCACAGCGATGATTGCGCTCCCTGCTTAGTACAGGAGCAAG
The DNA here is from genome assembly GCA_964624865.1 of uncultured archaeon. Lineage (GTDB taxonomy): Archaea > Thermoplasmatota > Penumbrarchaeia > CAZUZU01 > CAZUZU01 > CAZUZU01. The sequence goes on from CAZUZU010000105.1 coordinate 1,484, forward strand.
ACATGGACAAGGTTCTGAAAGACCTCGGGAGCAATGTGGTCTATTACGATTTGCTTTCCGACGGAAGCGACCCGAGGGCCTATGAAGTTTTCAATATCTACGATGCAAACGGAGGTCAGAGCTATATACCATTGACCGCAATAGTCACTTTAATCGAGGACGGCAACGTGAAGGTGGCATGGCACAGCTCGGAAGGTGCAACTGGTGAGGAATGGTTGAGGACATATATTCAGGACGCGATTTATTATCACAATCATAATTCCGCGAACTGGGACGGTGCGTAAAATGAAGATAACGGATAACAAGAAGTACTTGATGATCGGCGTTGTTTTAATTGTAGTGATCCTTTCCTCGGTTTTTCTTTATGACAACTGGCAGGGTACGACCCAAAGAATAACTAAGGCCGAGGCACCTGATTTCCGAGCAATCGATGAAAACGGGGAATCGTTCTCCTTAAGCGATTTTCAAGGGGAGGTTGTGATTCTCCATATAACGAACATCGAGAATCCCATTTGTCTGGAGTGTGAAAAGGAACTTAGGGCTCAAACGGAAGAACTGGATAAATTAAGTGAATATCATAATGATACAACCATTATTACCATCAACATGAGAACGAATCCATATTCCGACGATGGGAAATCCCTTGCCGAAGAATGGTGGGGTATAAACATCACATGGCACTGGGTCGAGGATTTTCAACCTTATCCCATTGCAACCAAATACACTGATTATTGGAACCTGAAAGGTGGAGCCGTCAATCCGACGATATTGTTAATCGACCAGGAACAGATGATAGTTGGAGTTTATCATGTCTATCAGATGGGAGAGGGTCAAATAGACGGGATACAGGATGCGGATACTCTATCCAACAAGGCAGAAAAAATTGAACAGGGGACCTGGGAAGGTTTTGAGGGCGAGATATCTCAACAGAAATTTACATTTTTAGGAATGTTCGCACTGGGGATCATCACGTCCCTGTCGCCGTGTTCCGTGGCCTTAATTATTGCCATGTTCTCTTTTATCATGACCTCCTCGGGCAAGGAAAGCCAGATGACTGATGGGGAAAAATCGTATTCCAAGGAGGGGTTCGTCATCGGGGTCGCCTTCACACTCGGGATGGCCCTTGTCTTTTTTGTTGTCGGCCTTTTCATATCCTCCATCGGGGAATTCGTTCGAGCATCCGCACTTTTCTACTTGATTGCCGGCTTCGTGATGATTCTTCTTGGCATCAACAACATCAAACCAATAAGCGAGATGCTTGGACCGTTGAGAGGCGTTATTGGTAGGTATCGAAAGCCGAAGGACACGGACTGTATTTTAGATAGAGGAGGATTTTCTTCAGTGAGTCTTTTTAAAAAGTCCATCATTATCGGAGCCTTCTTCCTCGGCATCTTTTTCGCTTTGGCCTGGGCGCCCTGTGCCGTATCACTGGTATTTCCAGTGCTAATTTGGATGATGTCTCAAGAAACTTCCCTGTTTGTCGGTGCACTCATGCTATTCGTTTTTGGACTTGGGCACGGAATACCGATAATTCCCATCTCGACCTTTTCCAGGGCTGCAAGGGGGAAGATTGGCGAGAAATACATTTACTTGGGAGGATGGATGACAAAGATCTTCGGTGCCGCCGTGATGGTCATTGGAATTGTCTTTATGGCAAGGTATTTCGGTTATTATTTGTGGTAAAGAACAGAAAATTAAGGTTTTCCAATAGTCTTAAATATTACTGCAATATTGCCATGAATTACTATAACATTCCGGTGAAACAATGTGTGATTGCAACGGCCGTCCGAACCCGCTGAAAAAATATATCCAGGCGCTTCACTGTCCGACCAGATGGACGATAATTCGTTTTATTGGGAATGGGAAACGAAGCACCAAGGAAATACACGATTTCTTGCAGACGAACAATGAAGGCATCTCACGCTCCGGACTGTATTTTCACCTTTCAGAACTGAAGGGCGCGGACATAATCGAAGTGGCCGAGTATAAAGAAGAGGGAGGCGGCGCTCCCGAAAAGATCTGGAAATTGAAGAGGAAGAGTATTGTGATCAATCTACTGGAGGATTGCGAATGAAGCCTATGAAAGACAGAACGATGAACATTCTACAAATAGTGACATTCCTGGTGACCGCGGGTACATCGATACCCCTGTTTGTTTCCTATTTACGGGATGTCGAGCCCGCCTTTGCATTATTCGTCCATCTGCATGTATGGGTCGGGTTAGCATTCATACTCATTTCCCTGATGAGAATGGCACTCAGAAAGAAAATTGACATGCAGCGCTCCACAGTGGACAATAAACACGGAATGTGAAACCAATGGAAACCTACAACACAGGAAACATCGAAAAAACAGTGCGATCGGAGAAGAAGACAGCAGTTCTGCATCAGGCGGGTAATTTCAAGATCAGGATAATCGAGCTGCCACCGGAAGGTAGCATCCCTCCTTGTGAGATGGCCTCCAGTGTTATTTTTCACATTCTGGCCGGGGACGTGAACATCACCTCGGACGGGGATGCGGCATCCATAGAAGAGGGGCAGGGCGTGGTGAGCGGGCCTGCGACAATTTCCATGAGAAGTGTGAACGGGGCAAGTCTTCTGGGCATTCAGATGGAAACGGAAAAAGGTGGACCCGATGAATGACGGCATTACCGCCATAAAAGTTGACGGCATTACCAAGAGATTCGGCAAATTGGTCGCTGTTAACGACGTGAGTTTCTCCGTGGGCAAGGGAGAGATCTTTGGCTTCCTCGGACCGAACGGAGCGGGAAAGACCACCACCATAAGAATGCTTACGGGGATATTGACGCCCGACAGCGGAAAGATAACGATACATGGTACCGACATAGCCAAAGACCCCATCCGGGCAAAGACGATGATGGGAGTGATACCCGAGGAGGGGAACGTATACGGCGATCTGACCGCGAGACAGAACCTGACCCTTACGGGAAAATATTACGGTTTGTCTAAGAACGTCATTGCCAGAAGGGCGGGGGAGCTTCTGGGCGAACTTGGGCTTAGTGAGCGCGGGGACGACCGTGTCATAACGTTCTCAAAGGGCATGAAACAGCGGGTGAGCATCGGTTGCGCGATAATCCACGAGCCGAAGATACTTTTCCTGGACGAGCCCACAGAGGGACTGGACGTTCAGAGCCGGCGTTTGATCGTCGATACGATTAATAGAATGAACGAGCGGGGCTGCACGGTCTTTCTGACCACACACAATATCGAGGAGGCGAACAGGTTATGCGAGATGGTCTGTATAATTAACAAGGGGAGTATCGTGGCCATTGACCGCCCGGAAAAGCTGAAAAACACATTTGACAGGACCCAGACCATCGAAGTATCTTTCAACAGGAAGATGAGCAAGCAGAGCCTGTCCGATGAATCTATCAAACGCGTGGAATCTTTCGGTGACAAACTCAGGCTGCATACGGACAATCCCGACAAGACCGTTAGATATCTGGTCGCCCTGGCTCAAGAACGGGAATTGGAAATAACATCTCTGATAACCTGCGGACCCAGCCTCGAAGAAGCGTTCGTGAAACTTACCGGAGGGGGGAAATGAGCCTTTCAATCTTCTCTAGGGGAGTTATCGTAACCGCGGAAAAGAACATAAGGATATATTACAAGAAGGCCCCTGTCGTCATATTTGGAATACTGTTCCCATTGTTCATGTTCATGTCTTTCCATATCGGCAGGAACATAGACATATCCATTTTTTTTCCGGGCTTTCTCGCAATGACCCTGTTTTTCACCTCTTCCTCGGTGGGGCCTCTGATCACGCCCTGGGAAAAACAGGCGGGAACCTATGAGAGACTGCTGTCCTATCCGGTAAAGGTGATCACCATTATACTGGGTGATGTTGTGGCCGGAATGATCTTCGGTTCTGTTATTACGACATTAGTCCTGATCGTTGGTCTGTTCATACTGGACATATCTATGATGTCAGCAATAAACATAGTGATACTGGTAGTTGCCGTGATCCTCGGGTGTATTTGCTTTGCATCGCTTGGAGTACTTCTGGCCTCACCGTCCTCCAAAGCGCCTTCCAATGTGATGATGCTCTCCAGTCTCGTAAGATTCCCATTGATATTCATAAGTGGCATATTTGTTCCCCTTGGGGAATTGGGCGGGTTCGGGCTCTTCCTTTCCTGTCTCTCTCCGTTGACATATCTTGTGGATATTTTCAATGAATGTATGAATGGGACGGGAATATTTCCTCTGGCACTAGACGTTATAGCACTTATATTATTTACATCAATATTCTTGACCGCTGCAAATATGTTCCATAAGAGAAACCTGACCAAGGGATTGTAAAAGACGAGAAGAAACCGCCTTACGGCGGCTTTCCAGAGCCCTCTCTTTCTCCAAGGCTCTTCGGTAATTCGTGACCGGCCCGCTTCGCTCCTCGGGGCATATAACAGCGGTCTATCCCGCAGCGTTCCTTGCAGTATTTCCGAGCAAAACCGCTCCGTTCGCTTCGCTCATTCCGCAACTTCGAATAGCCTGTAAACGTTACGGTGATCCAGGAGACATTTTTATTAAGCTGTCTTACATTAACGGGGCTGGTGGTAGAATGGTCAAGATCAAGGGAAAGGGCCTAAAGATAGAAGACGTGGAAAGGGTCGCCAGGGGCGGGGAGAGGGTGGAGCTGGAGCCGGAGGCCGTGGAAAAGATCAAGAAATGCAGGGAGATGGTGGAGCGGAAACTGGCCGCCAACGAGGTAATGTACGGTATCAACACGGGCATAGGGGAATTTTCCGAGATCGTCTTGGACGCGGAACAGATCAAGAAATTCCAGAAATATCTGATATACAATCACTCGGCGGGCATAGGCGAGCCCGCCCCTGCCGAGCATGTCCGGGCGGCCATACTTAGCCGCATAAACGTGCATGCCCACGGCAATTCCGGATGCAGACCGGTGATCACCCAGACATTATGCGACATACTAAACAAGGGCGTGACCCCTGTGGTCTGCGAGAAGGGCAGCGTCGGTGCATGCGGCGACCTCGCACCAATGTCACAGATGGCCCTTGTATTGATGGGAGAGGGGGAGGCGTATTACAAGGGGGAGAGATTGCCCGGGGGGGAGGCAATGGAGAAGGCGGGCATAGAACCTGTGACCTACAAGGCCAGGGACGGTCTTTCGGTTATCAACGGTAGCAACCTGACACTCGGCATCGGCTGCCTACTCGTCCACGACGCCGAAAGATGGCTCAAGCAGGCGGAGGTGGCGGCGGCAATGACCCTCGAGGCCCTGATGGCCAACCTCAAGCCCTACGACGAGAGATTACACAAACTGCGGGGTTTCCCCGGCGCGGTGACCTCGGCGGGCAATATCATGAAATGCATCAGGGGCAGCGATCTCTTAGAGGGAAAATTGAAGGTCAAGGTCCAGGACGCTTATTCCATGAGATCGACGCCGCAGGTCATCGGTGCGGCAAGGGACCACCTGAAATGGGCAAGGAGCCAGTTGGAGACCGAACTGAACGGGGTGGGGGACAACCCGGTTTTCATACCGGAGGACGACGCCTATATCTCGGGGGCAAACTTCCAGGGCACTCCCATATCACTTCCACTGGACACGGTGGGATCATCCATATGCATGGTCTCCGTGCTTTCGGAAAGGAGGCTCAACAGGATGTTGAATCCGGCGCTGAGCGTTGGTCTTCCCCCGTTCCTGACCGAGGGGGCGGGCATGTTCTCCGGCCTCATGCTGAGCCAGTATACGGCAGATATGCTGATAGTGGAGCAGAGGATACTTTCCAATCCCAGCCATGTGCAGAGCATACCGGCGGCGGCGGACCAGGAGGACTTCGTCAGCATGGGCATGAACGGGGCCTTGAAAACGAGGCAGATACTCGACAATGCCTACGGCGTGATCGCAATAGAGATGCTGGCAGCCGCCCAGGCCCTGGACTTCAGGGACTTTGAGCCAGGGACGGGGACCAGGGCAGCGGTCGAAGCGGTAAGGGAGCATGTGCCCCACTTGGACGAGGACCGGCCCTTGTACCCGGACCACAACCTCATGAAGGGGGTAGTGGCAAATTTCGAGGTGCTGGAAAAGGTTGAGAATGCCGTGGGTAAGCTGGACACCTACTGATATGTGCCAGGGCACCTTGATTTCAAGTAAAAAAGAGATATCGTGGGCTATTTCATGACGGGAGATAAAAATATTTAAATAAGTCCTCCTTTTTATATATCGTAAAGGTGATCAAATGGTAACATTTATAGATGAACCCATGGGCACTCACTGGTCCAAGCGGCTCGTTGCCTACATTATCGACTCCATAGTGGTGTTTTTCATTAGCATCCTGATTATTATTCCGTTCATGGCCGTAGGAGCGAATATCTTACTTGACCTTACCTTCATATTCGTATTCGGTATCATCTCGATCATATACTTCGGGCTGCTCGAGGGGGCGGCAAAGGCCACCCTTGGCAAGATGACCTCCGGTCTGAAGGTATACGACACCGTAAGCGGCTACGGCGCAACCGGAGGACAGGCCTTTGCAAGGTCGCTGACCAAGTTCAATCCCCTGGTTGTTCTTTTGGCGGACCTGCTGCCCAAGGGCGCCATGGAAGGGGACCCAAGGCAGAAGCTCTTTGACAAGGGCTGGGACACAATAGTGGTGTCCAGGGATTACGTGGACTACGAGGAGGTGGAGGAGTACGTTCCGCCACCGATAGAGCCGAAAAGGGAGACGGAAACCGTCCACCTTAAGGTCGGGGATATCTACACCCGTCACTGCTCCAACTGCGGCACCCCCTACAGGATGATCGTGAACAAGGACGGGGAACTAAAGCTCATGGGGCCCTGGGAGAACAGATGTACGTGGTGCAATCATTACGTTTCTGTAGCCCTGGAAGGGTCGGAAGAGGACATGTTAGGAAGCCCCGATTTCTATTAGAGCGGGATGAACCCTTTTCGGCAGGGGTTTTCCCTTGATTTTCACCACCTCTATTCCGCACCTTATCCTTACCTTCTCGAAGATACCGTTGATCACCGAGACCTTGTTACCGCTCCCCTCTGGCCAACATAACTGACCATCATTGCCAGAGGAGGATAAAAGAGTGCTGTAAACTTCCTCGATACCGGTGGGAAGGACCTTCCAGTCCGAGGTTATCACCAGCGCCCGCTTCCCTGATCCTATGAGGAGTTGAACGGTAAGGCCCGTGCCCGCCTTATTGATGAAATGATCGCCTGTGACCGCGTCACAACCGAATATGCCGAGATCGGCCTTGCAAACGCATGCCTCCACCTCCCGGTCTGGGCTTAGGCTCACATCCAATCCCTTGTCCTCCAACCCCTTGGACATAACCTGGCCCTCTCCCCCGGGTTCCGATTTCAATACTATTGCCCGCTTAATCGCATTCTCATTCCACAGAGAGGTGAGGGTCCTGGCAACGTATGAGCTGTTGCTCAGGCTTATCACCGTGTCTTCCCCCCGGTCCAGTCGGACAGCCGGTGTCGAAGCCTTATCCTCCCCGAGGTATTCACCTAGATCCAGGCAGTCGTCGATAGAATGGAACACAATATTCAAAGCGTTCCAAACAGGGACCATTGCCCCGTGGACGCTAAGTATCTTTTCGGCTTTCTCTGTCGCATTTTCCCGGGCTCGGTACCGTTCATTAAAATACGATATGATCTTCCGGGCTATACCCATTGAACCGGAGCTGCGGTCATTCAAGATTTCATCGAGTTCCATGTCCGTCCCCGGTCTAGAACTCTATACCTTCCTTCATCAGTTCCCCGTCCATGTAGTCGGAGATGCGCTTGATAATGGCCTGGAGCTCCTGCTTAAGGTTTTCCTCCTCCTGCTTTGCCTTGCTCAGGAAATCCTCCTCCTGCTGAACCACCTCGTCGAACCTGCTCTTCTTGTCCTGGAGCTCGGCGTCCTTTTCCTCCAGCTTCTTCTCGTACTCCTCCCTCACCTTGCGAACCTCGTCCTTTTTCTCCTCGATCCTCTCGTCTATGTCCAGGGCCCCCATCTCTACCCCCACCTCCCCTGCTATCTCGTTCTCAACGTCCTGCCTCAGCTCCATCGAGGCCACTGTCATCTTCTCCCTGAGAACGTTCTGTTTCATCTCCTTCATGGCCCCCTCCTTCTCCTCCTTCACCTCGTTAATCTCCTCCTCTATCTTTCCCCGGATATCACTGTACTTCTTGCTCTCTCTTTCCACTTGGTTCCTTAGTTCAGCCATCTGCGCTTCCAGCTCTTTTTGCCGCCCCAGCTCCCTTTCCAATGCCTCATTCTCCCCCGAAGGTGGGGCTTCGGCCTTGGACTGGGCCGTATCGAGGGCGGATTCCGGTTCATCTGCTTCCGGCTTGACGGGAGCGGGTTCCGCGGAATGGTCTGACAAGGGCGCCGAGGCATCAGGGGAAGCTTCCGTCCCCGAAAGGGAAGCCTCTTCGCCGGGAATGGTCTCAGGTCCAGTAGGCGGTTCGGGAGCCGCCTCCGGCTCTTTCCTCTTGGGGCGGACAACCTTCTTCTTCCTCTTTACAGGGCCCTTCTTTTTCTTGGCCTGGAGCTTTTCCTTCCGCTTCTCCAGCCATTCCTGCTTCTTTTCCCGTCTTGTCTCCAGCTCCTTCTTGCAGTATTCCAGGTTCTGGACGGCGTCGGCGTCATTTGGGTCTATCTCAACGGCCTTTTCGAAGCTGTCAACCGCCTCCTCCATATTGCCCAGGGTGGCATTGGCCACGCCCAGGTTGTACCAGGCCTCCTCGTAGTAGGGGTCGATGTCAACCGCCTTCTGGTAGCACTCCAGGGCCTGGTCCATCTTCTCCAGGACCTTCAGTGCATAGCCCTTGTTGTTCCAGGCCACCTCGTTGCTGGAGCAGGTCTTGACCGCCTTGTCGAACTGTGTCAGGGCCGCGTCAACGCTCTGGGTCTGGAAAAGGTCTATACCCTTCTCGACAATTTTATCTGATTTGGCCCTTGCCTTCTCGTCCTCGGAAGCCATATTCGGTCTGAGATTATATCGATATTCCGTATATAAATCCTTTGCTCTTTGGCCTCGATACAGGGTCTGGCCGCCCCGGTTTTGATTACACACGGAATAACGCATTTTAAGGCTGTGTGTAAAAAGTATTCACACCTTTTGTCGTCATTCATTCAGCAAAAGAA
>CAZUZU010000106.1:0-10392 GCA_964624865.1 uncultured archaeon
CCTCTATGAAAATAAAGCTATATGAAATAAGCTTCAGAACACTGAGCAGTTACGGGACGTCATAGCCTTTAAGAACAGCTTCCACGGCCGAACACACGGAGCGGTGGCGGTGACCTGGAACAACTTCTTCAAGGAACCCTTCGGCCTTCACGAGGAGGACTGGGTGCACTTTGCGGAGTTCAACGACATAGAAAGCGTGAAGAAGGTAATGGACGAGACCGGCGCAAGGATAATTATCCTGGAGATGGTCCAGGGAGAGGAAGGGGGAAACCTGCCCGCGTCCGCCGAATTCGTGGACCGGCTGTGGGCCCTGGCCAGGGAAAGGAACGCCGTGATAATAGACGACGAGGTGCAGGCCGGGTTCGGAAGGACAGCAGTGAATGAGGGGGACTGGTTCGCGTGCACGAGCTACGGCGTTGTTCCCGATATTATGGCCATAGGCAAGTCCTTCGGCGGGGGCTATCCGGTAACCGCCGTGGTAACCAACAGGGAGGTCTCCGAATCCATGGAAGGTGGCTACGACGGCTCCACCTTTGGCGGCAATCCAATGGCAATGACAGCGGCCCTGATAGCCACCAGGCAGATGCGTGAGAAGAACATCACCGAGAACGTCATACGGAGGGGAGAACAGTTCCGAAGCGGCCTGGAGAAACTAAGGGAGCAATACCCCGTGTTGGGCGATATAAGGGGCAGGGGCCTGATGGTGGCCTTCTCCCTCGGCTCTGAAAAGAACGTGGCCAAGGCCCAAAAGCTGCTGAAGGAGAACGGGGTCAAGTCCACCCTGGGCACAGGGAAATACCTGAGGATCCTACCCCCGACGATAATATCCGAGGTGGAGGTAAAGATATTCCTGGACGCACTGGACAAGTCACTGGACGGGCTGTAACCACTGATAGGAGCGGAAAACCAGGGCTTTACGGGAAATAACCCCTTTAAACGGATGATGATCGAGCGTCACGTTTAAATAAGAATACTTCGTAATTACATCCGCAAGGAGGCGAACGAAGAGATGGATATTGTAAGCCCGGTATTCGAAAAGGGAGGAAACATCCCGGAGAAATACAGCTGTGACGGCAAGGATATCAATCCGCCGCTGGAGATAAGTGACGTTCCGGCAGGGGCCGAGAGCCTGGCCTTGGTAATGGACGACCCCGACGCACCGGGTGGCACCTTCACCCACTGGGTTGCCTGGAACATACCCCCGGATACCGAGAAAATAAATGAGGGAGAGGGACCGGATTTCCCCCAGGGGAAGAACGACTTCGGCCGAAGCGGATACGGTGGCCCGTGCCCGCCCAGGGGCACCCACAGGTACTACATCAAAATATTCGCCCTGGACACCACACTTGACCTGGGGCAGGACACGGACAAGGCCCGGCTGGAATCCGCCATGGAAGGCCACGTGGCCTCCAAGGCCATGATCATAGGCAAGTACACGAGATAAAGCGCGAAGGAATAATTGGAGATCCCAGTGCCGAATCAAGCGATATATTCATGACAGCAAGCGGCAGATCGATACATATTAGTTTCCCGCAAGGTGATAAGATGCATATTGACAGCTACAGCTTCGGCTCGATGGCCGTGGACGGCAGGGACTACACCAACGACCTGATCCTGTTCCCGCAAAAGGTCGAAAAAGACTGGTACCGAAAGCAGGGGCACAGCCTGTGCCTCGAAGACCTGGACACCGTGCTGGAATATGGCCCGGAGGTGTTGGTCGTGGGAAGGGGCGCCTACGGCGCAATGGAGATACCCGAAGACACAAAAAGGGAGATAAAGAAAAGGGGCATCGAGCTGAGGGCGGGGAAGACGGGGAACGCCTGCGAGCTCTTCAACAGACTGTCGAAACAGGGAAAGAAGGTTGTGGGTGCATTCCATCTCACATGTTGAGCAAAGAGAACGAGACGGCACTGTTCTAACCTTATGTAAACGGTAGAAAAATGTTTTAATATCAGGATTTGCTGATGTTTTAATGCTACGAGCATTAAGGTGGTATAGGAAATTTGTAACACCAAAATACCACTGCGTGAAAAGAATACCAATCACGATAGGTGAGCATATATATGACCCAACCCCCGATAATATCCAAAAAGGATTTTGACGCGGTGATCTTCGACCTGGACGGCGTGGTCACCAAGACGGCGAAGGTCCACGCCAAGGCCTGGAAGGAGATGTTCGACCAGTTCCTGGAATCAAGGGAGGAACCGCAGGAGCCCTTTGACATCGAAAGCGACTACAACAGGTACGTGGACGGCAAGCCGAGATACAAGGGGGTGAAGAGCTTCCTGGATTCCAGGGGCATCGATATCGCTTACGGGCGGAGCGACGACGTCCCGGAGCTGGAGACCGTGTGCGGCCTGGGAAACCGGAAGAACCGGATATTCCTCAAGATAATAGACAGGGACGGGGTGGACATCTTCGATAACACCGTCGAGTTCATCGACAGGATACTGAACAAGGGCTTCAGGACGGGTATCGTATCATCGAGCAAGAACTGCGGCGCTGTCCTCAAGGCGGCCAACCTGGCCCACCTGTTCCAGGTAAAGGTGGACGCCAACGACGCCAAGAGCCTGGACCTGGCGGGAAAACCGGAGGGGGACACCTACCTGGAGGCCGCCAACAGGCTGGAAGTGGAGCCGGGGAGGGCAGTGGTGGTCGAGGACGCCATCTCCGGGATACAGGCGGGTAAGAACGGGGGCTTCGGCATGGTCATAGGCATGCCCCGGGCCGGCCAGGAAAAGGAGCTGAGGGAAGCGGGAGCGGACCTGGTCCTTAAAGAGCTTTCAAAAATAGATCTGAAGATAAGGATAGACGACCTGCCCGACGCTTTGGACTCCTTCCCCCTTATAGAGGAGGGGAGGAGCAAGGGCAGAACAGTGATATTCCTGGACTACGATGGCACCCTGACCCCCATAGTATCGAGGCCGGAGGACGCCGTTCTAGACCAGGGGAACAGGGAGGTTTTGACCGAGCTGGCGGAACTGTGCACCGTGGCGGTGGTGAGCGGGCGGGGCCTCAGGGACGTCAAGGCCCTGGTGGACATACCCAACCTCCATTACGCGGGAAGTCACGGCTACGAGATAGAGGGGCCGGAAGGGCTGAAGATGGAGCACAGCCAGGCCATGGAGTTCCTGCCAGTGCTCGACAAGGTGGAAAAGGAGTTGGGAAAGGCACTGGAAAATATCGAGGGGTCCCAGGTGGAGAGAAAGAAATTCTCCATAGCGGTCCATTACCGGAACGTCGATCCTGCCAAGGCGGGGGACGTGGAAAAGGTCGTGGACGCCAAACTGGAGGAAAATCCCACCCTGCGCAAGGGCACGGGAAAGAAGGTGTTCGAGCTCCAGCCTAATCTTGACTGGAACAAGGGAAAGGCCCTGGGGTGGCTTCTCAACGCCCTCGGTTACGAGCCCACCGAGGTCCAGCCTTTCTATATCGGGGACGATATCACAGACGAGGACGCCTTCCGGGCCATAGAATATCACGGGCAGGGCGTCGTTGTGGGCAGCGGCGGGAGGGAAACGACGGCAAGATTCAGATTAGATGACACGGAACATGTGATGAAGTTCCTTCGCCGGCTGACGACCATCATCAAGGAGGGGACCGAATGGTCCTTTGTCTACGAGGGCTTCGAGCCCGGGGAGGAGGGATTGAGGGAAACCTTATGCACATTGGGCAACGGATATTTCTGCACAAGGGGGGCCTATCCCCACTCGGAGGCGGACGACGTTCACTATCCCGGCACCTACCTGGCAGGGGGCTACAACCGGCTGGAGACGGAGGTCAAGGACAGGATTATCGAGAACGAGGACCTGTTCAACCTGCCCAACTGGCTCTGCCTCGACTTTCGCTGCCCTGGTGAGGACTGGTTCGACCTCGAGGATGTCGAGGTCCTTTCATCAAGGCAGACCCTTGACATGAAGACCGGCGTACTGAACCGCACCCTGCGTTTCAGGGACAAGAAGGAGAGGATAACCAGGTTTTCGGAGCGCAGACTGGTTCACATGCGTCACATGCACCTGGCGGCAATGGAAATAGTGATCACACCGGAGAACTGGTACGGCGAGCTGGAGATAAGGAGCGCGTTGGACGGATCGGTCGTCAACGCGGGGGTGGAGCGGTACAAGGGACTGAGCAACAGGCACCTCGTACCCTTGGAGGCCGAGCAGCTGGACAAGAAGACCATATATCTTAAGATGAGAACGGCCCGGTCCCGCATCGAACTGGCATACGGGGCCAGAACGGACGTGTTCGAGGGGATAAAGCCGGTTAACACCGAGCGGGAACTTATCAAGGACGACGACTATATAGCCCAGCAGTTCACCCTTAACGTGGAATCGGGAAGCAGCATAAAGCTGGAAAAGATCGTTACCCTGTATACCTCAAGAGACCCTGCCATCTCCTCGTGCTGTCACGAGGCAAAGAAGAACGCATTGGAGATCTACAGGTTCGCCGACATGCTGAACTCACACACCAAGGCATGGGAGCATCTGTGGAACAGGTTCGACGTGAGGTTGAACCATATAGGGGAGGGAGAGAACGACATCCAGAGGATACTTCGCTTGTACACCTTTCACCTCATACAGACCGCCTCGATCCATTCCCTGGACATAGACGTGGGGATGCCTGCCAGGGGTTGGCACGGAGAGGCGTACCGGGGCCACATATTCTGGGACGAGGTTTTCATCTTCCCGCTATTGAACTATCGAATGCCCCAGATCACCCGCTCCCTTCTCATGTACCGCTACCGAAGATTGAACGAGGCCTACAGGGCGGCCAGGGAGATGGGCTACAAGGGGGCCATGTTCCCCTGGCAGAGCGGCAGCGACGGAAGGGAGGAAAGCCAGAGGATACACCTGAACCCTGAATCGGGGCGCTGGATCCCGGACAATTCCCGCCTACAGCGCCATATCAGCTCGGCCATAGCATACAATATCTGGCAGTACTATCAGACCACCGGGGACCTGGAGTTCCTTTCCTCTTACGGAGGGGAAATGATCATCGCGATCGCACGTTTCTGGGCCTCCATTGCCACTTTCAACAAGCAGGAGGACAAGTACGAGATACTGGGGGTCATGGGCCCCGATGAATATCACGACGCATATCCTGATTCGGACAGGCCGGGGCTGGACAACAACGCGTACACCAATGTGATGGCGGTGTTCGTTTTCAACAAGGCCTTGGACCTCGGCACCCACATCCCCCGAGGGGTCTGGGAAGAGCTGAAGAACAAGATGGAGATCACGCCCAGAGAGCTCAATCGATGGAGGGAGATAGCAAGGAAGATGAAGGTCCCCTTCCATGACAACGGCATCATAAGCCAGTTCGAGGGCTACGAAAAGCTAAAGGAGTTCGACTGGGAAAGATACAGGAAGAAATACGACGACATACAGCGCCTGGACCGCATACTGGAGGCAGAAGGCGATCACCCCAACCGCTACAAGCTGAGCAAACAGGCCGATGCCCTGATGCTTTTCTACCTGTTCTCCGCGGAGGAGCTGGAGGGGATGTTCCGACAGCTGGGTTACGACTTCGACCCGGAATCCATTCCAAGGAATATCGATTACTACATAAAAAGGACCTCCCACGGCTCGTCCCTGAGCAGGGTCATACATTCCTGGGTGCTCTACCGCTCGGACAGGGCGGGATCCTGGAAATTATATACCGAGGCGCTGAAAACGGATGTAGCGGACATCCAAGGGGGAACAACGAAGGAAGGTATACACCTGGGGGCAATGGCCGGATGCGTGGACATTGTCCAGCGAGGTCTGTTCGGCCTGGAGACCAGAAAGGACCATCTTAGGCTGAATCCCGAGCTTCCCGAGGAACTGGACAGGCTTTCCCTTCACCTCAGGTACAGGGGGAGATGGCTGGAGCTCGTTCTCACCCCGGACCATCTTACGATAGAGGCGCTTCCCGGCGGCGCGGGGCCGATAAAGATCGTGCTGGACGGAACCGAATTCGAGCTGCACGAAGGGGAGAAGAGGGAGATAGATCTTTAGTTGGGTGGCAGGTTATCAAAGCGGGATAGATTGTGTCCGTTTGTCGGCTTTCGGTACCGGAACAGGCTCGGCGCCAATATCGGAACGAATGTTAATCGGGAAGGGGGGGAAGACCGACAATAAAGTAGTTACAAAAAGATTAATTTAGATGAACAACATCCAATGTAATAACACAAGGTGATACGATGTTGAGAAGTGTAAAGGACCTTCAGAGTTATACGGTACACGCAGAGGACGGAGAGGTAGGCTCGGTATATTCATTCCTGATCAACGATCGGACCTGGGTGGTGATGTACATCGCCGTGGAGGCGGGCAACTGGATCGAAGACCATAAAGTACTCATTTCGCCAGTGGTCGTCAAGGAAGTGGACTGGAGGGAAAGATCGCTGTTGACCGGTCTTACCAGGAAAGAGATAAAGGAAAGGCCTGACATGGAGGAGAAAAGCTATCTCCCGCTTCAGAACGCCGAGGAGGCCCTTTACGAGGACTGGCCTATTTATTGGGAACCTATCCTCGGGGAGCCCGGCAGGTACCCCCTGCCCTTGATAATGGAGGAGGAAGGGAAGGAAAAACCGGAGGAAAAGGAGCCCCATTCCCATATGAGGAGCAGTTTGGACCTGATGGACTACTTCATCCATGCCAAGGACGGCGAGATAGGGCACGTCGAGGATTTCATTACCGAGAGCGGCAAGGGCTGGAGGATCAGGTACGTGGTGGTCGACACCAGAAACCTGCTTCCCGGCAAGAAGGTCCTGATCTCGCCGCAGTGGATCCAGAAGATAGACTGGCGCGAGGGGGAGGTATACATCGATCACACCAGGGAGGAGGTCAAGGCCTCACCCGAGTTCGATCCCCACGCACCCGTTAACAGGGAGTACGAAGAAGTATTGTACGATTACTACGGTAGGCCGAAATACTGGTCTGTGGATTGAGACCGTTACCAATGCCGTTCCGTTCTTCGCTACGAGGCAAGCCATAATTCAGATTTTACCCCTGCCGTCGTCGCAGGGCTCGTCTTGCTCGTAGTTGCGGGCGTGCTCCGCCCAAGCGCGGTCGCGCCTGCACGGCTCCAGGGGCCTCATCCGCTCCTCGCAGCACATCGGGGCAGGTTCGCCCTCCTCCGCCTTCTCCCTGTTGCCGCATTCACCACACACGAATATTATCTCATTGGTCATCAAATCACCACAGTCATATCGACAAGGGCGTTTATATATGTTATTGTAAACATGTTAAACCTTATCCTCCAAGAGGAGTTGTACTATATTGAAACCGGTGTGATACGCGGTTGACATCATTTGATTTCGATAAATCAGATGACCTTTATCACGAACTCGTTGTTACCTTCGTCAGTCTCGGCTATGACATTGTCCGGGTCGGCGATCACGTAGAAATCCGGGTCGGTGTTCTGTATATCTATATTCTCAACGATGTATGTCTTGTTTGCCACCACATACTGGGTATAGGTCTCCAAAAGCCTGCCTCCATGATCGGGGTCGTCTTCGAAGAATTTTACGTGGATCTGTTCGGAGGTCATGGACAGGTGGCTCTCTATCTCGATATTCAATACATACTGGTCTCCGATCACATGGGTCAGGCCCGCACCTGACACGGTCAGATCCCCTTGTACGGAGCCATAATCATATACGGACTCGACATAGGCATCTCCTCCTACATCCGTGCCCGCCATTGTTCCCGAGACAGTGCATTTCCCTTCCCAGAAATGGGCCCTTTGGATATATTCGTCCGGCAGAGGATGTTGATCAAGGGTATTTATCTCCTGGTCCGCCATATAGGGCGATATCTTGATATGGATATCTTCTTCTGGTATGTGCATGTACCATCCATTGGAATACACCATCTCTGATACCTCGCTCTTCCAGTAATCGCTGTAATCCAACCTGAAATTGTATCTGTCCGAATCGGATACAACGGATCTTTCCCCCCCCTCGGGATCCATCATCCAAAGCAGGTACTTGTTGGGATATCCGGTCTCCCTATCGTATATCTTGTAGGCCATGATATC
Organism: uncultured archaeon; assembly: GCA_964624865.1. Taxonomy (GTDB): domain Archaea; phylum Thermoplasmatota; class Penumbrarchaeia; order CAZUZU01; family CAZUZU01; genus CAZUZU01. The sequence goes on from CAZUZU010000106.1 coordinate 8,023, forward strand.
CGTTCCCGTGTCAAGCCGGATTGAAAACCATTCCCAACCGCCGGGTTTGTCCCAATCGCCCCATTGACGATCAAGCCAGCTTCTCCCCGTTGTGGCGTGGTTCTCACCCTTGTAAACAATGAAACCGGAAGTGTTCAGATCGGTCTGGGAATAATAGTAGGAAGATCCATGCTCGATATCCGTTTCTCCCACCGTCATGGGGGGCTTGTCAGCTGATAAATGCAGTTCCAAACGAATATCCCCTCTTTCCACGGACAGCTGGTATTCGAACGCTCTGTCCTTTATCTGATACATCGTGTTCTTACCAAAGGCAAGGTCCAGCCTTCCCTCGGACATATAAAATTCATTGAATATCTGGGAATCGTGATAATAGTCCGATGTATCCACCCGAATAAAAGAAACGATGAACAGGCCGTTGTTGAAGAAGCTCACCATGTATCCCATCTTCTCCCCCTCATCGGTGGTCAGATGGCCGTTAATGTACCACCACTCCTTGGATGCGTAATGTCTTCCCTCGTCCCGGGGAAAGACGAAACCCTCATCCTCGTAAGGATAGGACTTCCAAGGATATTCCTTTTCTTGTTCTTTCCTCTCGGGAACGGAGGGGTTATTTTCAGAAGGGTAAAGCAGAAGCACCGACGCGAAACCTATTATAAGGACTATTAACAGCACCAGATACCTGTTCATTGCTTGCTTATCCGTCGCCAATGGGGCCATGGACCATCATATCAAGGTGTTAATAATTAAATCTTACCCTGGGCCATACACCAATCTCGTTTTTTCAAGTTCAAATCACAATACCGAGATAATATCTTGGCTCAGCGGCTCTTCAACCGCTGCCTGGCCTTTCTTGCCACCTTTGAGGCGTCGATATCCTCGGCAAGTGCCAGGGCCCTCTTGTAATAGCGTCTTGCCCGGCCCGGCTTGCCCTTTTCGCGGTGGGCATCGCCCAACTTTATGAACACTATGGCCTCTTGGGAATGCGATTCGTTGGACTTCAAGCCCTTCAACGCTGCCTTGAATGCGGTGATCGCTTCGTCTGTCCTGCCGTAGTTCAAGGCCACGGTGCCGAACTCGGTGTGGGCCAAGGACCTCTGCTCTCCGTCAACATTGTCGGAGCCCGCTCGGAACCCGGCGTATACCTTCTCCCAGAAATCGAAGTCCCTTGTCCTATCGACATCCGGACCCGGTTGGACCCCTAATTCGAGAAGTTCCAGGGCTATCCGGCACACGTATCCGTAATGGGACGGGGTCTTCCGTTTTTCATGCCGGAGCCCACTGAATATTCGAGAATCGCTTACTTTGGCATTGATCTCCAGGGCCTCCATGGCATTGTCAAGTACCCGAACGGCCTTTTCGCGATCCCCGGACCTTAAAACGCGAGATAAACGGATCGCACTTGCCGTGAACTGCTCCCCTCCGGGATTACCGTTGAGTAACTCCTCGCGCATCTCTTCCAGCATCTCTTCGGAGACCTCGATGTTCCCGGAATCCAGTTCCAGCTCCTGTAAAACGGCCAGGGCATTGAACCATGCGTAGTTGCCCCTGGGGACTATGTTCACCGCAGTGGACAGCCTTTCCCGGGCCTCTTCCCTCTCCCCCATGATCATGTTGGCGTTGGCGATGTTCACCAGGGTCATCGACACGGAAGAGTCCAGACCCCGGGATGCGAATATTCTTCTGGCGGTCTCCAGATACTCCATCGCCATCTCCACCTTGTTCTTCACCCTTGGGTTCTTCTTACCGTACTCCCGGGCAAGGGCTCCCGCCCATTGGAGGTATATCACACCGAGATTGTTGTAGGAGCGGCCGAGGGCTACCATGTCCCCGTTCTTTTTTGCAAGTTTCACCCCTTTCTTTTCCATCCCTATGGTCTCTATCCATTTCTTTTTCTTTACCAGGAGGGCGCCCATCTTGGAATATATCTTCGATCTGCGTTTATCCTCGGTTCTGTGTTTTTGTTCCAGGCTCTGATCATAGTATTCAAGCGCTTTATCTATATTGCCCCTTCGAGCTTCGATGTCCGCCATGAGCTCGCTCATACCGCCTCGGTCCATTGAGGCAAGGTCCTCCACGAGTTCGAAGAAGGGGTCATAATCCTGGCCGATTATATTCTCCCCGTATTGATGGGCCAGGGCCAGGCATTCCTTGGTTTCCCCCGCCCCGAGCAGATGATAGACCCGCTCCGTCACACAGGCAAGGACCGCGTCATTATAGACATCAACCTCGTCATCCCCGACCTGCCGGGTCACGACCTCGTCGTAATAACCCGCAGCAAAGGAGTGGAGGCGTTTTTTCTCCTTTTCCTGTATATAGCCCCTGAGGTATTCCCTGACCATGTCCTTGACCTTTATCCACTCCCCTTTGCCC
>CAZUZU010000107.1:0-10346 GCA_964624865.1 uncultured archaeon
GATAGCGGTGATCGCCTCGTCAACATCCGTTTCGTCGCCAGGCGCCGGCATCCCTTCTTCCTCGTCACCGCCTCCCCCTCCCCCTCCGCCCCCTCCTTCACTGGCAAATGCACTGACCCCTTCCCTTGCTAAAAGATACATGATGAGAGAAACGACAGATAACAAAATCAAGAAGCCCAGGAATATAAACTCTCCGAGCTCGTAATCAGGAATATCCTTTCCGACCGTTGACATATAGGCTAAAAAGCCGTAGGCAAATATTATGCCGAATAGAAAGATCAAGAGATAAAACCATTCTTCCCTGCTGTGGGGAGCAAACTCTAGTTTCTCTATCCTTCTTTGAAAGGAGATGCCGACCATCTTGAACTGGAGCGCACTCCAGCCTATGAAGAAAAGTAGAACTCCGGTGCCTAGGATCAAGGCGAGATTATTTGGAAGGGCAAGAAAACCATATCCTTGCAGATATATATAAATGTAGGTGGAGACCCATATTACGGACCCCGAGCAGACCAAGCTTATGTAGAACGGGTTCTCGATATCCTTGCCTCCCGGTATATTGTATAAGAGCGAGTAGTCATAGATCCTGAATATGAAAAGTGTGGACCCTACCAAAGATAGGGTTGCGCTGGTGAAAAGACCCGCACTTTCCCCACTCAGGATTAATGAGTTGGCCAGCATGTAGAGTCCCACGACCGTTATCAGAAGGTAAATCACGCTTTCAAAGGATATTCTTTTCAATGGATCACCTTTACTATATGTTTTCCGTTCCTTCCGTTTTTATCTCCTCTCCCTCCTCCCCTTCGTATTTATTTGCTATGTTCTTTGCCTTATCGCTACCGTATAATGTTTCGGAGAACGGTGTTTTCTTCATTCTATGTGGGAGAACGATATCTGAAGATTCGATGATATCGTCTGCGATTACCCTGTTCCTTCCCTCGTATGCTGCGTTGGCCCTGGCCATGTGCTCTATGAAGATTTCCGCCCTGTGGCCGATAACGTTGAACTCGTTGCATATCTCCGCTATTGTCTCGTACAGCTTGGTGGGCATGACCACCTTGGGGAAGAGCATCTTGGCCTTCTCTATCTGGAGCTTGATGTTCCGGGTTTCGCCCTCGAACCTCTCCTTTAATCGAAGCGGGTGCTCTTGGAATGCTATGTTCCTTTTGATTATTTCCACCCTGTGCTCCTTGTCTCCCAGTGTTTTCATTTCTACTAGTAGACCGAACCGGTCCAGAAGTTGGGGTCTAAGCTCCCCTTCCATGGGGTCCATGGTGCCTATCATTATGAAGTTGGATGGGTGGCTTACTCTCGCGCCCTCCCTTTCCACCACGTTTACGCCGCTTGTGGAAACGTCCAGGAGGAGGTCGACTATGGTGTCGTCAAGCAGGTTGATCTCGTCTATGTAAAGGATACCTCTGTTCACGTTGGCCAACAGGCCCGGTTCAAATGTCTTTCCGCCGCTTTCCAGCAGTTCCTCTATGTTTAAGCGCCCTACCAGCGCGTCCTCGGTTATGTTCAGGGGTATTTCGATTACCGGCGTCTTTATCCTCTCCGATGGAAGGCGGCCCTGGGCTTCCAATCTCTTTCTGCACTCGAAACACAGGTTTGCCTCGTCCCTGGGATTACAGTTGAACCTGCATCCCTTTACAATGCTAATCTCAGGCAGGACCTCGGTGAATCCCCTGACCAGTGTGGTTTTGCCAGTGCCTTTGTGCCCTCTTATCAGGATTCCGCCCACCCTGGGGTTCACCGCATTCAATATGAGCGCCTTTTTCACGTTTTCCTGGCCAAGGAATGCCACGAAAGGATAGTGGACCTTCTTTATCTGGTAGTCCGCGGGAATGGCCACCTCTTTCCTCTCTTCCAGCATTCGAAATATTCTCGATATTCCTCCCTCCAGCTTGTACAAGCGCTGTTCAATATCCCTTACCTTGAACTCTAGATCGCTTATGTCGGAGGAACCCTTGCCCTTTTTATTGGGTGTTTTTACGCGTTTCTTTACCGGTCCCTCTGCCTTTTTTTTGTTCTCGTTGGCCATAGAATCTCTACCGCATCATTCCAAGTTTATTATTTCTACTATTATTGCCACATTTATATATATAATTTATCCTTATTTGAGTTCCTTCTTTTTCTTCGAGGCCGAGTATATTCTTGCCATTACCGCCACGAACACAATCAATAATATCAAGATGATCAATAGAGAACCCGCCGAGCTGATGTTCTCGGACGGTTTGTCTTCCGGTGTTTCCCCATCCGGTGGAGGGGATATTTTTCCCTTCTTAAGTATTACCGATCCCACGTCCAGGTCCCCGCCAGGATATTCCGTGTTGTTGAATCCTTCCCCGTAAGGCCCTCCATTGGCCCTTATCATCAGCTCGTCCCCTACCTGGGCATCGTAGCCCTTTCCGTTCTCAGTCTTGAGGTTTCCGAGATTGAAGCTGAAGTAACCGGTGTTATCGGTTGAGATATTGGCCAGTGGGATGGTTTCCAACGTCCCGTGTTTTGCGCTGTTAACGCTGAGATAGACCATGACCCCGCCCATTGCTTTGAGATCAGTCTCTCCACTCTCCCCGTCCTCTTCCGACACCTCCTCTCTTGCATAGACGTAACCATAGACTGTATAAGGGGTGGTATAGGAATACTGGCTGGTGGTGAATGTGTATTGGTTTCCGTGATTGTCATCGGTCACCGATTTTTCGGTATTGTATGCGTATATGTTGAAGTAATATTTGGTATATGGTTCCAAATCCCTCAGTTCAACGTATACGGCCCCGGTGCCGCGCATTGAGTTGTCTCCCACGGTCTCAGTCAGGTCATCGGGCTCGGTGCCGTACCTTACCACTGCATTGGCGGACTCGGAGCAAATAAAGGATATGGTGGCAAAGGTGCTGGTAACGTTGGCGACAACTACGTCCCGCACCACTAATTTTTCTTTTTCAGCCTTGGCAAGGGGTGAGAACGTCCAGACTAATATTACAGCGAAAATGAAAAGAGCGGAAATATAATCCTTTCGCGTCATATGTGAAGCATCTCCGGGTCGATGGCCCTTATATTGCCCAGGCCGAGCCTGCTCTTGTCGGTCGTGAGGATGAAATATCCCTCTCCCGGACCGACGGTGAAATCATTTTCCATTACTTTCTTGATGGCCGAGGTGAAGCTCTGCGTATCCGCGTTCCACTTGGCAATGCTTTGGGAATTTGCCACCCTGGCCAATAGTTGGGAGGCCTCTTTCTCATGTTCGTGATAAGGCAGGCCGAAAAGGTTCCACCCCTTCTGGAGCTCGTCAAGGCACGGGGGATAGGTAATATGGGCCAACAATATGTTGTTCCCCACCTCTACCGTAGAATCTCTCTCGTCCAATTCCGTGCCGTGAAATGTGATGCTGATGTCCGCTTCGACCTTGATGAAATAGCCCACCCCGTAGAATATCTCGAAGTTATATATTGGAACAGATTTTAGGTGTGAGATGTATCTTTGGCCCACCCCGTCCCAGCAGGTGACCTTCTTGCTGTAAGGAATCCTGCTCAATAGGTCGTCGGCATATATGTCGTTCAGCGGATACAGGGGAAGCGAAAAGAGGTTCCATCCTTTTTTCATCTCGATCTCTGTTTCTCCGTTTATAAAGGTCGTGTCATCGATAATATATTGACCGACCGTACCTGTTTCATCCGCCACGGTGAGATCGATGTAGTAAGTGCCGGGGATTGTGCCCTTTCCGTAGGTATAGACCGCTTGAAATTCTATGATCCCGTCCCTTATATTTCTATTTATGTCATCTCTGTCTATACCTGGCCTCCAGCAGATTATGCGGCCGTTGTCGGCATAGTAATTGTCAGGACTCAAACCGCCCACCCCCTCGAGTATGATGCCCGGATTTGACTCAGGGAGCATATTTTCAGCTTTGCTCCATACTATGGTCGTCATTGGATTCAGGTAAGGATTATAGATAGTTATATTGATGTAAGTGATGTCCTGTGCGCCGTTCAGGTCTATGACACTGCCGTAAAAGCTCTCCACATTGTGCCCGGAGTTCATTCCGGAGGTATGTTCATAGGCCATGATGCTTCTTATTTCCGGCTCTACGTTCAATACTATCCCTATGGCCAGCCCGGTTTCGTTTCTCGGAGCCCTTGTATCTGGTTTAAGGATATTGTACGGGCTGTCAGGTGCGACATATGATATTGCCGCCAGGATAGATACGGGCAGAACAAGAATTAATGTGACTATGATTACCGCTAAGGCAAATCTACTTCTCAGTCGAGTGATTGCGGACTTAGATGTCTTATCAGTCATATTATTTCCCTTGTCCTAACATGAATATATTGGAGTGGGAGTTATATATAATTTACTAAGTATAAATGTATAGATGGTCGTATGTTTATAACTGGTCGGGCAAGTGAAGGAGGAATGGCGATGTAGAAAAAGATATGTATTAGTTCATATTTATGTAAATAATCTAAATAAGTCCTGTAATACTGCCTATGAAGTGCCCTAATACATGTTTGCAGGGGTAGCTTAGGGGCTAAGCAGCGGACTGCAGATCCGCCCACGGGTGTTCAACTCACCCCCCCTGCTTTCTATTTTTTTATCTACCACTGGTGTTCACGAGCAAGGTTACACCTTGCGAGCCTGCCCAATTTTAATTGGCATCTGCGGGCAAGGTTACACCTTGCGAGCCTGGCCAATTTTAATTGGCATCTTTGACTCACCCCCCTGCTTTGACATTCATAGAAACAATTATATTGGCCTCGTTCATTCGTTGTTATCCCAAATAGAGGTGAAATGAATGCGGGTAGGTATATTAGGGTGTGGATTCATTGGCAGCACCATAGCAGCGGCTGCCGATCACATTGACGAGATATGTGAGATATATCTCTACGACAGGTCTTTGGACGCCACACGCGAATTGAAGAGCAGGCTGACCAAGTCGAGGGTGGTGGAAAGCGCAGAGCAGCTTATAGAGAAGGTTGATCTAGTGGTCGAAGCCGCATCCCAGAACGCGGTGCACGAATATGCCTTACAAGTGCTGGAAGGGGGAAAAGACATCGTTATTCTGAGCGTCGGAGCCCTGGTTGATGAGGAGTTATGGAACGGATTGAGAAAAAAGGCAAGGGAGAAGAGCGCCCAGATATTCATACCTTCGGGAGCGATAGCCGGCCTGGACGGGGTAAACGCGGCTGCGACCTCAAGCATCTCCAGTGTTGAGATAAGGACCACCAAGCCCGTTGAAGGTCTGAGGGGGGTAGAATTCCTTGACAAGAAGGGCATAGACCTGAACGAGATACACAACCCAACGGTGGTATTCCAAGGCACGGCCCAGGAGGCAGTTAGGCTCTTTCCCAAGAACATAAACGTATCTGCAACCTTGAGCTTGGCCGCCCTGGGGTTCGAAGAGACCAAGGTGACGATCATCGCCGACCCCTCCACCACCCGGAATACTCACGAGATCACTGTCTCCGGGAGGTTTGGTAAACTTACCTGCTCTGTGGAGAACGTCCCCTCCATGACCAATCCCAAGACCAGTTATCTCGCCTCCTTGGCAGGTATAAGCCTTATCAAGAAGATAGCGACGGGCGTATGGATAGGCTCTTGATCATCATAGTGAGGTGATTATTCCGGTGGAAAAAGAGGCCTTTATACTGGTGGAATTGAAAGATATCCCCCCGAACATTGATATCGACGGCACTTTTACAATTGACAAGGAAAAAATGGATTACGGTGAGACTATAGGGGTCGATATCGAGCTAGTCTCGGAGGAGGAGATTAAAACCTCGGATCTCGAAATAAAGGCGCAACTGCCGGAGGGCATGGAAATTTCCGAGGTCAATATAGGAAAATGGGAGGAAGGAGGCCGAGGAATGTTTTTGAACATCGGTGCAACTCTGAAGCACGATTCCGGTACCGGCAAGTTTTTGTTTAAGACGAAGGTGGTACACAAAGAACTGGGTATAGAGCTGACCGTACTTGATCCTTTCACTGGCAAGATAGTGGAAATAAACGACCCCGATCTGAAGGTGGAAGCGGTTACGATAGAGGAATGTCTTGGTGAGCACGGTGACATACATTTCCTTCAACTCCCTCAGGATAACAGGCTCTCAGCTGTTTTTACCTATCCGTCTGCCAAGAAGGAATCATTTGAAGTGAGGCCGATGATAAGACACGTAGGCCCGTGGTTCGAAGATGGACAAGAGGGGGGGTCCAGGGAAATAAGATTTGATAAAAAGGACCTCTCTATAAAGAGAGGGAAGAGGATACCGCTCAGGTGGGACATTCGACTGGACAGGGAGGTTCGTCCCGGAGCATACTACCTTTCCTTTCTCTGGGAAGACAAGGGGGGGAACAAAGGCACCGTTCGGGATGGCGGAATCTATCTATATTCCTACGGAAAGGTACATGTTTACGGAGAGGTTGTCACTAGGAACGGGAAGTTTATTGAGGAGAAGGAACTGAACCCGGGCGATCTGGTCGGAGCAAAGTTCTCTCTGGTAGGTGAGGAAGAGGTCCGGTGCAGCCTTCTGTTATCTGACGACTCCGGAGAGATAGTGGGCCTATCCTCTGGTATCACGTTAAGAAGTAATTCCGAACCCGCTGAACTGGAACAGGAGCTAAAGGTTCCTGAGTTGGAAGAAGCGAAAGAGCTCTCCCTCTATCTTTTGGTCCATTCCCCGGAATTCCGCATCGAGGGGGGCAGAGTTAACGACGTAATGGCCCACAGGCACGGACTCAATGCATCCGTTCTCTTGGACAGGTTCGAGTATCATTCCGATTTCGAGGTGGATTTCGTGGGGGTTTCATTGCCCCGATCCCTTGTGGAAGACAAGGTCGAGGTCGATATCGTAGTCGAAGCGGAGGGGAAGCCCAAGGATGGAGGCGTCATTCGTCTATGGTTGGAAAATGACGAGGAGACCCTGGCCAAGAAGAAGATCGAGATTGGGCTGGAGGCCGGCCGAAATCATTTTCGAGAGGCCTTTGACCTACCTAAGAGCGAAAAGATAGACCTGTTGTACGCCCAAGCCTCCCTTGAGGTGCAGGGAATAAAGGAAAAGAGAAAGGCGGGCCCCATTTTTCGTTTTCCTTCCTTCTTTGTAAAAATCAGATCCGTTCCTTATCCCGACTACAAAGGCACTCTAACCGGGATAAAGAGTAAAAAACTCTCCAATGCCTTAAAGAAGATATTATGTCCCGGAGAAACCATTCTTTCGATGGATGGGATCGGCTCGATTTCTATGGTCTCTACAGATTGGGGAGACCGTATCTTCATCCAAGGAGATAATATTCTCGCCTCTCACAGACTAAGGAGTCTCTTACCTAGTTTGTTAATAAATTTTGCCGGTATGAAGGAGACCTGTAGCGCAATATCGGGAGTATTCCCTGGTAAAGGAAAGAAGCCCGGGTCCAAAGCCCTGGTCTCCCGTAAAATATTGAGTAAAAACCCGACCCAGAAGGATGTCCTGGCTCTCTTAAAAACCAAGGAGAAGTTACAGAGTTATATGTCTGGTCAAGGCATTGGAAAGACGGCGGACATATCAGATATTGTAGATGAGGTAGAAAAGCGTTTGAACGACCTGACATCACTTATTTGGGAGAAAAGGGCAAAGAAAATCAAGAGTAAGGTTTTGGCTTACAACGTAAGGAGGGCGGCCCAACTTCTGTCTAAAATGATAGGAAAGGGCGGGGGGAGATTAAATGAAACCGTCGATGTGCTGGTCTATTATACGGCCCTCAGGCTATCGCTTTTAGAGTACAGTCTTAGAGATGAAAGTCTTCCCTCCCAAATAAAGAGAAGTGATCTCGAGGCTGTAAAAACCGGTCTGCTGAACGATTGGAAATCTTTCATAATCGTATCAACGCTCTCGAAACAAACATCACAGGTCTACGAGAAGAACCTCGAATCTCGGAAAAAAATCGGCTTCTGTCGAAGCCATAGACCAGATGTCCGGTTACTGGGCAATGGAGAGGGTAGAACGTATAAGCTGGAAATCCCTCCTTCCGCTACCGCTGTCATAACCGCTCGGGGAGCCAAGGCCGACCAAACATTGGGTGTGACCATGTCAAAGGACTTAGAGATGTTGTATCCTCGTTTGGAGCTGGAAAAGGGTTTTTATCTGAGCGAAGGCTCGAATCAGATGTTATTGAAGCTAAGGGATCGTCCGGAATTCAAACATCATCTCGTGCATGTTCTTTTAATACCGGAAATTAGCATGGTGGCCGGTGGGGAAACAGAGATCCGTGCTATCTTGAAGAAGAACCCTTTGCCAGAAAACCCTTCGCGTCCAAGGACCAAAAGCGCCCGTCGTTCCACCGAGGAAAAAAATATTCTTGCTACCATAGGGGATTATATATCATCCCTGGAGTTCGATAAACCGCTGGATAAAAAAAGTAGTAAGATCCTGGGCAAGTGCCGAACGGAAAACGGCCTTTCCCTTTCCCTTCTTTGTAAGCATAATAAATGGAAGATGGATCAGTTAAGAAAGCTACTGGAAAGGGAAGTTATATTCAAGCTCTCTCCCAAGGAAAGAAAGGTGGGAACAATCTTCAAGAGAAAGATCTCCGATATTGACGTGAACATCGCAGACAGGAAGGAGTTGGCTACCGCCCTCCTGTCGGGCGGGATAGACGAATGGTGGATGGAGAATAATAAATATCTCAGACGGCACCTGGTGCATGCCTTGGCTCTCTATACCGGCGAAGGCGTGGGGATCAGTAGGAAAATGCTCGAACCCCTTGTTCGAGAAATCAAGACCAAATCAATTTCAGGTAGAAGATACTTGGCTCCCAACAGAAAACCCACCAACGAAAAGGGCAAGTTAAGGTTCAGCAGTAATGTAATGGAAAGATTAAGGGGGGAACTAGCCAAAGAGACCAGGAATCATGCCAATTTGGACGGGCAGAATATATCTTCCGGCATTCAATTGATATCGGTCCTCTACCTCATGGAGCCAAGGAAACTTGAAAAGCATTTGGAGCAGGGAGACCTAAAACGATTGGTGGAAAGGGAATTGACCCTTCGGACCTTATTGCCAACTATGGTTTCGGCCGAATCGGGGTCCAGAGTGCCGGGGACATCCGCACTGGACGTAAAGAGAGGACTGATCACCAAGCTGGTAGTAATGCTGAAGCTCTCCGGCCTATACAAGGAATTTGCCAAAGATATGGCGAATAGGATAGTCAAGGAATCCGAAAACGAGACCAGACATATACTTGAGAAGGCAGGGGAGGTGGCCGATCGCTCCATGGTCCCATTTGTGGTGGACAGGTTCTTTGATATTTCCCCGGAAAAACATCCCATGATAATCGAGTTTCTGGTGGAGATGGAGGATGCCAGTGCTATTCCGCTCCTCAACGATCTGCGCAGAAGTTCGATGGGTAGCTACGTTTCTTCACTTATTAGAAAGGGTATTGAGAGATATGAACGGAAATTTGGCGGCAAGGTCCTGTCCTAACCCTCGTTTTTCTTTCGATTGTCCGCAATCTTTCTAAGGGACTGGAAACGCACCTCTCTCGTTACCTTTAACAAGGGCTCGTTCCTGTGGGCTTTTGGACATTCCAGATCCAAGACCCTGTCCAGGCAGGTCACCGCATCTTTGTACCTCTCCATCTGGTAAAGGGCCACCCCCTTGGTAGCGGTTACTTCTGCATTCTCCGGCTCCAGCTCCAGTATCTCAGAAAAGCAATCCAAGGCCTCATCCCCTCTCCCCATCTCGCTCAATATCAATCCTTTCATGTTCTTGGCGTCCGAATCCTCCGGATACAGCTCGATAAGTTTCTCGTAGTGTTCCAAGGCCTTTTCTAGGGAGCCCATGGCCTCGTGCAGCCGGGCAAGGGACTTCAGGTACTTGGGATCGTTCGGCTCGTAATTCAAGGCGAGCTCGTAAACCTCCACCGCCTCATCATATCTCTTCGTCTGGGCATATATTATTCCCTTGTTGTAATAAACAAATGAGTTCTCCGGCTCTATCTCAGAGGCTCTGTCCAGAACCTCCAATGCCGGTTTGAACCGACCTATCATGGACAAAAGCACGCCCTTGTTAATCAGCGCCGGGACCATATTTTCGTTCTTTTCCAGGATGGTATTGTAGGATTCCAGTGCCTGGTCATAGTTTCCCAGTTTCATGTGGATCTGTGACATTAGATAATAGGTCTCTTCTTCATACCCCTCCTTTTCGACGCCCCTCTCACAAAGCTCCAGCGCCTCCAATAATCCCCCGTGTCTAAAAGCCTCCAGCGCCTTGTCATATTCAGGATTCTCGACCATGATATAATTATTGTTCTAATCGTATTAAATAGTTTTCATATTTGGTAACTGCTCAGTGTTCTGAAGCTTATTTCATATAGCTTTATTTTCA
>CAZUZU010000108.1:0-10189 GCA_964624865.1 uncultured archaeon
ACGGTAAAGCCTATGAATTGCTGATGTCAACCGTTAAAAAGAAACTGTAATAGCTCGAATCAAGTTGGAATACACTCGCAAGCCATCAGAAAATTCCATTGAACATCGAGCCCTTGAGGTTGACATGGTTCTGTGTCGATGTACGTGAACTTAGAATAACCGATTTTTCGGACAGGCTCTTTAATCCTTCAATACCTTTCTTTATAGTCAAAATATTGCACATATTGGGTGTCTGGAGCGGTGATGATCTCCCCTTTGTAAGGGCGATCGAAAATCAATGTATGTAATCGAAACATATATAAATATCATTATCATCACCAATAATTGAAATGTATATCTCCCGTAAACGGAGGTTATGAAAATGATGAAGAACATAATAAAGGATGTCCTCGAACGCGAGGAGCAAAAGGAGGCTGAACAGGAAGGAACTGGTGGACAGGGAGGCCAGCCCAGGCCCCGCCCCGTCCAAGAAGAGGCGGGAACACTGCGCCCGCAGGTTCCGGACGAACCGACGATCCAGACCCAATCGGATTTCACTCCCCAGCAGCGGGGGTCTGCAACTCAGCCCCCCATGGTGGACGAAGACGAGGATATTAGACGGGTTTTAGCAGGTCTCAAGACGATTATTAAGATCGTGGGATGCGGCGGCGGTGGTACAAATACGATCAATCGTATCGTTGAGGAAGGTATCGTTGGTGCGGATGTATATGCATTGAATACCGATGCCCAGCACTTGCTTCATATCAACTCCCCTCATAAGATACTCATCGGAAAGAGGACCACTAGGGGACTCGGAGCAGGTTCCATACCCCAGATAGGTGAGGAGGCCGCCTTGGAGAGCGAGGAAGAGATCAGGCGCTCACTTGGCGATGCCGACATAGTGTTCATTACCGCAGGTTTGGGTGGTGGAACCGGGACGGGCTCGGCATCCGCTGTTGCCCGCATAGCCAGGGAAATGGGCGCACTTACCATTGCCATTGTTACCACACCGTTCTCCGCCGAGGGCGTGGTTAGAATGCAGAACGCCGAGTACGGCTTAGACAGGCTCACAGAGGTGGCCGATACGGCCGTGGTGGTGCCTAATGACAGGTTGCTGGAGATCGTTCCCAGGCTTCCGCTGAACGCTGCCTTCAAGGTGGCTGACGAGATACTGATGCGAGCCATCAAGGCCCTGGTTGAAATAATAACCAAGGTCGGGTTGGTGAACCTGGACTTCAACGACCTAAAGACCATAATGAAGGGCGGCGGTGTGGCCATGATCGGCATAGGTGAGAGCGACGCCCCGGACAAGGCAATGGAGGCGGTGGACGAAGCTATTTCTTCGCCCCTGTTGGACGTGGATATATCAAGTGCGGTCGGTGCCCTGATCAATGTAACCGGCGGGGAGGACATGACCGTTTCCGAGGCGGAGAAGGTGGCCGAGGAGATACAGAAAAGGACCAATCCCCAGGCTAGGATCATATGGGGGGCCCAGATTGACCCAACCCTCCAGCACACCATAAGGGTGATGATCGTGATCACCGGCGTAAAGTCAAAGCAGATCCTGGGGCCGAGCATGGACAAGAGAATAGGTCGAAAGTTGGGAATAGATTTCGTTAGATAATAAAAAGGAAAAATATTTAAACCCTGGACCTATTATCGTTCCCTCTATTCTATTGTATGTTAATAGGAATAATAGGCGAAGCACCATGGCAAAGGACGAAACGAACAGGCACGTAAGGCGGCTGAAAAAGATCCTGAACAGCACCTACGATAAGACGGCCGAGGTCCAAAGACGCTTGGAAGAGCGTTTCAAGAGAACAGGGAAGGGCAGATACGGCCGCGTTCTCAAGATGGCACGCAGACCTACCAGCGAGGAGTATTCCCGCACCATAATGATCGTTGGTTTGGGTGTAATACTGATAGGTATGTTGGGATTCGCGATATATATTACTATGGACAAGGGAGTTCCCGGTCTAAGGGAATTTCTGGGATTGTGACGGTGGTATCCATGGAAAAGAAGGACGATTCTAAAGAGGAAGAAGGTCTGGGCATCGATATAGACGACGTTGATGTGGAAAAGACCGTCAGAGAGATATATACGCCCCAGGTCCCGGAGGGTTTACAGGTTGGCCCCGAGGGAGAGACCAGGGAGGAGAAGGTCGCCGAGGCGATACAGGACGAGGTCACCATATTCTCGATCAAGACGTCATTGGGCCATGAAAAGACCGTGGCCGATTCCCTGGCTTCCAGGACAAAGACAAAGGGAGCCGAGATATTCGCCATATTATCTCCGGCAAAGATCAGGGGTTATCTCTTTATCGAGGGCACCTATAACAAGGAATATCTCAGGGAGTTCATTTCCGGGATACAGTATGCAAAGGGCATCGTGGACGGTACCACAAGTTTTGGGGAGATAGAGCATTTCCTCACCCCCAAACCCCTGGTGTCCGGGATAATGGAAGGAGACATCGTAGAGATAATTTCCGGCCCCTTCAAGGGAGAAAAGGCAAGGGTACAACAGGTAGACGAGGCCAAGGAGGAGATAACCGTCGAGCTGTTCGAGGCAATGGTCTCCATACCCGTAACCATAAAGGGGGATCATGTCAGGGTTCTGGAAAAGGAGGAGGACGTGAAGGAGGTAGCGGGGTTATAGATATAATAATCGTAAATGAGGTGTTAAGAAGATGTCTGAGACCGTGGAAGTGCTTGTGGATGGCGGAGAAGCCTCCGCCGGTCCTCCCGTAGGGCCCGCGCTGGGGCCTACCGGTGTGAACGTTGGTGAAGTTATCAATGAGATCAATAATAGGACCAAGGACTTTGCCGGAATGAAGGTACCGGTCAAGATAACCATCGATCCCGTGTCCAAGTCCTTCGAGTTAGCCATAGGAACGCCACCTACGTCGGAGCTAATTAAGAAGGAACTGTCAATAGATAAGGGTGCGGCAAATGCCGCAACCAATGTTGCGGGAAAAATGCCTATCGAAACAGCTGTAAAGGTCGCAAGGATGAAGACCGATTCCCTTACCGGCAAGGACCTAAAACAAAGGGTCAAGGAGGTTCTCGGGACCTGCGTGTCCATGGGTATCAAGGTGGATGGCAAGGATCCGAGGGAAGTGCAGGAGGAGATCGACGAGGGAAAATACGATGATCAGATCAAGGATGAGTAAAAAGGTTTAATATAGAGAAAGAAATTAGGGTTTTTCCAATTCCTTAGAGTTACGAAAGGAGGTATATACAATGGATCGGAAAGGACGCAATAAGGCGCTGAGCACCATGGCCGTAACGGCCATAATGGTAATGTCAGTGATATCGCTCTTGGCTATTTTCGGCCAAGCAGCAGATGAAGAGGACAGCGGAGCGAAGATAATCGGTTTCGTGAGCAATGAGTACAGTAATATAATATATGATTCTACGGTACACGTTGAATTGACCGATCTACATACGGGCGATAGTTATGTGGTGGATGCCAATGCGGAGGACGGAGGCTACATGTTCGATTTCGATGAGAAGGGGATCCGTTCCAATGCTGGTTACTTCCATATCCGAGCCTATGCCAACGGTTACTATGACGATGGAGAGGCCAGTGATGAGATATTCATATCCCCGGGAGAGAGCTGTTCAAAGGATTTCATCCTGAAAAAGATCTCCAACCCCTATAAGATCAGCGGCCACGTAAAGGACGACAACGGCGATCCGGTGGCCGGTGCGGAGGTAATGTTCTGGTCCGAAGTCCATTTGACCGAACTTGCCTATTCTTTCAAGACCAACAGCAGCGGTTATTACAATCTGACCGTGTTCGAGGCGACCTATTCCGTGCTGTGCAGCGTATCCCCGGACTACGAGCCTTTCTTTGACGATGACGTGCACATAGACCAGGACGGGTTCGTTTACGATATCATCATGCCCAAGAACGAGGGGATGTACGGAAAGTGGCTGGTCAAGGGAAAGGTAAGGGACCAGGGAACGGACCTGCCTATAAAGGGGGACGCCTATCTGATCGACAAGGATACCCTGGATATTGTGGACAAGACCGAGGAAGCCCGAAGGTTCCAGCTGCAGGGTTATCCCGGCGATTTCATACTGGTGGTGGATTCTCCGGGCCATGCCCCCAATATAAACTACTCTCTTAATATTGGTCAGAATGGTAACGTGACCTTTGACGACATCTACCTCGACACAGTGGAGAAAGAGGAGATATCCCACGAGATAGTGTTCCAAGACATGGAGGAGGGGACCGTTTCCTACACCTGGACACTTTCTCCCAATTCCATGGTCAATAATCTAGATTTCAGCGGTATAGGGGACGTTAGGATGCAGGTGGACCTCGAGGAGGCTTTCGGACTTCCGGGGGAAAGCGGAGACGGATACGTATCCGAGGACGAAGCCCTTGACTTTGCCGATTGGATCGATACCCGGTTGGGCGTTCCCAGGTTGAACACAGAGGGTTTCCTTGAGATAAACGGCACCTACTACAACGTTACCGGAATCGGCCCGGTGTTCATAAACGGGTTGGTGGATACCGAGGTTGGTTCCAAGGACACCTTTACCCTTAAGTTCAACTGGATCCTTGAAGTGGTTGACGCGGAAAAGGTCAAAGGCGAGGTTCTGAGCGTGTCGGTAAGCGATATGTTCGACAACGAAGAGCTTGACCTGGAATTCGATTCCTCCAGGCTGGAGGTGGTGAATTCCTCGATCTCTTCCGAATGTGGTGAAAAGACAGGGATAGCGAGGGTGAAGGTCTCTAAATCCATGGACTTCGAGCTCAGGGAAAAGGAAGAGCCCGTTATGGAGACCACGAAACTCCGTTACAACGATACGGACGAAGAGGTAGTCACCATTTCGGGCACCGACATATATATTGTCAAGCACGAAACCGAAGTGGAGCTCACGGCCATGGTATTCGATACGGTGGATCACCCGGAGGGGGGAGATGACGAGCTGACCTATACTTGGACGGTTACCAATGAGGAAACCGACGCTCTTTATGAACAGGCGGAAGGAGATGAGGCCGTGATAAACTTCACAGAGGCTGGAGAGTTCAATATCACCTTAACCGCCTTGGACACCTCGGGAGAGACCAATGAGAGCTACAAGACCCTGAGGGTTGACAACGCCCCGCCGACGCTTTCGGAATCCCTTCTGATATTCACGCCGGCGACCAAGATAGTCAACGAGAGCGACGCGTCGGAGTACCTTGACGTCACGGAAAAGGAGCTGGTGATCAACACCTCCAAGCTGAAGGATTACATAACCTTGGCCGGGGACGTGGAGGGTGAGATCGGGTCAATAGCTTTTTATTACGGCGCTGAGAACCCGAAATTGCCCACCGGTGACCTCGTAAAGCTCTCCTGGAAAGAACCGGGCACCTACAACGTCACTGTTAACGTAAGCGACGTTGTGGGAAATTACAAGGAGATAACCATCCCAGACATCATTGTCAGGGACAGGACGGCGCCAACGCCCGTTATCAAGATAGATGGCGAGGAGATCGATATCACCCGGGAGCAGAGGGTGAACATAAGCGAGGAGGTGGAGTTCGACGCCTCCGAAAGCTTTGATGAAAAGAACTCCAAGCACTACAACCTCACTTACTTCAAGTGGCAGATAATGGCCGGTAACGAAACGGTCTACAAGAGCGAGGGAACCAACGAACCGATGATGACACACACCTTCCAGGACGCCGATAATGAATTGTACGAGGTCAACCTCACCCTGCAGGACGATGTTGGCAACGAAAAGACAAGGACCTTCGACGTCAGGATAAACATGCCCGCCCTGAAGTTCGACTTTCTAAACGTTTCCGATTCCAAGCCAATGGAAGAGGACAAGATAACTGTGACCACCAGGATAAACAATACCGGCGGCTCCCCGGCAAGGAACATCGTGGTGAAGTTCCAGGTGAGATATGGCGATAATACCAAGACCTTGGCAAAGGAGAACGTGGAGGCCTTGGAACCCGGCGAGACCAAGAAGCTTGAGCACAAGTTCAACGTCGGTTACCACGACAAGGGCGCAGATATCATAGTGACGGTTGAAGCGGAAGGCATATCGGAAACTGTGAAGAACAAGGAGCACATCAAGGTGGAGAAAAAGCCTCTGATGCCCGATTGGGCCTACGTGGCCATCGCCGTGGTGGTTCTGGTTCTGCTCATCGGCGGTTATTACTATTATATCCGGCGGAAGGAGGAGCAGCTCCTGATGAAGGGTACCCGCAAGAAAAAGAAGGACGAGGAAGACTGATTCTTCCTCTTTTTTTGTTTTTTTTATTTTTTCCTTTTCAAAAAATATATTTATAACCGTTGTCTATTGGCAGACATGCGGTCCTGCGATCTGAGCATGGAGTATACGTCCCGGGGGTGTTCTGATGTCGGTTATTGACTATATAAGGCTGTTCCGACCCCTTAACGCCTTAATGGGTGGTGTTGGCGTGATCGCAGGTGCTGTGATATCCGGTGGCCTGGACATAGTTCACCGGCCGGTGCTGATGTTGTTAGGTTTCCTGGTGGCTGTCTTCTTTGCCGGTGGCGGCAATTCACTGAACGATTACTATGATCGAGATATAGATAAGAAGAATCATCCGCATCGCCCCCTTCCCTCCGGTGCTCTGGAACCCCGGTCCGCTTTGGTCCTGTCCGCCCTGTCTTTCACCTTGTGCCTGATGCTTTCCCTGCCCGCACCCCTGATAGCCACTGCCGTGCTTGTCCTTGCCGTGATTTTGATGGTCTCCTACGAGGTGAAGCTGAAGGCCCTCGGTCTGCCCGGTAACGTGGCGGTTTCCTGGATTACAGCTACCTCCTTCCTGTACGGCGGGTCACTGGTCTCCGGGTTCAGAGGCTTGTACCTGGTGGGAATATTCTTCCTCCTCGCCTTCCTGTCCAATCTGGGTCGCGAGATAATAAAGGATGTGGAGGATGCGGAGGGAGACGTGGGGAGAAGGACGTTGCCCATGTCCATAGGTAAGCCCAAGGCAACAACGGCCGCAGCCGTGTTCGTGTTGGCCGCCGTTTGTTTGAGTCCGCTGCCTTATTTCCTGGGATACTACCAAGGTCTGGGCCTGTGGGTCTACCTGGGAATAGTGGCGGTATGCGACCTCGTGTTCCTTTCCTCCGTCTTCCTAATGTTCAGACCCAAGGAGGGCTTTTCCACGTCCAAGGTCACCAAGTTCGCCATGTTCATCGGGCTGCTGGCATTCGTCCTGGGAAAACTTCTTTGTTAGGTTTATTGCCGAAGAAGGGAGAGAACAAATCCTTTATGTTTTGAGTATATATCCCGCCATGATGCAAGATATACTGATCCTGGGAGGCGGTCAGCTGGGCACCGCCCTTGCCCACCGTGCCCTTGACAAAGGCATGAATCCTACGATCTACACCGCGACGAAGGCCGATATTAAGGACGGGATTGAAAGGGTGCGGGGAGATTACCGGGAGCTAGATAAGTTATTTGGGAGGTTAGACCCGGAAATGTGTATACATACCACCGCAATAACAAGCGTGGATTACTGCGAAGAGCATCCTCATGAGGCAAAAAAGGTCAACGTGGGCACCGTGGAAAGGGCTTTGGGGCCCTGCATCGACATGGGCATCAAGCTCGTTTTCGTGTCCACGGATTACGTGTTTTCCGGGGAAAAGGGCGATTACTCGGAGGACGACCCTGCATCGCCAATAAACCATTACGGCCGCACGAAGTTGGAGGCTGAAAGGACGATTTCATCCAGTTGTTCGGCTCATCTAATAATAAGGCCCGGCCTGATCTACAGCCCTTACCGGAGTGGTGGTAACTTTGTTTTGAAGCTCAGGGAGATCATGGAAGGCCAAGGTGAATTTTTTGGCGCAACCGACTGGTACTGCACACCCTTTTACGCCCCTCACCTCGCTGCATGTATCCTCGATCTGGCCGGGAGGGGGGCAACCGGTATATATCACTGTGCACATGAGGGGAAGATTAGCCGATACAAGTTCGCGTTGGAATTGGTCCCTATATTGGGCTATAGGTCGGAGAACGTTCATACGATAGAGAGAAAAGATATTCCCCTGAAGGCACCCCGCCCCAGGGATACATCTTTAAATACCGAGAAAATATCTCAAGAGATAGGACCCCTCCCCTCCATGGAGGAGGCCTTGGATGATCTGAGGAAGAGGTGGAAACAATGAAGGGCGTAGTGTTGGCAGGCGGTACCGGCAAGAGATTGAGACCATTGACCGAGGTAACCAACAAGCATTTGCTTCCCGTTTACAAGTATCCAATGATATTCTATCCCATTGCCACCTTGAGGAATGCCGGCATCACGGATATTGTGGTGGTTCTCGGCGGGGAAAGCGTGGGAGATATCGTCAGGCTGTTGAAGGACGGGAGAGACCTTGGCGTAAGGATCAAGTACGCCTATCAGGGGGATGCCCTTGGCATAGCCGACGCTCTGTCCAAGGCCGAGGAGTTCGTATCGGGAGAGAATATAGCCGTCATATTGGGCGATAACGTGTTCGAGGACCCCATTGAATACTACGTTGACATGTTCGAGACCAGCGGGATGGGGTGCAATCTTTTCCTCAAGCAGCGTAAGGACGCCCACAGGTTCGGGGTCGCCAACCTTGCATCCGGCAACAGGATAATCGGTATAGAGGAGAAGCCCTCGTCCCCGAAAAGCAATTACGCTGTCACCGGCCTGTATCTTTACGATATGACGGTTTTCGATACAATTCGAAGGGTAAGAAAGAACATCGGCCTTTCCGACAGGGGGGAGTTGGAGATAACCGATGTGAACAATGAGTACGTGGTGCAGGAAAGGGCCCAGGCCCATATCCTGGAAGGTTACTGGAGTGACGCCGGCACCTTTAACACCCTTTTGAGGACCGGGGCCTTCGTGGCTGAGAAGCTGAACAAAGGTGAGGACGTGTGGAAGCTGTAGGTCGTGATATTGGGGAGGACCGAGGCTTTTCCAGCGGGGTCAATAAGGAGAGAGCGGGTGAGGGCATCGAGGCATTAAGGTTCGGGGGAATAGTATGAGTCGTAGGGGGTTCGGGGGGAAAGAAAGCCATGTCCTGGTCACCGGAGGGATGGGGTTCATTGGCAGCGACTTCGTTCACCTGCTGGTGGAAAAGGGGCATGAGGTGACCGTGCTTGATAAGTTAACCTATGCCGCCAATCCAAGGAACCTTGAAGACCTCAAGGGTCAATATCGATTCATTAAGGGAGACGTGTGCAACAGGGAGGCTGTAAGGCAGGCCATGGAAAATACGGATATTGTTCTCCACTTCGCCGCCGAAACCCATGTGGACAGGGCAATAGCAGGCGGTATGGCCTTTATCAAAACAGATGTGGAAGGCACCTACGTGATGCTCGACGAGGCAAGAAAAAAGGGTGCGGACCGTTTCGTATATATATCTACCGACGAGGTATACGGCTCCATTCCGCGGGGGAGTGCCAAGGAATCCGACCCTCCTCGGCCGGGGAACACCTATTCGGCGGCAAAGGCGGGAGCGGAGGCCCTGGTGACTGCCTACGCCAATACCTACGGCATGGACACCCTGATAACCCGGAGCAGCAATAATTTCGGGCCAAGGCAGCACCCGGAGAAGTTCGTGCCCAAGATAATCCTGAACACCTTGACCGGAGTGCCCATCCCCGTTTATGGAAAGGGAGAGAATATTAGGGACTGGATATACGTGAGGGACAACTGCGAAGCGATATACGAGCTGATCTCCGGGACCAAGGGCGGTGAGATATTCAATATAGGGGCCGGTAACGAGGTTCGCAATCTGGACCTGTGCAAGACCATCTTGGAGCTTATGGATGTTCCGGAGCCGGAGTCCAGGATAGAGTTCGTAGATGATAGAAAGGGCCATGATCTCAGATACAGTATGGACACCAGAAAGGTCAGGGGAATGGGATGGGAGCCCCGAACAGACCTCGTTGCCGGCCTGAGGAAAACGGTGGATTGGTACCGTCAAAATATGGCATGGTGGGACTAACCCGGCCTTGAGGTTGATTCCTAGGGCTTCAAAATTTCATATATTTCCTCAACCAGGGGCCTGATCTCCCCGAGATCGTATCCCTTTTGGGCCAGGTTCTTCATTATTTCATCGAGATTCTTGCCGTATTTCAGCCCCTCGTAGACAAGCTGCTCTATTGCCCGTTCCTCCCTGATTACCTCGTCCACCTCCGATTTGACCTCCTCCACTATATCTCTTGCCCTCTCCGGTTCCAGTCCCTT
>CAZUZU010000109.1:0-10179 GCA_964624865.1 uncultured archaeon
GTCCTTGTGTCGAAGATGTCCTATCTCATGGCCGAGCACCGCCCTGATCTCGTCCTTGTTCAGTCTTTCCAAAAGGCCGGTGTGAACCGCTAACTTGGAGGATTTGAGGGTCCGGCCGAACACGAAGGCGTTGGGGGTGGGGTCCTGCACAACCCCCACTTCGGGCATGGGGACCTCGGATTTCTCCGCCATCTCCCGGACCAGGTTCTGCAGGAACGGGTTCTCACCGGGCTCCAGCCACCTGATCTTGGTGGACCAGGCCACCACGGCGGGGCCTATGGCCCACTGGAACAGGATGAAAAGGACTGTAAGGAACAGGATCAGGGCCCAGCCGAGCATGCCGGAACCGGGTATCAGCAAATAGACAAGGGCCATTATGAAAACGAAGAACACGCCCCCCACCAGGAAGAGCGTCATTCCCATGCTGGCCTTCAGTGCTCCTAGGGAAGCCATAGTAAAGGTTAAAAGTCGTTTCGGTATTTAGATTTTTTGAGATCGATGACCGAGATAGCGGAGAAGATCGACTGTCCCAACTGCGGAGCGCCCCTGGAGCTCAAAGCCGGCGAGGTGGTGATTACCTGCGAGTACTGCGGCTCCGACCACAACATGGCCGTGGGCAAGAAGTTCTTCCTCAAGCACAGCATCATCCCGGCCAGCTACACAAAGGAACGGATAATGAAGGGCATAAAGAACTGGATGTCCGGCGGTTTCCTGAAACCGGACGACCTGGCCCGGAAATCGAAGATAACCGAGCTGGAGCTTGTGTTCCTCCCCTTCTATATAGTACACGCCAAGACCGACTGCTCTTACAAGGGCGTGTTCACCCGCACGGGCAAGAACATTCCTCGCAGCGGCTCCTTTTCCAAGGAATACTACTGGAAGATACTTGGCAGGAGGGGGTCGGAATTCCCCGCCAAGGAGTACGACATCCCGTTGAAGGGCAAGGTGGACTTCAACCTCTCCCGGATACCGGGTTACGGCAAGTTCCTGAACGCCGAGGTGGACGAGGGCGAGGCCTCCTCACTGGCCAGAGACGAGATAGACCAGCATCATCGATTCCTGCTGGAGGAAGAGGTGGATATCATAGAAAAGCTGGACACCAAGGTGAACGAGCTGGACAAGGAGTTCGTCCACGCCCCGGTTTGGTTCGCAAAGTACGACTACAAGGGCAAGGCCTTCGACCTGATCCTGGACGGGGCGACAGGACAGCCCATCAAAGGGGATATCCCTCCGCCGGACATGTCCAACAGGGGATTCCTGGGCTCCCTGAAGAAGAGCCTTTTCGGCGGGTAGATTAGATTGAGATAATTTGCTTGCAGGTTCTCCGAGGGGTGAATACCAAGGTTTGGCCCGACAATCTTTTATATGGAGAGGGGTATGCTTTTTTCAAATACATCGAAGGTGTGGCTCTTGAACCCAGACGTGATAACCGTTGTGTCCGGTCTTCCCCGCTCCGGCACCTCGCTGATGATGAGAATGCTCCGGGCGGGAGGCTTGAGCGTGCTCACCGACAAGGTAAGGGAGGCGGACACTGACAACCCCGACGGGTACTTCGAGTTCGAGAGGGTGAAGAAGCTGCCCGGCGACACGGATTGGCTGCCGGAAGCAAAGGGCAAAGCGGTGAAGGTCCTGGCCGAGCTTATCAAACATCTACCTCCTGGCTACCACTACAGGATAGTCTTCATGATGAGGAACCTGGAAGAGATACTGGCATCGCAGAAGAAGATGCTGATCAGGAGGGGGGAGGACCCCGACAAGGTCTCCGACGCCGAGTTGATGGACCTGTACCGCAGCTATCTGAAGAACCTGAAGCTGCACGTGAACTCCAGGGAAAACATAGAGGTACACTACGTGAGCTACAACGAGCTGATGGACAGGCCTGAGGAAGAGGTCGGCGAGCTGAACGGGTTCTTCCAAGGGGGGCTGGACGCGGACAAAATGCTCCGGGCCATAGACCCGGAGCTGTATCGGAACCGGGCTTAGTATACCCGTCCAAAAAATCCCTCCTGTAGGAAAATAATATTAGGGCACGTTGCATAGCCTTATTGGATAAGGTGATGGAAATATGATATCAGAGATCACGCTGTCGTTGACCGACGAACCCGGCGAACTGAAAAGAGTTCTGGAGATCCTCTATGACGTGAACATAAACGTCCAGGCGTTCTGCGTCGAGAGGTGCAAGGAGTACAGCGACCTTCGGTTGGTGTGCGACGACATGGACCTGGCCATCCAGGAGTTCAAGAACAAGGGATACAAGGTGACCATAAGCGAGGTGTTCGCCGTTAGGCTTGCCCACGCCCCGGGTTCCCTGCTCAAGATCGCCTCCCTCTTTGGCGAGAACGGGATTAACGTGGAGTACGGTTACCTTACCCTGGTGCCCAAGACCAACATGGCAATCGTTTTAATAAGCGTAGACAAGAAAATGGCGGACAAGGCCAAGGAACTCTTGGAAGAGAACGACTTCGGGGACCTTGACAAAATACCCGTGATCGAAGGGCGCTAACATCCTTCAAAAATATTTATATTGGCGTACGGTTTTTAAGGGTTGAGAAATGGCCGAGACACCAAGAGAGGAATATGACAGATGCACGAAGCTCGCGGCTCGTTTCGAGCAGATGAAGGACCTGGAGAACGGCACCATAAGCTGGATGTTCGCAGGTGACGCGCTGGCAGGTGAGGCGGAGCCGGAGAACCTGGACGACATACTCGAGGCATATAAAAAAGCCATCGGACTGGCGGAAAGGGGCGGGGCAAACCTGGATGCGAAGAAGGGGGAGGCGGAGCAGAAGAGGCTCGACTTTTTAAGAGGGGAGATAGAGAGGGCCGGGGACTACTTCCCGGATGATAGGGACGAACAGATAAAATATATTCGAAGGATCGTGGAATACTCCGAGGATCTGGGGCTCAGCGAGGTAAGAGCGTTCGGCGTGCTGGGGGGCGTCATGATCCGCATCGGCGAGGCAAACCAGGTATACCGGGACGCAGATAATAAAGAGGATATGGAAAAGGCGGTGGGCATGATGGACTCCGCCTCGAACATGCTGGGCTCGGCCCTTGAATCCGCTTCCCAGGCAACAACCAGGGAATCGCTCAGAAAGGAGTTCACAAAGGTCCGGGGAAACGTAATGAACTATCTCGACAAGATGGTGGAACTGAAGATCGACTCCGAGCTGATCAACAATTGCCTGGACATCATCGAAAAATGCCTGGAGATGGAAAGGTTCGACAAGGGCAGGCTCGCCTCTTACAAAGCGGCAAAGAACTACTACGTTAAGGCATCTGACGCCATATCTCAAGGCATGAAAACACAGGGAGAGGAGGGAATTGTCCGGCTGGCAGAGGCCATCGACCTGCTGTCCGAAGCCTTGGACCAGGCGGATTCGATAGGCAAGGGGGACGTGCTGAAACGGTTCCAAATGATATGCGGCCTGAAGCAGAGCGAGATCGAGGAGGAGCTGGGAAAGAGAGGGGCTATATGACCGCGGGGCATGGAAAATGATATTAACCTGTATTTGCATTAATACCACAGAGGAGGAAATATAGATGGCAGGACATACAGAGAACGGCCAGGAAGACCTTGGTGAAGATGATAACGTAAAATGGGAACAGAGCGACTTGCCCTTGGGCGTGATGAACGACCTCCCGCCTGCGGAGAGGGGCTTCGTACCCGAGCTGGACATCGTGGTCATAGTGGAGAAGACGGTGGGGCCCGACGCGCCTAACCTCGTGAGAAGGGTCCTGCGCAAGTTGGAAATGGACTACAACAAGATACCCGTGGAAAAGTTCCCCGCGTTCGTCAAAGGCCTGGAAGAGGCCATGACCCCAAAGTACGCGAAATCCATAAGGGTAAAGATGATCAAGGAGCTCAATTCGTTGATTGAACAGAACGAGTAAACATAGGATTTAGATGTCCGTACATCAGTTAAAGCGGCCTCAGGGCGACAATTTTTCCTACCTGGTGACGTACGACGAGACCGGGGAGGGCATAGTGATCGATCCCTCAGGCATGTCGGACATTATCATCGGACAGGTCAGGGAAAAGGGGATAGACGTCCTGTATATAATCAACACCCATTCACATTTCGATCACGTAGGAGGGACCCGCGAGCTGGCCGAAAAAACGGGGGCCAAGGTGGTTAAGCATACCTCCGAGGCCGAACCCGAAGACCTGGGCGTGGACCAGGGGTCCATGCTTACCTTCGGGGAGATGGGGGCCGAGATCCTCCATACCCCGGGGCACTCCCCTGACGGGATATCAGTATTGGTGGGCAAGGACCTGTTTACCGGGGACACCCTGTTCATCAACGAATGCGGCCGGACAGACCTGCCCGGGGGCTCCTCCAGGGAACTGTGGGACTCGCTGTTCAACAAGCTGGTGAAACTACCCGGGGAGGTTGAAGTCTATCCCGGCCATGATTACGGGCCAAAAACCCATGATTCGCTGGGAAACCAAAAGGGAGAAAATTACACCCTGGCCCCCAGGACGGTGGAGGAGTTCGTGGAGTTCATGGGCTCGCCTTGACGGCCTGGTCGTGTTAAAAAAAAACGCAACTATGGTCCTCAATACCCGAACATTGGGCTACTTCCAATTAATCACAAAGCTCTTGGAAACGTCGGCCGGGGTCTGGTCCCCGGGAAGAAGCCGACAAACGGGTTCTTTGATCCCCGTTAATCTGGCCACTCCTGCGAAATAGCCGGAGAGCTGGGTGTACATTATGTCGTCGGCGTCGAAATCGTACAGGTCCAGGAATAGTGTCTTCTCTCTCTGGTCCATGTCCCTTGGATGCAGCCGGCCGAAATCGAAGTACCTGTCCCAGTATCTGTCGGCCATCTTGAACGCTGTCTCCAGGGACACGAAATATTTCAAAAAGAACTTCTGGGCGGTTGGCGCCTTGGGGGCGTGCAGTGCCATCTTGTATATTTGATCGTCCCCCCAGTTAAAAACATTTTTCAACACCTTTAGAAAGCTTACCCTGTAGCTCAAGGGATACCACCGCATATCCCTGATCTCGTCCAGGGCCAGGTGGACATTTTTCGTCCTCAAGCTCTCCTCTATCTTCCGCAGGCCCATACTGCCCTTTTTCTTTCGAAGGTAGGGGAGGTCCTCGTTGAACGCGGCTCCCCGGATATTGCCCGCCATGAGACCCCAAAGGCTTAGGATAATAAAATATTTATTGGCCGACGGGGCATAGCCATAAAAGAGAGCGGGTGGCCCCCTATTCATAAAGTCGGATTTATGTTAAAAGGACAGGTATTTGGACAAATACACTATAGTAAATTATTTATCACCGGTAATGTTATTACCGCCTGGTCGATTCGACAGGGCAGAGTGATCATAATGGCAGAGGAAAAAAAGAAGAGAGCAAAGGACAGGGCAGAGGGGAAAAAATCAGTGGCCAAGAAAAAGAAGAAACACTTGAAGAAGTCAAAGGAAAGGGAAGAGGAGGAAAGAAAAGGAGAAAAGGAGGGGGACAAGGAAAAGGAATCCGAGTCAAAAAAGAAATCAAAGATCAAGAGCAAGTTTGGCCTGGGCAAGAAAAAGAAGGGGAAGAAAAAAGGTAAGAAAAAGGGAAAGAAACTGTCGCCCAAGGAAAAGGCCGACATTCACAGAAAGGTCATGGAGAGAAAGATCACTATCAAGGCCTATGAAAAGATAAGGGACCGGCTAGAATACGAGCTGGAGCAGCTGCAGGATCAGATCAGGGACAAGGACAAGACCATAGACAAGTATGCTTCCGACCTGAGGGTGATCAGGGGCCATTTCAAGGACTACAAGAACAAATCCAAGAGGGACATAGACAGGGCGGTGAACGAGAGGGCGGAGAAGATCATCCTCGAGTTTTTGGACGTGGTGGACAATATGGAACGGGCCCTGGAGAACATCAAGGAGACGGACAAGGTGGAGGACGTGAGGTCCGGAGTTGACGTTATCATGAAGCAGTTCAGGAACAAGCTCAAGGTCCTTGAGGTCGAGCCCATTAAGGCCAAGGGCGAGATTTTCGACCCGGTATACCACGACGCCATAGCCCAGGTCCCTTCCAAGGAACACATGGACGGGGAGATCATGGAGGTCACCCAAGGCGGTTTCAAGATGGGCGACAAAGTGATCAGGGCGTGCAAAGTGATGGTGGCCTCCAACCCTGACAACAAGCCCGAGCCCAAGCCCAAAAAGGAGGATGAGGCCAAGGAGAAGAAAAAGAAGAAAGAGGGGAAGAAAGAGAAGAGAAAGGAAAAGAGGAACGAAAAAAAAGAAGAATGAGGAGGGGTAATAGATGAAACTCTGCATAGACAGGTCGCACGACAATGAGAAAGACACGGAGGAGGGGTTCTCCAACCTGCTGGACAGGTTGAAAAGAATTGGCTACGAGATAGATTACGCGGCCAACGGCTTGGACGAAAAGCTGGACGGTTTGGACAAAGGGGACATACTGTGGATAGGTTTCCCAAAGCGCCACCTTGATAAAAAGGAGATGGCAAAGCTTGCCTCTTTTCTGGAAAGGGGCGGCGGCCTCCTTCTAACAGCCGAATGGGGCAACCTGTACGAGAACGCCAAGATATTGAACAACGTTCTCCTGGCCATGGACGTGAATATAAGGTTCGTAGGCGACAGGGTCACCGACGCGGCTCACGCCATAGAGAAAGAGACCAAGTTCATGGACAAGGTGATCGGGAGCGATAAGGTGCCCCAGTTCATAGAGATAAGGGATTTCTCCAGACACCCGGTGACGGACGACCTCAATGCCATCGGCTATTACGCCGGTTGTTCCATAAAGGCGCCGGACAACAACGCCCTGGCCTGGAGCAGCCACACCAGCTTCAGCGATTCGGACGCGAACAGGAAGCAGGACGGGGACGAGGAATTCGGAACCTTTAGCGTGGCGGCGTTCCACAGGGCAAAGAAGGGGAGGCTGATGTGCATCGGGGACACCAGCGTGCTGTCCAACCAATATATCGAAAAACTCGACAATCTCCTATTCTCCATAAATATATTCAAATGGCTCTCCCGCTCCCTTTAGAGATCATACTGTGTCAAGTCGACAAGTGTCTCAAAATATAACCGGGCCATCTTAATTAAGAAAATTCTCTTAAAGATCAAAGGTAGCCCGCTTTCTGTAGCTCCAGTATATCTTCTGTGCTCAGGATCTCCCCCTCCTTGAACCTGTCGTATATCTCTTTTGCCCTGTCCTTTGCCCTTGCCTTCGGCCTTCCCTTCCCCTTTCCTTCCTTGTGGATGAGACCCGAGATGATCTTGTCGAAGTCGTGGACCTGCCTTATGTAATAGATGTGGCTGTTGTGCTCCGCGTCCGCTTTCTTCTTGTTCTCAACGAATTTCTGCTGGGCCTTGTCCGCCTCGGCCCTTACCTCGTCGGCCTTTTGGAAGTGCTCGAGCATCTTCTCGTGCATTTGCTGGGCCTCGTCCGCCACATCGTTCACCCGCTGATGCGCCTCCTCCGCCTCCTCCCTTACCTGCTCGTACTCCTCAACCAGATCCTTGATCTCGTCGTCGTTCTTCAGGGACTCGTCTATCTCGTCCAGCTGTTCCTTCAGTTCACCTATGTGGTCCACCACCTCCCTCTCCTTCTTCGGTTTCATCACCGAGGTCTGCTGTCTGAACTCCAGCCTTCTGATCTCCTTCTTTATCTTTCTGGTGTTGGCGCCCTTGTTGGGCGCGATCTTCCTCTTCTTTTCGCCGATCTGTTTCTTCAGCTGATTGGCCCTCTTGTTCAGCTTGTTCCTTTCCGTTTTTGCTTCCTGGACCTTGTCGTTCAGCTCGTCCCTCTTCTCCTTGTACCCGGTGGCCTTGTTCAGGATGTCCTTGACCTCTTTGTTCAGCTTCTCTCTTATCTGGACCCATTTCTTGGTCTCGCCGTTCAGCACGTCTCGCTTGCGCCGGTGTATCTCGGCCTTTCTGTTAACTTCCTCTCGCTTCTTTTTAAGGTCTTCGTACAATTCTCCCGACATATTCTCGGACACCTGCGGATTTTACATAGAGTTTATAATGTTATGATTCCCTCCAATATATAATTTTCTATAGACAGAGCTTGTGTCGTATACGATTCCTTTTTTACCAGCCGGTCGGGTTTACTTGATGAGAAAGTTATTCAAGGGAAAACAGAACATCAATATTTATATAATTTATGCGTATATTCTATACGACGTATTGACCGTTTGAGGTGAAAGATATGGACATGATATTCAACTGGCGCATCGGGGCCGCTGCGGCGGTATTTGCCGTTCTAATACTGATTTCTAATCCCATTATTAACCAGGCACAGATGGAACCGAACTCTTTATCGAAAAGTAGCGGTGACAAGGTCGCTACCGTTCACGATACCAGGGCGGAGGGTTGGGATATTATAGAGAAATGGAACTCTTCCGAGAACTTTACGGTCCTGGATATCGCCACCGGCGACCTGGAGGGGGACGGCGACATAGACATACTGGTCAGCGGGGGTAACTTCACCAAGGTGTACACCAACCTGGGCGGGGGGGCCTTCGAGGAGGGCTACGAGTACCATTACCCCGGGCATATCATCACCAAAGTTGCCATGGGGGATTTCAACAACGACAACAAGGAGGACCTGGTAATGCTCTGCTCCCCGGAGGAGCCTGGGAGCTCAGAGACCCTGGAGGTCCGGGTCCTGGGACAGGTCAACACAACCGATTTCGTGGACACCACCCTGGCGGAGATAGAAGGGGTCTACGGAACGGGAACCCCTTCCGTGGCCATCGGAGATATCGACAAGCGCAACGGCCTGGACCTGGTGGTGGGATACACTGCGGCAAGCGATGATTACATGGCCGCCCCTTCCGTGGCCAAGTCCACCGTATTGTACAACACAGGCATGTTCGGCGCGTTCCTGGACGCCGATGTAGGGGAGTTCGAGGCCGATCCCGGCCTGGGTCGGCTGTGGACGAGCGTTGCCCTGTCCGACCTGGACGGCGACACCTACCTGGACGTTGTCATGACGGTTGACGGATTCGAGAAATATTACCAGAACACCCTATACAACGAGTATTACACCACCACTGTCGCGGTTTACCTGGCACCGGGGGGTATGATCTCCCCGGTAGCGGCCTGGAACGGCACCATCTGGGACGGACAGTTCGTTTACGGGCTGGCAGTGGGTGACTTTACACTGGACGGGGTAAAGGACATTGCCATATCCACCGATAAGAAGTGGATAAACAACAATGTGGTCTACGAATACCCGGACGGCAGGATATATGTCTTCAAGGGCAAGGGGGACGGCACCTTCTTCAACGCCACCCTCTCCTACGAAAGGGAAGGAATGGGCCCGATCTACGGCATAGTGGCGGGAAGCTTCGACGAGTTCTACGGCATGGATCTGGCATTCTTCCAGGCGTATTCCCAGGAGGAAGGCACCGTCTTTCACCTGGAGATCGTGGGGAACTTCTATTCCAACAAATTCCATCAGGTCTGGCAAAGGGACTCGTTACCGATGACCCGATCCAGGGCGGTATCCGAAGTGCACAGGATATACGCACTGACCTCCTCCAACTTCGACAACACGGGCCTAAGCGACATAGCATACGGGGGGTGGGACATCCATACGTTGTTGACCCAGTATACCGATATCCTGGCCCCGCCCCAGGTACCCAAGGTCTGGGCCTATGACAATCCGGAGGACGACGGGGGCAAATTGATCGTGGAATGGGATCCGTCCGTGTCCCCGGACGTGGTCAATTACCGGGTCTACTGCTCCGAGAACTTCCTCACAAACGTGGACGCACTTACCCATGAAAAACAAGTGTCGTCCAGCACGACCCAGGCCACCATAACCACGGCGGAAGGTTCGCCGATCATG
This sequence comes from uncultured archaeon, assembly GCA_964624865.1. GTDB lineage: Archaea > Thermoplasmatota > Penumbrarchaeia > CAZUZU01 > CAZUZU01 > CAZUZU01. The sequence continues at coordinate 9,831 of CAZUZU010000109.1, forward strand.
GACAGCACGGAGTACTTCGTGGCTGTCACCCCGGTGGACGGTGACGGCAACGAGAACACCATAGTTGCCTCCTACGGGCCCGTACTGAGCGAGGACAATCTACCCCCGGCAAAACTGGCCGGCGTCAACGCGGTGGACGCTCCCGACGACGACGGGGGTAAGATCAAACTGACGTGGTCAAAGAGCAGTGATCCCCAGTTCTCCGCCTACAACATATACGTGGAGGACGAGATATTTCCCAACTGCCGCGGCCTCAACCCCACCGCCCAGGTAGATGACATCGACGGCACCTCCCTTGTTATCAGCAAGGTACACGGGGTACCGGTGGTGAACGGCAAATGGTACTACG
>CAZUZU010000110.1:0-7734 GCA_964624865.1 uncultured archaeon
TGCCCCCCGATAAGAACTTGCATAAAGCTACTTAAGGGAACTATTTTAACTTCTGTTTGGGACGTGCTGGCGATAGAAGACCTGGAGGTGACCGATGACAAGGGAAAGGTCCTCTACACCGTAGGGGATATCAACGAGCTTGAGCGCGCCCTGTGGTCCATGGATCCCGTCCTCATCCGGAGCAATGTCGCCGACGATACCTTTCGTAATTGGCTCATTGCCCGGACCGAGTTCGAGCTGGGGCGGGAGTTTGGAAGGGTCAAGGATGACATGCCTCCCGGCGAAGAGATTAGGGACGTCCTTTTGGATATGCTGGAGAGACATAAACGAAAATCCCGTCAAGGTACGGTGACGACGTTCGACCGGGACTCACTGGATTCCCATTCACGTATCATGAGGATAGGTAAGGGGTCCCTGGGGGGGAAGGCAAGGGCCCTGGCCTTCATGGAGAAGATAATGGAACGCACCGGCATGTCCGACTGTTTCAAGGACGTTGAGCTGGGGGTGCCGAGGACGGTGGTGCTGTGCACCGACGTTTTCGAGGCCTTCATGGAGAAGAACGGGCTGTACGGTTTCATAGCCAATGAAGAAGACGATTCGAGGATAACCCAGAGATTCCTGGAAGCCGATCTTCCCGCAGTGGTTCTGGGTGACATCCGGGAGATTGTCCGGGATATAAGGACACCGCTGGCGGCAAGATCCTCCGGTGTGCTGGAAGACGCTTTGTTCCTTCCCTTTGCAGGGGTTTATTCATCCGTAATGCTGCCCAATTCCTCTTTGGATCTGGATCGGCGGTTCAAAGAGCTCTGCAACGCTGTCAAGTTCGTTTACGCCTCCACCTTCTTTGAAAAGGCAAGGACCTACCTTGGATCCACCCCCTTGGACGTGAAGGACGAGCGCATGGCGGTTATCATCCAGGAGGTTTTCGGCACCGCCCATGGAGATCATTACTATCCCACGGCCTCGGGAGTGGCGAGGTCTTATAACTACTATCCGGTTGCTCGCTGTTCCCAGGACGAGGGTATCGCCAACCTGGCCCTTGGCCTGGGCAAGACAATCGTGGACGGGGGCCAGGCCTATAGGTTCTGTCCCGTAAAACCAAAGGTGCCCCATTTTTCCGGTATCAAGGAGCTCCTTAACGGGTCCCAAAGAAAGTTCTATGCCCTTGACCTTAATGCCAGCACTTCCATAGCGAACAGGGAGGAAGATGACACCCTGGTGGAGCTTGACCTTGAAAGGGCGGAGCGGGACGGGCAGCTTGGCTTTACTGCCTCCACCTATCTTCCAGAGGACGACAAGCTTTACCCGGGCACGGGGAGGGATGGCCTGCGGGTGCTGGATTTCGCACCGATACTCCAGTGTGATTTCATGCCCCTGGCAGATATCGTTGAGAAGCTGATGGCAGTTTGCGAGCTTGTACTCGGCTGTCCCGTGGAGATGGAGTTCGCCCTGAACCTGGACCCGGAGAACTGCACTCCCTCTGAGTTCGCTTTCCTCCAGGTAAGGAGCATGGTTGCCAACGAGCCGGGCTCCAAGGTGAATATAGAGGATTACAAGGGCCGGCATATCGTGTGCTACTCGGAGAACGCCCTGGGCAATGGAGTAAGGGACGAGCTAGAGGATATTGTATATATCAGGGAGGAGGCGTTCGAGCTAGCAAAGACCAGGGATGTCCTGGAGGAGTTAAAGGAAGTGAACGAGTCTCTGAAGGAGAACGGAAGGCCTTATTTGCTGGTAGGGCCAGGGAGATGGGGTTCGACCGATCCTTGGCTAGGCATCCCGGTGGTGTGGAGCGACATCAACGGGGCCAAGGTAATCGTGGAGACCCCTGTGGGTGAGAGGCCCATAGACCCCTCCGAGGGCTCCCATTTCTTCCAGAACATGACCTCCCTTCGGGTTATATACTTCACGATAAAACCCAACACCTCGGATTCAATTGACTCGAAATGGCTGGAAACGCAACAGTTAATACATGAGGGGACCTATGTCAATCACGCGAGGTGCGAAGGGATATCGGTGGTGGTGGACGGCAGGTCGGGCAGGGGCCTGATAGTGGACAGGGGCCCCGGCTCAAAGGATGAGGACGACGGGCCGGATAAGCCCGGGACCACTGGGTCCGGCAAGGTTAAAGGGTCTGGTAGGGCCAAGGATGCAGGCAGGACCGAGAAGGGGGGAAAGTCGAAAAAAAGTCGAAGGAGGTCGGGATGTAAATGAGAAGGGAGAAGTCATCTGGCAAAAAGGCAGAGGAGCCACCAGCGGAATCGAAGAGCGAGTACGAGTTGAGGGAGAGAAGGAAGGAGCTCGACTGCCTGTACGGCCTTTCCCAGCTGGTGGAGAACAAGGAATTGTCAAGACAGGAGACCCTTGACGCCGTGGTAGATCTGATCCCTCCCGCTATGCAGTACCCGGACATTGCCTGCGCCCGCATTCGAATTGAGGACAAGTCGTATCAAACATCCGATTTCAAGGAGACGGAATGGTGTTTGGAAAGGGACATCAAGGTTAAGGGAGAGGTGGTGGGGAAGGTGGAAATATATTATCGAAAGGAAAGGTCGGAGCTGCATCACGGCCCGTTTCTTCCCGAGGAAAAGAAGCTCGTCAATGCCATTGCGGAAAGGATAGGCACTTACATACAGCAGGAAAGGTTGGAAGAGGAGCTTGTGGATCACAGGGAAAAGTTGAACGGTTATCTGGCGGAAGGCGTGGAGAAAGGCATCAAGAGCTCAAAACAGGATTGGCGGGTCATCATAGATATAATCATAAAGTCGGATCCTTCCCTGTTGTTCCGCATCACCCGCAAGATGTTCTACTATCTCACAAGGACCCAGAATGCCAACGTGGAGAAGTTAATGAAGTCCTTGAGCTGCCCCGCTGGCCCAAATGCAAAGCCTACTGACTGGTGCGGAATCAACATGCCGAATACCAGACAGGATCTTGATGCCCTCAAAAGAGTGCAGGAAGGGGTCTTCGAGATAGCAGCGGAAAGCATCCCCCCGGAGGAAATAACGGACCTTTTAACAGTGTGGCTGAAGCAGGACCGGGCAAGGTCCCTTCTACTTGCCGCCCAGAAACGAGGCATCTCGCTGGTGGATATCACCGACACGCTGTACCGGTTCAGCGACATACCGGACAACAAGCTCATGCTGTCGCCGGAGGACGACATATCCATACGGACCAACCTTTTACGGAGATTCTTTACCGAGAGGCTGGAGTTCATCAATATAGCAAAGAGGTACATCCGGGTGGACGATATAGTGACCCTTTTGGACGAGGTGGTGGGTCCCGCCCAGGGCGTGGGAAAGCTGGGAGGCAAGTCCAGCGGAGTGTATTTGGCAGAGAAGATAATCTGCAGGGAGATGGAAAAAAATCCCGATCTTGGAGGTATATCTTTTGCAAAGAGCTGGTACATAACCTCCGACACAATGTGGGACATTATCCATTTCAATGCCTTGGACGAGGTGGCCCACATCAAATATCTTGATCCGAAGAACATACGCCATGAGCAGCCTTTCATAGAGCAGGTGTTCAAGAACGCCGCATTCTCCCCTGAAATTGTGGACGGCCTCCGGCGCATACTGCGTGAAGTGGGCGAGAAACCCATAATCGTACGATCTTCGAGCCTTCTGGAGGACAGCTACGGTGCGGCCTTTTCTGGTAAGTACAAGTCGCTCTTCCTTACCAACATAGGCTCCGAGGAAGAAAAGTTGAACGCCCTGATGGACGCGATCGGCGAGGTCTACGCGTCCACCTTCGCTCCAGATCCCATAGAATACCGCAAGGAGAGGGGACTGCTGGACTTCATCGAGGAGATGGGTATACTGATACAGGAGGTGGTGGGGAACCGGATCGGCCCTTATTTCTTCCCGGCCTTTGCGGGGGTGGCCTTCAGCAACAACGAGTTCCGATGGTCCCCGAGAATAAGAAGGGAGGACGGTATAGTACGTATGGTTGTCGGCCTGGGCACCCGGGCGGTGGACCGGGTGGACGAGGACTATCCTGTGCTGGTCTCCCCCAATAGACCGGAGATACGAGTCAACGCCTTCGTGGACGAGACCATACGTTATTCCCAGAAGTACATGGACGTGCTGAACCTTGAGAAGAGGACATTGGAGACGGTAAAGGTTGACGACATCCTAAAGCGCTACGGTGACGATTACCCCGATTTGAACCGTATAGTGTCGGTGCACAAGGACGGGAGCCTGGTGGCGCCCTCCGGCCTGATCCTGGACCCGGGGAGAACTGACATGGTGGTCACATTTTCCGGGATAATAGAACAGAGCCGTTTCATCCCGCAGATGAAAACCGTTCTCAATCTGCTGAAGAAAACGCTTGGCACCCCTGTCGACGTGGAGTTCGCATCCGACGGGAAGAACCTGTATATCCTTCAGTGCAGGCCCCAGAGCCAGGGGGAGGTCCTGGAGAATATTAGCATACCGTCCAAGATACCCGAGGATAGAAAATTGTTTTCCGTGAGGAAATACGTGACAACCGGCCTGGTAGAGAACGTTGAATACCTGGTATACGTGGATCCCGAGGCCTACGAATCCCTTGAAAACAGGGAGGACATGATGAACGTAGCCAGGGCGGTCTCGGACCTAAATTCAAAACTTCCCAAGGGAAAGTTCGTGCTCATGGGCCCTGGCAGGTGGGGGAGCAGGGGAGATATCAAGCTGGGGGTGCCAGTGCAGTACCGGGATATCAACAATACCTCCCTTCTGGTAGAGATGGCGAAAAAGAAGGGCGGTTACCGCCCGGAACTATCCTTTGGCACCCATTTCTTCCAGGACCTGGTGGAGGCGCGTATTCACTACCTCCCCATATATTTTGGCGAGAAGGGGATTATGTTGAACGAGAGGCTCCTCTCCATAGCCCCCAATCGATTGGAGGAGATTTGTCCGGGAAGGAAAGATCTGGAGGACGTGGTCAAGTTGATAGAGGTCTCCGATCTGATCACGGGTGGCACTCTCTCTGTCATCATGGACGGGGAAAGCAACAAGGCGCTTGGCTACCTGGTTCCTCCGGATCACTGGGTTTGGAGGATGGACAAGGTTGAGGAGATGGCATCCAAGTTGAATACGGAGAGGTACGGTGTCAAGGCCCTTTACGTGGTTGGCAGCACCAAGAATGCCACGGCAGGTGCGGCAAGCGACATAGACCTCATAGTCCATTTCAGCGGGGACCAAGAGCAGGGGCAGGACCTGCTGGCATGGTTCGACGAGTGGAGCAGGAAGCTTGACCGGGAGAATTATAAGCGCACAGGCGTTAAAACCGAGGGAATACTGGACGTCCACCTGATAACCGACGAGGACATAGAGAAAAGAAGCTCCTGGGCCACACATATAGATTCCATGTACGGCTCCGCAAAGAAGATACCCCTTAAGGACGAGGTCAATGAAGATGAATGATCTCCCTCTCCGCCTCTTCTTGCTTCGAGGCATCGAATCGGACCACACAAAGGCCATTGCCGTCGTGGGAGGCGGAAAGGCAGCGGGTCTTTCCCAGCCTATCCGTCCAGCTGCCAGTGATTCTCGGGGATTCGTGTATGTGTCCGTGTAGGGTGACCCGGGGTTGATACTTCAGAATGAACCGTCTGATTGCGATACTGCCCACGTGCACGTCCATTGGCACGTGATCCACCTTCTTACCGTCCAGATGCGCCCTGTCCAGGTTCGTATCATGGGGCGGTGAGTGGAACAGGAATATGGTGAGCTCGGGACGGGAGTTGACTGCCAGGCGGTCAAGGTCCCCCCCTATCGTCCCGTATTTTATCTCCTTGTTTTCCACCTCTACCGTCCTGTATCCCCTTTCTGGTGGCACACAGCCCGGGTCCACGTGCCTGGACACGTCGTATTTCTCCCAATCCTTGAGCTGGAACGGGGTGGGTGGAACATACGAATAACCAGTGATGAAGAATTTTCCGGCTTTTTCGGTTTTGCCGTGGATATAGGAAAGGAGACCTTTGCGATGTGCGTCCTCAAGATGCCTCTCGAACTCCCTTGGGTCGTCATTGCCCATGATGACATAGAACCGGGTGTCCTGGGCCTTGGATATATCCTCTATGTTTCGGATGAAATAGTCGGTAATGAACCCCTCCGCCCTTTTCCCGGAAAGACCGTGCTCCAGAATGTCGCCGCCGTACAGTGCGCAGTCCGGTCTCTCCTCCCTTACCCTGGCGAAAAACGCATCGAACTTGGCTTTGCTGCCGTGAAGGTCCGTTGTGAACATGCACTTCATGTGGACACCTTTTCTGACCTGTGTTTTACCTAATTACGGTTGAGCATATAAATGTGTGTTCGCAACAACCTCTTGATGCCCGGCATCAATGCAGATTGACGCCGATACATCTTGGATTGAATTGGATTCAAATTGGATTGAAGTCGAAACAAATTGGTTTAATCCGAATACAAATTGGATTGACACCAAAGTTAAATATGGATAAAACCATTTGCCTTTTAATGAAAAAAGAAGGTGAAAAAAAATGAAAGTGGACCTGGACGAGGTTGACTACATATCGGAGAACACCCTTACCATAAGGGGAACGAGGAGAAGGACCACGATGCCCAAGGTCACATATCAAGAATACGGCAAGGGCAAGTGGTTATAAGGTGGGAACTGGGAAACCAGGTACAAATGTATTTTCCGCGTTTCACCCTTTGTGGCCCCCTTTGGCCATCTCCCTCAGCTTGTACTTCTGTATCTTGCCGCTCTGGGTCATTGGAAGGTCCTCCACAATTTCCACACGCCGGGGCACCTTGAAATTGGCTATCTTGCCCTTGGAGAACTCTATCATCTCCTTTCCCGTTAATGATTCACCTTCCTTTGGTATCACGTACAACCCCACCACCTCACCCATCTTCTTATCGGGGACTCCGATCACGGTGCAGGTGGACACTTTTGGATGGGTGTAGAAGAACTCTTCCAGCTCCCTTGGATATACGTTGAAGCCGCCCACGATTATCATATCCTTCTTTCGGCCGGTGACGTAGACGTATCCCTTCTCGTCCATTTTTCCCAGGTCCCCGCTGTAATACCAGCCCCGGTCGTCCAGGGCCTCGGCCGTCTTCTCCGGCATGTTGTAGTAGCCTTTCATGACATTGCCCCTAACGGCTATCTCGCCGATCTCGCTCTTGGGCACCTCGTTCCTTTTACCATCAACGATGCGCACATCCACCCCGGGCAGCGGTTTTCCCACGCTCTCCGCCCTGATCTCGGGTGGATCGTCGAACCTGGTTAGGGTGATGAGGGGACTCGTTTCGGTTATACCGTAGCCTATGCAGACGTTGCATCCCATCCTGTCGATGGTGGCCTTGACCACCTCTATGGGGCAGGGCGCACCCCCCATCATGCCGCTTCTCAAGCACGAGGTGTCATAGGTGTTCTTCTCCATTTCCTCCAGCTCGGCTATGAACATTGCCGGCACCCCTAAGTTCATGGTGCACCCGTGCTCCTGTATCAACTCGAGGCCTTTCGATGGGTTGAACACGTCCTGGAGAACTGTGGCGGCACCGAACACCAGCGGGGTTATAGTCCCCAAGACCAGGCCGAAGGAATGGAACAGAGGGAGGGGTGTGTAGTACACGTCGTTCTCGGTAACCTCCATAACATCCCCGGTGGTCTTGGCGTTGATAAACACGTTCCGATGGGTAAGCTCAGCGCCCTTTGGCGCGCCTGTCGTCCCCGACGTGTAAAGTATTATGGCGGTATCTTCGATATTCACCTCTTCGCCCCTGTCAA
>CAZUZU010000110.1:7744-10066 GCA_964624865.1 uncultured archaeon
GGACATCCCCCCTTTCATCCTCGGATTTCAATACCTCCAAGCTCAAGGATTTCTTATCCGCCTTCGGCTCTTTTCCAGTGGAAACGATGAACTCGAGGCCAGGCAACTTACCTCTCAGGTCCTCGATCATGGAAACGTAATCGATGTTTAGAAAGCTGTCCACCATTATCAGGCCCTTTGCCTCGGAGTTGTTTACTATGTATTCAACTTCCACTGTTTTATAGCGGGTGTTCATGGGCACCATCACCGCGCCTATGGCGGTTATTCCGAAGAACACGGCGTGGAAATGATGATTGTTCGGCATCCACACGGCGATGTGGTCCCCCCTTTTCACTCCCAGTTTGAGAAGGCCCGACGCTATCTTCATGGACTCCTCGTACAAGTCGGCATAGGAAAGCTCGTGTTGACCAAAGATTATCGCCTTTTTGCTGCCCCGCGGTTCGAATTCCTGCAACACTTCACTCATTGTCATTGCCTGCATGTCGGAACACCTTGAACTACATGGCATCGTTACCTTTAATATTTATTGTCTGGCCCGTCCAAATAAACCGTAATCGACACCTCAGTCGTATGCCTCCCTGGTTTCCTTGTCCGTCATGGTCGGTGCGGTGATCTTTTCCCACTTTTCATCTTCCCAGGTGCCCAGTTTCTCGTGCATGTCCAGGTATTTTTTGGGTATGGGATGGGTGCCGTAGACAACCTCGAGCCCGTATCTCTTCTCAATGAAGTCTCGGAAATACGTGATGTAAGGGCAGGGCGGGTATCCCACCACCAGGCCGGTGGCCAGATGCACCACCTCGGCTCCGTTGCCCATCATCTCGTCCACGGCGTATTCTATGTTGCCGCCGGGGCAGCCGTCGCACGTGGTGTAGCCAACCACCTCCACCTCCGTGTCTTGGTAGCGGTCGAATGCCCCTTCCCTGTTCCTTAGAGCCCTGAAGCATTTTCCCCCCGCGCACCTGCGGTATCGATCGCAGATGATTATACCTATTTTCTTTGTCTCAGCCATTTTATCTCCTCTTTTTACGTTATTTTATCTAAACGAAACCGTCAAGGGTGCTTTGATTCCTTTTTTTTACCGCCCCTTTACCAAGGTCGGGCTTGGAGAAGCCGCCGGGTATTCCGTATTTTTCACGAACCCTCGATATCCTCTTCCCCATCCCAAGCATATATGTCCAGTCTTTTGGCCCGGAGCCGAACTTGTAGCCGTCCTTCCTGGCCGGGTAAAGACGGTGATAACGGGCCAGGAACTGTGGGTAATGTTTCTTCAAAACGGTAAGAAACTTCTCCCTCTGAGGCCCGCCGCCGGTCAATCTGAGGGGCTCGGGTATTATGTAATCGCAACCCGCCCCGGACGCCTCCGCAAACAGTCGGTCCAGCTCTCCCGGGGTGTCTGATATAAAGGGAAGGACCGGCATGAGGAGGATGCCGGTGGATATGCCCGCGTCCGAGAGTATCTTCACGGCCCTCAGTCTATTCTTGGGTGAACAGGTGTAAGGCTCGAATATATTGTTGTGTCCCGGATTTAGGTCGGTCATGGAAAAGGCCACGTGCAGGAAATCTGTTTCCTCGCTCAATTCCCTCAGAAGGTCAAGGTCCCTTAGCACGAGGTCGGACTTGGTCTGGATGAACAGGGGCATCCGGAACTCCAGCAGAACCTCTAATGAAGACCGGATAAGCCTCTCCTTGATCTCAGCCCGCTCGCAGTCGTAGCCGTCCAGAAGTACCACGTTCCGCTCCTTCATTCCTGATATCTTCTCCCTCACCGTGGCCACCGTATCGGTCTTGATCTTCACCTCCCCCGGTCGGATGAACTCGTTGTGCAGCTCGAAGCAGTACTGGCACCTCTTGGAGCATCCCATGTACGGGGAGAGCCGAAACTTGTACAATTTCATATCCAGTATACTTTTGGGAAGAAAGGCTCCCGCTTTCCGGAAGGCCGAGGGGGTCTCGTACCTAACATACGAGATGTCGGAGTTCTCCTCTCCCAGCCTATATTCCATGCTTGGCTCGCCTCCGAAGATCGATATACGGTCCTCTATCTCCATACTCTTCTAGCCAAAGTATCTTTCCATGCGGTCGAAGGCCTTGTTTATCTCCGTCTCAGGTACGCAGAACGACAGCCTTAAGTGCCTTTCCCCGGTAGGCCCGAAGGCGATACCCGGGGTGGTGGATACCTTTGCCTCTTTGAGCAGCGTCTTGCAGAAGGAGGTGGAGTCTTTACCGTCCTCTGGTATGATTCTCGGGAACATCAGGTAGGACCCGTAGGGCCTCTGGTACTCGAATACCGAGGAAAGGGCGTCGAGCCGCCTGCACATTAGG
>CAZUZU010000111.1:0-9977 GCA_964624865.1 uncultured archaeon
CCCCTTGGAAGATACCAGGGTGTAGACAGCGTTCCCACTGTCCCTTACCTTGAACGTCACGGTGAACTCGGAAGCGGGGGAATCATCCGCGTCCGTGAACAGGCCGTTGATTGTTGTCGTTCCGCCAATGGCGATCGCATCTGGCTCGCAGTAGGTATCGGTGATCTCCGGGTTGTTTATGTTGGAGCTGTAGAGTTCGAGTATGTTCTGATTGTCCGCGTACCCGCTTGTATCCTTTGCTTGATACGCATCCTCGACCTCGAAAAACACATCGTACAAACCAGCGGCCTGTGTATCCTGTGGGTCCCAGGTAAAAGTGGCGTTGAAACGGCCCTCGCCCAGATAAGTTATGTCAAGGTCCGGGTCTGCGTTGTCCATACCGGTACCCAGGTTTATCTCTGAAGTGTCGTCGGGCTCCCTGAGATGTATGCTTATCAGAGGCTCGTTAACGCTTGCCGCGTCCCCGTCCTCGAACTCGCAATAGATTTCCACTGTATTCGTGCCAAAGACGTCCACCGTTTCTGGCACCACACCCACAATATCAATGACCGGGGCGATGTTGATATATACTTGGGCGGTCCAATCCAGGATGACGTCGTCGCCGTTGTCATCTATTAAGCTCACTGATATGGTGTACCAATGGCCCTCTGTTAGGGTAATATCTCCTGCAAGATCGTTATCCAGATCGTAGGAGAGGCGGTAGTAATCTCCCTGAAAATCGAAATCGCCAAAGTTCCGGAGGTCCTCCAGGGGCAATACCGCCTCGTCGCCTTGATAATTCGCAAACATAATTTCGGAATCAGCAGGGTCTATACCATCGGCCTGGGCTCCCGTCGTCCCGGCCCATACCTCGGCATACACGACGTCAGTGGGATTGTATGTCCATTCCACCGACCCGTAGGTATCCTGACCGTGGGTTTTGATGTACCTTTCGTCGGTCATTGTCCCCGAGATCATTATCACGTCACTGGTGGAAAACGTATTTCCAAAGCCCGGTCCGCCGCCTATGGCTTGCAAGAGCACATCTACAAGATAGTAACCCGGATCCAGCCCGGCTATCGTGGAAAGGTCCACGGAGGCGTTATAATAAAATGTTTGTCCGTCCTGCTCCTTGGTAAAAGCATCCATATGCAATTGTCCTCCCTGATAATCTCGGATCCTCAACCGATTGTTGGCAAAGGTGTTTCCTACCCTGTCGGTTACGATGCTGACATACATTGTCTCATCGGCCTGGAATGTCGTATCATGGGTCCCGTCCTGATGATATATCTTGAAAATATCCTGGCCTTCGGAATAACCCGAGGCAGGTTCGTTCCCCAAGTCTCCGGTTCGCGTTCCGTTCACATGGCCCGGGACAAGGCTTGAAAAGGATGCCAGTCCCATGAATATTACTATACCGATTACACACAATAAGCCTGTTCTTCTACTCACCATTTTTATCACCCTTTGGTCTCCTATCTGAGTTATTAGGCTTAAGTTATATAAAAGAATTACTGTATCATATTTTTCATGTCCGGCCGTCAATTATTCTCGTCAACGGGATAGTAACGGATGTTCTTGCCCTCCCTCTCCGTCCGGATCAGGCCGTTGTCCTCGAGCACGTTGGTGTTGTAATACACATTCTGTCTTTTTATTCCCAATAGCTTGGAAAGACCCTTTTGTGTGATGCCGGGCTGTTCTTCTATAGCATTCATCATGTCCTGCTGGAGATCGCTGAGGAGAGGGGGAAGGTCGTACCTCCTGTCACTTGGATAGAATCTCCTGTGCCTGCCCTCCTTCTTCGAATTTATATGGCCCTGTTTCTCCAGGACGTGGAGGTGGTAGAGGGCGCTGCCGTTGTTCATCTTGAAATGGTCCCTTATCTGAGTGTAGCTCAGACCCGGGTTGTTCTGCAGGTACTCGTACATCTGCCCCCTGAGGAAATGGTCCAGGGGCTTGTCCTCTTTTTTCGAGTAGGCAAGGCCCAGGAAGGGGAGGAGAAGCGAATACAGGTCCTTCTTGGCAAGATATGTGAGGTAAGATGCGGTGCCCAGTGAAAATACGGACGCCGTGGCCGCTACCGCCATGGTAACGTCAGATCCTCCGTTTTCCCCCACGCGCAAAGTCCCTTTCCCCTTGTTCCCTACTACGTCCAGTGCCTCGATCCTGACCTGGTGACTCCCTGATACAGGGCGGCTTCCGCCGGCGGGGAAGACACCGACAAGGCGGTCATCGATGAAGAGCTCCACTTTTTCCACCTTTACGTTATCGGTCACGTTCCAGCGAACCATGCCTTCTGAATAAGACAATCCGATCTCTGGAGGACTGTTGTCCCTATAAAGGGTGACAGAGGACAGATTGGCGGGATAGCTGCTGTTCCTGTGCTTTACGGAGTAATAGAACACTGAATCGTTTCCCATCGGCTTGGATAGGGGGACGCCTTCCCCATTATATACCAGCCAGGAACTCGTATCGAAAGAGTAAGAAATTACTGCTTCTTCCTCTTCCATCGCCTCCGCTTCGAAGGTAAGGTTGAAATCGATCAACGTGTCGGGGCCCACTGCCACCGTACCGTTGTCCATGACGTATCCCCGGGTGTAAACTGGATCGATCCGGATGGGCGGGGGCAGGACCTCCAGCTCGTATTGCTCGGTAAATGTGTTGTTCAGCGAATCCCTCGCCTCTATCTTCAGAATATGGGTCGAATAGTTCGTTGCCACTTGGCCTTCCGGCCGGTCCGATATTACTTCTCCGTCAAGAGATATCTTGCACCACTTTATCTCGGAAACGTTGTCCTCCACCAGCCAGTATATGGTTCCGTCCTCCGTTCCGACCGCAGCGTATGGTCTTTCCATGTCGATGAACAATTCCATCTCTATAATACCTGGGGGGGACTTCACTTCGATGAGCCCTTGACCGCTGTAATTAACCAGAGCCGCGGCGGAAAGATCGAGCCTGTTCCAATCGCCGGAATCCACACGCCACTCCGGCCAATAAGGGGGGAGGGAAAACCACTCTATCCATATCTCGCAGGATGAATTGAGGTAAACGATACCGTCCGCTTCTTCCCCATTGTGGGCGATGCTTGCATACGAACCCACGGAGACCATGGCAGAATAGCGCTTCTCATTGGTGCAGCGTAGGAACAACAGCATCTCGTTAGCATAAGAAGACAGGGCCTTTAGCTCGAAATGAACGACCTGGCCATCTATGTGTTCCGAGAACACTTGGCCCATATCCATATTCAGGAAATTCCGGCCTTGGAAATCCCTCCACTCGATCATCGGTGACGCGTTAAAGGATGTAGTAATAATGTATCCCTCCCGTATCATAAGGTTCTGATATCCTGACGTCTGGAGGTTGTGGGAAAAATTCCCGTCCGAGTCATAAAAAAGCAAATTTGCCCCGTCCTTTATCAATATCCAATTTTCTAGAACCCGGAGCTCCATGGCAAAGGGGTCATTGCCTGGAACCGCCAATTGATAGAGGGAGGTTCCGTTCGCTGATATGCAGTGAAGGGTCCCGTTTTCCAGGAAAACAAAATCGCCCCGGGAGGTAAAACCCCCCGATAATTTTGTAGGCAGACTGTAAGTATGATTGTAATAGTTATTACCATGCATATCGAAAAGAAACAACATGCCCTCGCTCTGTCCCCGAAGATTACATCCGAACAACCTAGATGACGGGTAGATTTCGGTGGACAGAGGTCCTTGCCCGTGACGGACGCGCTCACGCCAGGAGACGCTGAGCGCTGAGTCGATCTCCAACAAGGTAAGATAAATTTCCTCCTCGCCTTCAACCAATAGAAGATACTCGCCGTCAGTTGATAATATCGAGGCCAACACCTCCGTGTCGTTCGATCCCTGGACGCCATACACCAGCTCGGTTCCGTCCCTTAGAAATACCGAGAGGTCATTATCCTCCCCGTCCAACAGAAAAGACACTCCTAAGTCCGACACACCGATATCAACATCATCCCCGTCCAGGTCCGTTACGCTCTCCGACCACACCTGGCCATTCGAATCGAACAGAGTATACTCACCGGCCGAACAGATCACCATATAGTCGCCGTTCGGCGAGGTCTCCGCCTCTCCCCCGCCCTCCGTCCATTCTTCGACCCAGCTTACATTGAATGTCTGGGGCGATGCCACCCCGACAGGCCCTCCGGGACCGTAATAATCATAAGCACTTGCACCCCCGGGGGGGTCCCCGGGACCGTAATAATCATCTGCAACTGCACCCCCGGCACCACCGCTGAACAGTAAGGTGACCAGGAGGAGATTGATCAGTGCTAGGGGGGCGGGGTGTCCATATAATACGTAACGCGGCCGAATTTCTATGCTCAACGGTACTCCTCCTTTGCATGTACCATATTGTCAGAATTAGTATATATTTCTTATAGTAATGTATTTTGCCTATCCATTAAATTGGAAATCGAAAGATACCGCAGTCGCCAAGTTCACATCAATCCTCATAGATGCCCCACTCTCTCATCTCCCTCACCGCGGAATGGTAATACTGCTTCAGGGCCACGTCCGGAAGATCGGATATGTTTCTGATCAGGACCTCCATCAGAGGCTCCTCTATCCTGCCCCTGTCGCACTGCTCCCGATACCATATCTTCGTGATATCTTCCATTTCCCTTCTGTTCGGCATTTTCATATCACCTCGTCATTACCTTACATAAATATATTATTTTGGATATTATTAAGGGATTGTTGTAACAATTTTTTCGTATTTGGCGGATTTTCTCATTTAAGACACACCGTTGCCGAAACGCAAATCTTTTATCCCTATGCCGCTATTTTGGACGAGAGGAAAGCGTATGGAATCTGAGACCCAGAGGTTGTACGAGCTAGGTTTGCGGTTCATGGACAGGAAGCTCTACGATAATTCCCTGTTCTACTTCAACAAGGCTCTTGGTATCGAGCCGAGGGAGCCCGAACTGTGGCTGGAGAAGGGAAGGGCCCTTGCCAGCATGAACGAGTTTACCAGGGCGATTCAGTGCTTCGACAACGTGATATCCATGAAACCGGGCGCGGAACGGGCCTGGATATCCAAGGGCCTCGCATATCACTGCATGGGTGATTTCGAGGCCGCCATCGCGTGCTTTGACAGGGCGATTTCCATAACCGGCGGGGAGAACTACGAGGCCTGGTACGCCAAGGGGGTTGTCCTTTTCCTAATGCACGATTTCGACGTGGCCATGGAACATTTCGAAAGGACCCTCGACCTCAATCCCCTCCACCAGAACGCGGCCATTTTTCTAAGGGACAGCAAGAAACGCCTGGCTGCCGGGGAGGATGTTGACGACATCTTCGATATCGAAGAGGGGGAAGGGGGGAAGACGGAAAAAAAGAAATCCGGGCCCAGGATAGTCTCGTCGCGAAAGGCAAAATGATCTATTATTGATTTTTCGGCCTCATGTCAACGATCAGTAGGCCATTAAAGTGCCGTTCACCTTGGCCCTTCTTATGGCCTCCTTGAATATAAGGAAGCCGAGTGGCATCAATATCAGGGTGAATATGGTCAAGGCGGTTATGTGGGGGAGCACCGTCTCCCAGGACGCGCCGGTGATCAACACCAATCGAAGGCCGTCCAGCGAATAGTAAGTGGGTAAGAGGTAAGGTATCCATTCCAGCCACCAGGGGAACACCGTAATCGGAAAGTAAACACCTCCGAACAGGAAGGAAAGCAAATGCATACCCTCGGCTATGGGATTCCCCTGCTTGTAGAGCACCACGAAACTGGCGGCGATCATGCCGATGGACATGCCCGAAACAACGGAAAGGAAGATAATAAGCAAGGCGGCTAACATATTGGCCCCGGGCGCCACGGTAAAACCCAATAATAATATAGCTATACCGAACATCAGGATCGTCTTCAATATGAGAAAGGTAAAGCCCCAGGCAGTTGAACCTATCAGGTATATCGGGGTGGATATCGGGCTCTGGAAGATTATCTCTATGGTCCCCGTCATCTGGGCGCTTCTCATGGAATTGGAGAAGGCGCTCATGGAGAGGTCGGCAAAAGAGAAGAAAATGATACCAATGAGTATGAAGGCAAAGAAATCCCCGCCGTAAGGCTCCAAGAAGGGGCTGTCCAATCCCCTGAAGACATATGCCAGGAAGAACCAGCCGATTGGATAAATTACGGCATTTGCCATCTTGAGGAAAAAATTGAGCTTGTAGCTTAGGTCGATGTACATATCCTTGCGGATGAAGGCGTAGATCGCCCGAAGCTTATAGCCCCCACCTATCGTCTCAGAGTCCTTTGTCACCATCTATCACCTTGACGAAAGCGTCCTCTATGCTGGATTCCATTGACCTGACGTCCCTTATCTCCAGGCCGGGGATCCGACCTATTGTGTGTACCACTCTATCCATTAACTCCGCCTTGGACGATGCGCCGAAGAGCAGTATATAGCTGTCATCCTTCTTGGTCATCTCGCTGTAGAAAATTCCCTTGGCGGACCTGAGCTTTTGGTAGGTATCTCGTAGCTTAGCGTTCGCAGCCTTATCCTTGGGCCTTACCACGAAGAGGATCTTCCTTTGGGGGAGGCTGGCCTTTATCTCCGAAACGCTCCCCGTTTTTATAACCCTGCCCTTGTTCAGTATGATGACCCTGTCGCTGACCCTCTCAACCTCGTGCATATCGTGGGTGGCCCAGACCACCGTTATACTCCTTTTGTCCACCAGCTCTTTCTTTACGAACTTCCTTATTCCTATGCTTACCTTGGGGTCCAGGCCCTTGGTCGGCTCGTCCATCAACAGGACCTTGGGGTCTTTCAATAAACCCCGGGCAATGGAAAGGCGCTGCTTCATGCCGCTGGAGAATCTCATTACCCTTTCCTCCTTGTAATCGGGGAGGTCCACCACGTGCATTACCCGGTCTATTCTCTCCTCCAGACCGTCGCCCCTCAAACCGTATATCCTGCCGAAGAAACGCAGGTTCTCCTCGCTGGTAAGCCTCCATTGGAAAGAGCGTTCATCCGCCGGGATGTAGGATACCATTCTCCTTATCACATCGGCTTCCTCGATGACTGAATGCCCCTCGACCCACGCCTCCCCGCTGCTCGGGATGAGCAGACTGCTCAGTATCTTTATGAGGGTGGTCTTTCCAGCGCCGTTGGGGCCGAGTATACTGGTGATCTCACTCTTCCCCAACCTGAGGTCCAAGCCGTCCAGGGCCCTGATCCTCTCCTTTTTGAAGGGATGGAATATGGACCTGTCCTTGGCCCTTTCCCCCGGATATTCCTTTACCACGTCCGTCAACACAATGGAATCCATTGACATCTCCTACATGTTATCCAGCTTCTCATGGGCGTCCACGCTGCTGGAGTACATCTTTGACGTTCTTCCCGCACCCAATCTGTGGAACATGCTCTCCGCAACGAACCTCATGCTCTCCCCCTCGTCATCGCTTATCCTCGCATGCCTATCAGCGTCTATCAATCCGTATGGATAGCCAAGGAAAGAGAGGTCCTGGGAATGATAGGATATTATCCTGAAAAGGTCCTTCATATCTAGATGGTTCAGGGTGGTGGGAACCACGTCCATGCGGAAGGTGTACCCGCTGGAGGGATGTAGATGGCACACGTATATATCCCCGTAGCACCTCTCACTCTTGGGCACCGCAACGGGGTGATAATACCAGGGCTCCCGCAATTCACCAAAGTTCATCTCATGTTGTATGGTTACCGCTATGAGAAGGGGCATGGAGGTCGATGTGACCAGTCTCGAGGTCTTTGAAACGCCTGCCACCACCACTCCCTTTTTCCGAGCGCTTTCGATCAATTCCTCCATCTCGCCGCACGCGAGGGGGTCCGGGAACCTGAGGCTGCCGTCCATTACTACGACGTCGCCCCTGTCAAGCTCCTCCGTCATTCGGGCGGCCAAAGCCAGTTCCAAGCGCTGTCTCAGGGCGGATACGAATTCTTCAACGTCCATTCTGGTATGTTGATAATATGGCTCCAGGTCCAGGTCTCCTCTTCCTCTGAACAAACTTCCCCCTAGTTTTAATCCGTCCTTGTCCGTGTCCATCGAAACCAATACGGTGTACTCAACAGGCTGTTGAACGTTTGGTGTATGTCTCTTGCACTCCGCATTGTAAACGGATGCATAGCCCCTCAGATAATGGATGCTCATGGTGGGTGAATCGAAAACCAGGGCATTGCCCCCGTCCACGTAGCACACCTTGGCGTTATAATCCTTGATTTCCTCCTTGGAGGGGATGGGCAGGTGAACGAAATTTCCGGAGTCGAAGTCCAGTGGATCGTAATCGCTTTCCCTGAAATAAGGGCGGCCGAAATCCCTGGCCTTCATCCTTTCAGTTGCGTGCTCGATGGCGGACAGTAAAGGCTCCTCGCTGCCCATGGTGCTCACTTCGAGGGGATCACTCGGGTGTTCTCGGCTATCCTGAGTGCCGCGTCCTCGTTCAGGCCGCCGGACAGTATGGTGTACCTTTCCGGCCTTATCTTGGGGGCCAGCATCAGGGCCTTTATTACATCTTCTTTGCCTATGCCCAGCCCTTTGGAATCTGTGGGCGCCTTGACCTTTTTTAAGGCGGAAACGACTTTTTGCCAGTTGTCGCCGTGGAGGTACATCATCATGATCGTTCCCACGCCGCACTGCTCGCCGTGAAGAGCCGGTTTATCCGCTATGGTGTCCAGGGCATGGGAGAACAGGTGCTCGCTGCCGCTGGCGGGCCTGGAGGAGCCTGCGATTGACATGGCCACGCCGCTTGAGACCAGGGCCTTGAACACCAATCTCGCGCTGGGCTCGTGACCCGGCTTTATCTTGTCAGCGTTCTCCAGCACCATCCTGGCGCTCATCATGGACAGCGAGGAGGCGTAGGTGCTGAACTTCTCGTTCTTCAGTTTATGGGCCAGCTCCCAGTCCATCACCGCTGATAGATTGGACACGATATCCCCGCATCCGGCCGCCAGCAGCCTGTGCGGCGCCTTGCAAATGATTTCAGTGTCTCCTATGACAGCTATGGGGGTGTGGGCTTGGTAAGATTCCTTTTTACCCTCCACCATGATGGAGGCCCTTGACGACACTATGCCGTCATGCGAAGCGGCGGTGGGTATGGACAGAAAAGGGATGCCCGCGCGGTAGGAGGAAAGCTTTGCTATGTCAATTGGCTTGCCTCCGCCTACACCTAACAGGAATGCTATCTCCTTTTCCAAAATGATATCCCGGACCCTGTCGATCTCGTCCGGGGTGGCATCATTGACCTCGACCCAATCCGCCTCGAAACCTATGCCCTCGATTGCCTCGTGCACGGCCTTTCCCGCAACCTCGTAGGTCACTTTGTCGCTGACCACCAAGGCCTTGCCAACGAAGCCGAGACGCTTCACCACCTTGCCCACGCTCTGGATGGCGCCGTCTCCGGACACCACGAGCCTGGGGAGCTCCATGGCCCTGTAGCCCTCACCGTTCTCTCTTAGGTCGCTGTGGACCTTGTACCTTACCTCTTCCAACACAATTGCCCCCTTCGATTCTTTAGCCACTATATACCGGTTGTACAATAAAAGGGTTTGCCCTTTGATAGCTGGCCTAGCTATAATTCCTTTATTAACTTAGGCAGTATCTTGCCGGAGGGACCGGTGAGCCTCAACATCCTGCCGGTGGCCAATGGCGCGGGCATTGGGTTTATCTCCACCACCGGGACTTCGGCGCTCAGTGCCGCGGGCACCAGGGAGGCGGCGGGATAGACCGCACAGGATGTCCCTACGACCAATAAAATGTCCGACCCTTGAACATGGTCCATAGCTCTTTCCATAGAGCCGGAGGGTAAGGGCTCGCCGAACCACACCACGCCGGGCCTCAGCAAGGCGCCGCACCCGCACCTGGGCGGTATCTGGGATAGCGGTACGCTGTGATCCTCCCATCTCTTTCCCTCCTCGGTGCAAACCATCTCCCAGATATTGCCGTGCAGGCACACTGTGTTGATGCTGCCCGCCTTCCGGTGGAGGCCGTCCACGTTCTGGGTAA
>CAZUZU010000112.1:0-9921 GCA_964624865.1 uncultured archaeon
CGCCAGCAGGACAGGGACCCCGGAGCTCGTTTTGGCCGAGGGAAAGGACCTTCGAACAATGGAGGCCATTGCCCTAAAGCTTATGGAACTGGGAGAACCGGTGATCTTCACCCGCCTTACCGAAGCCAAGACGGACCTTCTCCGGTCCCTGGGAGACGGGGAGGACTGGAGATTCGAGGCCAGCGAGAAGGGCCGGTGTTGCGCCCTTCTACCCGCTGACCACGAGCCACGGGCCCGGGGCCAGGTAGCGGTTCTTACCGGCGGGACGTCGGACATCCCGGTTGCCGAGGAGGCCGTTTTCGTGCTGGAAACGGTTGGCCTGGAGGTTTACAAGGCTTACGACGTGGGCGTGGCGGGAGTGCATCGTCTTTCCACGCCCCTGAAGGAGGCCGCTGAGCTCGGTGCCTCATGCTATATAGTCGCTGCTGGAAGGGAGGGGACCCTGCCCACCCTGGTCTCAGGACTGGTGTCCGAGCCCGTTATCGGCGTGCCGGTAAGCATGGGGTACGGTTACATGGGTGACGGAATGAGCGCATTGAGCACAATGCTGCAGTCATGCAGTCCCGTGGCGGTGGTGAACATAGACGCCGGTGCGGTGGCCGCCTTAATGGCAATGAAGATAGCGCAGTTGAGATCGGTTGGTGATTAGACATGGCAGAGGATTACCCCAAAGGAGAAAAGGCACTGAAGAAGCTGTACGACGAGATAGACAACGCGGACAAGAAGTTCAACAGGCTAATAAAGAAGAGGAACAGCCTCAATCAGGAGGCCAGGGCCGCCAAGGAAGAGAGGGACAAGATAAGGGAGGTCAAGGATTCCATAATAGAGAGCATGAACAAGGCCAAGAAGGAGAGGGACGAGCTGGTGGCGGAGATGAGGAAGCACAAGAAGAAAAGGAACGATTATCAGCGAAGGGCCAAGGAACTTATCAAGGTAAAGAATAAGAAGAAGGGATCGTTGGTGGACGGGCTGAACAGCGAGATAGGACTGATAGAGAACGAGATAGAGAAGCTGGAGAACCGGTACCAGACAACCGCAATGTCCATGGAGAATGAGAAGGATATCCTTGAAAAGATCAAGAACCTGCGCATGAAGCTCAAGGAGCTTAAGGAGATAGAGCCGGAACAGGACGTGATCAAGGCCGACATCAACGATATGGATTCACTGATAGACGAGCTGTTTGCCAAGGGCGACAAGGAGCACGAGACGGTGATGGAATATCACAAAAAGATAAACGAAATACACGAGAAGTACACGGGCATATTCAAGCAGGCCTCCCACTTGATCAACGAGGTAAAGAAGAAGAGCCGCGTCTACAACGAGATCAGGAAGCGGGCGGACAGCCACCATAGAAAGGCCATGGAGATGAGGAAAAAGATAGGGCAGTTACGGGGCGAGGTGCGCAGCGTGAAGGGCGAGGCAAGAAGGATGATAAAGGAACAGAACAAGAAGGTCAAGCAGGAGCTGGACGATAAGAAAAAGAAGGACGAGGCGGTGGACGAGGCCCTTGAGCTGTTAAAGAAAGAGAAGAAGATCGAGCTCTAGAGGGAACTCATGAAGGCCTACGTAGAATTTGACGGAACGGTTTATCTCGAGGAGAATGAGGGTCAGCTTTTCCTCCCTGAGTATACTCCGGAATTAAGGGACGAGCTCGGATTGAATATTTTATGCAAGATGCACATTGACGGCGATGAGATCGCTTTCTGTTCGGTGGACCTCAAGAAGATGCCCCCCTGGCCTTTAAAGGACGACCTCGTCCTGGAGGACAACGTGGATTTGCTGGCGAAAAAGGCGGTGATCAAGTCCTATCCTCGGGTGGTTGTGGGAGGTATCTGCATTCGGAATACAGACGGTGAGGAAAAGATGCTCCTGGTTCTTCCCCAAAGAGGCATCTACAGGGACTGGATGCTGCCCAGCGGCTTCGTGCAGTTCGGCGAGGGGCCAGCGGAGGCCTTGATAAGGGAGATGAGGGAGGAACTTGGCATCGAAATCAAGAACATCCGTTTGATGGGTGTGACCCCCCTAAACCTGCCGGATAGCTACTGTTTTACGGTTATATTCTACCGTTTCGATTTCGAGGGATCGGACCTCGCGGCTCAAAACGACGAGATCGCCGAGATCAAGTGGTTCCCATTGGATTCAGACGTAGTCGTCCAGTCTGACCTTCTCACCGCCGCCGTGGCTTTCCTCCGGGCCTAGCTCGCTTATAATATCGGGCACTCTCTCTTCGTATTCTTCATTGACGTTCCCCATGCCCTTGATGCACCAGAACCAGCTGTCGATATATTTATATTTCCGGAGGATGGTCTTGTATTCCTTACGTTCGTAGATAACAGTCATCTTACTGTATTCTCCCTACTTTTACATGCTATCAAATCACTTTTAATTTTATGTCATCCATTTCTATCTACTTGAATATATCATATCCATACTGTTGCCTTTGAAATGAATGTGGAAATATAAATATTTCTTTTCGGTATATCCAACTTACTTCAACCGGTGTAACCCCGGGAGATATGAATATGATAATATATAATGTGCTGTACAATGAAAATAGACCTGTGACCATGCTTAAAAAACAAATTATTTATAGTAAAAGTAATTACTATGGTCGGGAAGCGATATCATGGTTAAGGAAAGAGGGAAAATTAAGGTACGTTGGCTAGCGTTAATCGCTTTTACTGTCGGGATCCTTTTGCTGCCGCTGGTAGAAGCGGAAACAATAAGTGAAAGTGGAACAGCGAACCTACCTTTGTGGAAAAAAGGGGATTCGTGGGGTTATACTGTTAAAAAAAATACAGAGACACTGAAACAATCATCCGGTCTGATTGATGAATTACCCGGTTACCATGAGATATTTGTTGGATACCAAGTGCTTGGAGAAAAAACTAAGAAAGGCGAGGTCTGTTATGATCTCATATATTGGATAGATTTTTCCGATTTGGAGAGAGCTTTTGAGGAATTCTATCAGAGTTATCCATATGAGGGGGGTGAAATTACAGTCAATCGTTTAGATTACGAGTATTACGGACATACATATTACAGGGTCACTGACATGGCCATTATTTATGAGAGTTATGTGTATAATTATAACATATGGATAGAAGCCTGCTATGATGGAGAAACAACAGTGGCACATAACTACATCAAGAAGGAGGTATATGTAGATTATT
This sequence comes from uncultured archaeon, assembly GCA_964624865.1. GTDB lineage: Archaea > Thermoplasmatota > Penumbrarchaeia > CAZUZU01 > CAZUZU01 > CAZUZU01. The sequence continues at coordinate 3,174 of CAZUZU010000112.1, forward strand.
CCGATCCTATCGAGATTTACCAATATCCGTTTGCGGTCGGTGACGAGTGGGAGGATGTGGCAGTGGGCCATTTTTATTGCAGTATAGAGGAAGAAAGTTACGTGAGGGACTATAGTAATGAGGTAGAGACCCGGGAGATCGAGGGCGACATTGAGATGAACAGTACGTACAAGGCGTTGGGGATGGAAACCTTGGAATCTGATATCGGAGATATCGATACGATCAAGATAGACTATTCAAGGGATTGTAGGGCCTACAATGTCCATGAAGAAACATCAGTCGAGGATAAAAGCACTTCGGGGACCCGTGACGCCTATTCAGAGGAGGAATCATACAGCGAATATGCGTCATTCAACCCGATGATCAGGGAAGGGGAGGGTGCAGTGCACTACGATGTTGAGAAGGGTTATCCCGTTAAAGAGGAAGACGAGTCGGGAACTGTGAAGTATGAGCCCGTAGATACGGGGAAGATCGGCCGCCGTCCTTCCGTTATCGCTGATCATGAAGAAAAAAAGAGTGATATTATATCTGATAATATGTTCTTAATAGTTGGCATTGCGATAACAACGGCAGTCGTGATGATATTGGTAGCTTTGATAGTCAGGGAAAAAAGGAAATGGAGGGCCAAGTCAAAAATGTGGGATGAACCGCCTCAAGAACCCCAGGAATATTACTGGGAACCTGATACCGAGGAACAATATACGGAAGTCTTGGAACCCGATAGGATATATGTTGTTCCTGGAGTGAATGAGATACAATCTTCAAAATCGCACACGCAACCGTCTTGCGAAAATTCATGTCCACATTGTGGGGAAGAGATCGATTATGTGGAGAAATATGACAGATGGTACTGCCATTCCTGTCAACGGTACCTCTAATTCTCTTATATTGAATAGAATCTCTCTCGCATAACATATATATTCCTGATTTATATTCACTACAAGGTGTTCCCATGTTCGAATCGGAGAAATTCGTGGAGAAAGCCATAGCCCAGGTCAAGGAGATCATCGGAGACGAGAAGGCGATAATTGCGCTGAGCGGGGGTGTGGACAGCACAACCGCGGGGGCCATGGTCCACGAGGCCATAGGCCCCAATCTCCTCGCTGTGTTCGTGGATACCGGCCTGATGAGGAAGGGGGAGGCGGATTTCGTGGACGAGATGCTTGGCGAGATGGGTATGAACTACAAGATAGTGGACGCATCCGACGAGTTCTTTGACGCATTGGAGGGTGTGGAAGATCCCGAAACAAAGAGGAAGATAATCGGAGAGAAGTTCATCCGGGTGTTCGAGAGGGAGGCCAAGAAGACCAAGGCCAACTATCTTGTACAGGGCACCATTGCCCCGGATTGGATAGAGAGCGGCGACGAGTTAAGGGATACCATCAAGAGCCACCACAACGTGGGGGGAATACCGAAGGACCTTTCCCTGGAGCTGGTCGAGCCCTTGAGGGAGCTGTACAAGGACGAGGTAAGAAAGCTGGCCCGACATCTCGACCTTCCTATAGCGGAAAGGCAGCCCTTCCCGGGGCCCGGCCTCGGAGTTAGGATACTGGGACCGGTGACCAGGGAAAAGGCGGACGTGATAAGGGAGTGCTGTGCCGTGGTGGAGGAGGAGATCGATGCCGCTGCGGAGAGGGGGGACATGACCAAGCCCTGGCAGTACTTTGCCGTTCTACTGCCGGTGAGAAGCGTCGGCGTCCACGGGGACGTCAGGGCCTACGGTTACACGGTGGTTGTAAGATCGGTCGAGTCCTTGGACGCCATGAGTGCCCAGTATTCCAAGATCCCCCACCCGGTATTGGAAAAGATATCCATTCGCATCACCAATTTCCTGGGCAAGGACGTTACCCGGGTGGTATACGATATCACCCACAAGCCTCCCGGAACCATAGAATGGGAATAGTTATAAACAACCTCATATTATATAAGGGAGAATGACGCGAGCTTATCTACTCTTAGTATTGAGACCGGGCATGCATCACGAGGCCTTGGAAAGGATATCCCAGATCGAAGGCGTCAAGGAAGTGATCATGGTCACTGGCAAGTACGATGCCGTGGTTGAGATAGAGGCCCCGACGGTGGGAGATATACTGAGCATACTGCAGTTTGCGTCATCCAAGATGAAAGAGGTCGAGGACCTTGATTCATTGATCGAGTTACCGCCGGATTAGGTGCTGTGAATGGTTAGGAACTGGGGAAAGAAGGCCAAGAGGTACAATGCCATTGCCCGCAACTGGCCCAATTGGCTCGGGGGATATTCAATGCGAAGGAGTATGTTTCCTTCGGACAAAAAACCGGTAAGGGTGGACAAGGGTGTCAGGGTATTATACGATTATGTATGGGGGTATCACAAACCTCATTTCCAGTTCGGCGAAAATATAGTGCTGTGGGAGGACTGCGCCTTGGGGGGTAACATAAAGATAGGTGACAATTCTCACATCGGCTCGAGGGCGGCACTGTGGGGGGTGGGAGAGCTCGATCCCATGATAGAGATAGGTGAGGGCGGGATGATAAGCCCCGAGACGATAATCATGGCCCGCGGCCATGAATTCTCGGACCCCGGCAAGTCCGTGATGCTGCAGGGGCCTAAGAATCCAAAGAAATCGATAAAAATTGAAAAGAACGCATGGATAGCCCTTCGTTGTATAATATTTCCCGAGGTTACCATCGGGGAAGGTGCGATTATCGGGGCCGGCTCCGTTGTGACCAAGGACATACCGCCGTACGCCATAGCCGCCGGCGTGCCCGCCAAGGTAATCAAGTGGCGCAAGGAAAAGGAAGAAAGGTAATGCCGTTATTCCAGCTCGTCCGCTATGCTCTCCAAGATGATCGGCTTGACCATGCCGAAGTTCATCTTTTGTATGATATTGCCGTAGGTCTGGAGATTGTAAAGCGACTCCATGACCAGGGCACGGTCCTTGAACTTTGATGCCACCGCCTCCACAGGTACCCATGACTTTCCGTATTCCTCCTCCCACAATCTCATGATCGTTTTCAGCACGTCTATATCCGTATTGTTCAGGTTATATTTCATGTAGGACGCCCCCACTCCTGCCTTTCCCGTGGTGCCCCTGCCTCTCAGCGGTTTCAGAGCCTCCTTGTAGTCCAGGTATTCTTCATAATACTCAAGGAAAGTGTCCTCGGCCTCCCTGAACCTTTCCTCGCTTAATTCGTTCCTAAGATGCATGCGCGTTATAGTACCTGCGAACTTCTTTATGGACCTGCGGTCGATATTGGATTCCAGGTCGTCGTTCTTCATCATTAATTTGTCCACTTCCACTATCCTGTCCTCGAATTCCGATATGAGCCTTTCGTCTATCTTGGGCCTGATCATCAGGCCGGTGAGCTGATACTGGAGCAGGTCGGGAGGTAAGACATCATTAATCTTTCTCGGCCTGGAGTCCCTGAGGAGGAAGGGAATCTGGACGGGCCAGGAGCTCCCCCGGTAGGGCACTTTCCAGATGTATGAATAGTTCAATTCCCTGGTGTCCTTCATCTTCCGCTCGAGCCTTTTCTCCACCGATTCCCTTTCCACGGATACGTAGTAGTATATATCTGAGCCGGAGAGCGTGGTGAATTCCTTGGGCAGGATCCGTTTCATGTACCTGGAATAGTACCTTCGGTACTTTTCCCTCTCTCCTGAGCCAAGAGCGTAGTATTGGGTGCCAATTCCACCGACCTTTTCCCCCATCGGGGGGCAGGAAAGGTAGAGTGCCCCCAGGGCGAAGTCCAGCCCGTCGTTCTGGGCGTCCTTCCAGCCCATTGATACCAGATGGAGCATCTCCTTCATGGTGAGCATGCCCTCGAATGGCACCCCGCTGAGGTCCTCAAGGTATCGCTCCACCTCAGCGCCGTAGGGTAGGGGCGGCTCCAGCTCGTTTTCATTCCAATGTTCCACCTCGAAAACATAGCTGTAGTTGCCCAGGGTTTCATTGCCTTTGAACACGGGTTTTTTGGTCTCCCTGCCCTCCAGGGTCACGAATGCGTTGTCGGGCGGTGGTTTGTCCTTTGGCGCGATGTATTTCCATTTGGAATAAAGTGGGGAGAAGGGTGACTTTCTCAGCTTGAAAACGTTCTTGCCCACGTATTCAACCCATCCGGTGTGTTCCTCCCTGAACATGAGCTCGTATTCGAAAGGGGCGAGATAGGGCCATTCCCTCTTCTTCAGCGATTTCCAGGGAAGTTTCAGCACCATGTGCACACGACCGTCGATCTGCAACTACACCAGGGGAGGTTTGGCAACATGGGCCTTGAGCTTCCGGCCCCTGATATCCACCTGTACCTCGGTGTCGTTAGTATTGAGTCCCGGCTTGATATAGCCCAGGCCTATTCCCTTCTTCAGAACCGGGGACATGGTACCCGAGGTGATGTGGCCTATCGGGTCCCCGTCCTTGTCCAATACAGGGTAACCGTTCCTCGGCACTCCTCTTTCGTCCATTACGATACCGGTTAATATCTTCTCAATACCCTGCTTCTTCTGATTTACCATCTCGTCCTTGCCTATGAAATCATGGTCCCATTCCACCACCCACTCGCAGTTTGCCTCAAGAGAGGTGTGCTCCTCGCCGCGCTCGTTGAAGTCCTGGCCGCTGAGCAGGAAGCCTTTTTCCATTCTAAGGGTGTTCCTTGCTCCCAGGCCTATGGGCTTGATGCCCGCGTCTTCACCCGTCCTCACAAGCCGGTCCCAAAGCGCCTCGGCGCCCTCATTATTCACTATGATCTCGAAACCCGGCTCACCGGTGTAGCCCGTGGAGGAGACTATCGCCGTGCCGATGTCGTCCATATCTTTCTCTATAAAATGGAAGAACTCGATATCCTTTACCTCCGGGACCATGTCCTCCATGATTCCGGGGGCCTTCGGTCCCTGTAAGGCGAGGCAGGTAAGCTCGTCGGTTTCGTCCTTGATGTCAACATCGAAACCTCGGTCCTTGACAATGGTTCTCAGCCAGCCCAGTATCATGTCCTTGGTGGCCGCGTTCGGCACTACCAGATACCTCTCGTCAGGGAATCTTCCGCATATCATGTCGTCCTTTATATGGCCCTGTTCATTGAGGCAGTGGGTGTACCTCATCTCTCCTTTTTCTATGGTCTTGAAATCGTTGGTCTGGGTGGCCTGGAGGAGCTCCACCGCGTCCTTGCCCTCCAGCCAGAGATCGCCCATGTGGGAAACGTCGAAGACACCCGCCCCGGTCCTCACCGTCTTGTGCTCCTCCACGATGCTTGAATAATACAGCGGCATGTCGTATCCGGCAAACTCGACCATGTTGCCGTCCAAAGACCTGTGTACCTTGTTCAATGCAGTTTTCTTCATTTATATCACCTTATATACTAGGAGGTATATGTCCGGGGGTAAATTAAGGTTTTTCAGGGGTATGCGGATATTATCTCTTTCGATTTCCCCGCCCCTGTGTCATGATATATCGGTCTATAACATGGATGTTTTTTCCCTTTATTATCGTGAGAAAATACAAATACTATTCCCGCATTGGCCCGGATATGGTCAAGGTGAGGACCCTCTACGTTGTATTGGCCGCGCTTCTTGCGCTTTTGCTTGTGGCCGGCGGCATGCTGGTATGGCTGTACTGGGACAAGCTTCCCGAGGAGAAGGACACCGAGCCCGGGCCGATAGAGGTGCCGGCTGACGTATGGCCTCAGTACAGGCTCACCGTGAGGCACGACGGCAGGGCCCACCCCCGGGCCACCCTGGGCGGGGATCTGACCTTGATCTGGACAAGTTGCGATCTCAACGAGGATTACTATTCGGCGTCAAAGTCCTCGCCGGTGGTGGACGAAGAACTTGTATATATCGGGGCGGACACCGGCAAACTGCACGCCCTCTGGAGGAAAAACGGTACCGAGGCCTGGAGCTTCCGGACCCACGAGCGGACAAGGAACGGAATACACGGCACCGCCGCCTTTGACAAGGACAAGGTATACGTGGGTGCCTACGACGGCTACCTCTATGCCTTGTGGAAGAGCAACGGCACCCTGGTGTGGGAGAACAAGCTCGGTGATTACATAGGCTCAAGCCCCTGTCTTTATCAGGGCGTTGCATACACTGGCGTGGAGATGGGGGAACCGGCCGGTTATTTGGTGGGCTGCAACATGACAACGGGCGAGGAGGTTTTCCGATCCCGCAAGTTCGGCTCCCACCCACATTCAACCCCCTCCGTTGACCCGGAGCGAGGGTACGTCTACATCGGCTCCAACGATCGGAAGGTCTACTGCTATGACATCCACACGGGTAAGGAGGTGTGGAATCACACCACGGGCGGGGATATCAAGTCCACGCCTTGCGTTGCGGGGGACATACTATATATAACATCCTGGGATTTCAAGCTCCACGCACTGGACCTCTCAACCGGCGCCGAGTATTTCACATTTGCCACCGGCATGAGGACCATGTCGTCCCCATCCGTGGACAGCGCGGGCCAGCAAGTCTATTTCGGCAGCCATGACGGCAACATATACTGCGTGGACGCCCGTTCCGGTGCGGAGAAATGGCGGTTCGAATGCAATAAAAAGGTGTATTCTTCCCCCACCCTGGTGGAAAGGGACGGGTCGGTGGTCTGCGGTTCCAGCGACGGCCATGTCTACATTATTGATACCGCCTCTGGAAAGGAGAAGGACAAGATAGATTTCGGTATTGGTATAACCTCTGTCCCGACAGTGGTGCTGAATCAGCTTTATGTTTTCGACGACGAGGGACTGCTGCACAGGTACGATGCCCTCTGATCTTTGTCGGCAT
>CAZUZU010000113.1:0-9764 GCA_964624865.1 uncultured archaeon
GTCCATCCGCAATCCCCCAACAAAGGGCCAGTGGTCTAGGTGGTTATGACGTCGCCTTGACACGGCGGAGGTCCCCGGTTCGAATCCGGGCTGGCCCATTATACCCCTTTTGCGACCGTTTGCTGATTAGCCAATGAGCAAAACGGGGTATGGTCCGCCCGGATTCGAATTTAGTTCGACAAGTGAATTGTAAAGCAATTCACGAGCTTGGCCCCAACCATAGGGTTTGGTCATTGCGAGTTTATTTCGGAATCGTGTTTTGTTGTAAAAACCTATTGATGTAAAATTATATATCCTTATTCTCCATTCCTGAGGACGAGAGGTGTATTGTCATGGACATACTGATCAAGGGCGGGACCGTTGTCACCATGTCGGACAAATATGGGGTGATCAAGGGAGGTGACGTACTTGTTCAGGACGATCGGATCGTTGAGTTGGGCAAGGACCTGAGACCCGGGGCCGAGGTGGAATGCCGTATCGACGCAAATCGACATATAGTCATTCCCGGTTTCGTGCAGTCCCACGTCCATTTCATACAGACCCTGTTCCGAGGCCTGGCGGACGATCTTACCCTCCTGGACTGGTTGAAGAAGAGGATATGGCCCATGGAGGCGGCCCTCACCAAGAGGGACGTTTATCTATCCACCAAGCTTTCCATTGCGGAGCTTCTGTTGGGGGGCACCACCAGCGTAATTGATTTCGGTAGCGTCAAATATCAGGAAGAGATATTCAAGGCCATGAAGGAGGCGGGTATAAGGGGGAAGAGCGGCAAGATCATGATGGACTATTCTCAGGATTCCAACGCTCTGGTGGAGAATACTTCCACGGCGATCAATGAGAGCGAGAGCCTGATAAAGCAGGTCTACGGAGACCCGCTGGTGGGATACATGGTTACCCCCAGGTTCGCGGTGACCTCCACCGAGGAGCTGTTGGTAAAGGGCAAGGAGCTGGCCCACCGCTATAATCTGGGCATTCACACCCATGCCGCAGAGAACAGGAACGAGGTGGAGCTGGTCAAGAGCCACACTGGCATGAGCAATATCGAGTATTTTGACAAACTGGGGCTTCTGGGCGAGGATGTAGTTATCGCCCACGGGATATGGTTAAATGAGACCGAGATGTGGAAGCTCAAGGAGACCGGTACGAATATCGTGCACTGCCCCTCCGCAAATGCCAAATTGGCCTCTGGAACGGCAAGGATAAGCGAGATGAACGGCTACGGCATCAATGTCGCCCTGGGCTCGGACGGGGCGCCCTGCAACAACAATCTGGACATGTTCAACGAGATGAGATTATGCGCCCTTCTGCAAAAGATAACCCGCCTGGACGCCACCTCGCTTCCAGCAAAGAGGGTTATGAAGATGGCGACCACCGCGGGAGCAAGGGCAATGAACAACCCGGATATAGGGAGATTAATACCCGGCGGCCAGGCAGATATTGCGGTGGTTGGCCTCAATTCGCCCCATACCATGCCCTTTACCCCTCGACACGATCCCTATTCCTGCCTTGTATACAGTGCCAAAGCCAGTGATGTCACCCATACCATTGTGAACGGCGACCTCAAGGTTAGGGACGGTGGCCTTTTGGACGTAGATATGGAATCATTGGGGAAAGAGGTCGAGAAGGCTTTGATCGAGCTGATGGAACGCAGCGGAATAGATAAGAACAGCGTATGATGCACGGCCGCCATAACATATACCTACCGATCCGGCAATCCGGACCATAGTTTTAATAGATGGGATCATATACAATGCCAAAGAATGATGATATGTCTGTGAGTCCGAAGGGGAGCTCAATATGAAATTCAGGGAAAGGAAGCTTCGAGGTCTGATTGAGGTATGTCCTGAGCCAATATCGGACAACAGGGGCTACTTCATGACCATTTACAACAAGAAGCTGTTCGAAGAGAAGGGGATTTACGGCCCTTGGGTGCTGGAGAATCAATCCCTTTCCAAGAAAAGGGGTGTAATCAGGGGCTTGCATTTCCAGTTACCTCCCCACAACCAGGCCAAATTGATCAGGGTGTTGAAGGGAGAGATATTGGATGTGGTGATAGACCTTAGGAAGGATTCCGGGACCTTCGCTCAATGGGACGGGATGGTCCTTTCCGGTGATAATAAAAAAATGCTCTTCGTGCCAAAGGGTTTTGCCCACGGCTTCTGCACTTTGGCGGAGGGGTGCGAGGTGATGTACAAAGCGGACAGCTATTATCGCCCGGAGAGCGAAGGTGCCATAAAATGGAACGATCCCGATATAGGCATAGAATGGCCCGTCAAAGATCCTATATTGTCGGAAAAGGATTCCAAGGCCGGAAGCTTCAGGTCCTTTGTAAATGAATACGGGTCGCTGGATGTTTGAAGATTAGGGCCGGAGTATCCGATACCAGGTCCCTGACGGTTACTGGTGGACCCCGGGTCCCATTTGGATTCTTTTACATTCTTTTATGTTCTGTTGTAATATTACGCTTGATCGACGGACCTGTCCCATCTCTCAAGATAGCCGTCCAGCAGGCCGAAGAGAGAGTAGGCAATGATATTTGCCTGTCCCTTTATGATCGTCCATTTCAAAACTTTCGCTGGGACCTGGAAAAATACAGTGTAAGGGTGGAATATGATATCCTCAGCTATTCCCGCAGACCATTTCTTGTGGAAGATGATCCTGTTCCTTATCTCGTAATAGAGGCCTTTCCCTTTGTTCCTTCCTGCGGTCGCGGACCCATAATGATACACACACGTATCGGCCGCCAATCCGATTTTATAGCCCTCTGTCCTCATCCGATATTGGAAATCCGCCTCCTCCCAGTAAGTGAAGTACTTGGGATCCAGAAAGTCGTTTTCCACCAGCTCCCGTCGCACGAACATTGCGCATCCGGACACGCAGTCCACCTCATGAAACCCCTTTATCTCTTCCCTGTTCCCTCCCCTGTGTAGAAAGACGGTCTCGCCTCTTCTGTGGTTTACCCGCAGTCCCGCGCTCTGAATTCTGTCCTTCTCATTGTATTCACAGACCAGGGGGCCGAAAACACCAAAATCCGGGTGGTCCCGGGAGGCGGTGACCAGGGAGGATACGGTGTCAGGGTCCATTACCAGGTCATCGTTCACGAAGAATATATACTCCGTTTTCGGGAATCGCTTGAGCAGGAACATTAGACCTTTGTTGTTGCCCTCGCAGAACCCTAGGTTCTTTTCCAGCCTGAACACTTCAACGTTCTCTTCCTTCCCGGCGATATCTCTGAGCCCTTGATTTACCCGAGCTTTCGATCCGTTATCCACCAGTAGGACCCGGAGGTTGTCGTAATCGCTCTCCATTATGGATGATACGCATTTTCCCGCGAATTGAGGATTATCGTAGGTTAATACCTGAACAACGACCTGTGGTTGGACGCCCTGTTCCAGAGCCGACATATGATGGGAATATGGGAGGGTGGTGTAAAATAGTTGTCGGTGCTATAACGGTGGTGAGAAGATACGCTCATTGTCTTTTCTTTCGTGGCCCCCTCTTTCAGGAGGGGAAGGTGGGAAAACTTATATACTGCCCGAGAATATTCTCATACTAGTGAATATTATATGGCACGGGAGGTAAGAAAGAGGCCTTGTATCGATTTGGCCGGCGACAGGGACGCGGTTTCGCCCGTTCTGGCCACGATTCTTGTTATGACAATCATGATCACAGCCATAATGGCGATAATGTACTGGGGAAATCTGACCGTGTTGAACATGGAGGCGAATACCGCCCATCAGAACGCCATAAGAACCCTCCGCGATATTAATAAGGCAGTTGACGACGTTACCTCCCAAGGCCTGGGCGCCACCCGCACCGTGGACTATTCCGTGGTGAGCGGGGAGATGAACATAGAGCGGAACACCAGTCTCTGGGGCGCTTCCTATTCCTACAACAGCACCGACTCGGTGAAATACTACGATCTAGGCGCCAACGGCTTCAAGATAGAGAATACCGGCCCGTCGAATACCGCCAAGCTGTATTGGACGGACAAGCCAATGGACGATTGGTGGGACAATGGGACGGAGATCTGGCAGTACCGTGTGCCGGTAACCGTAAAAGCCGGCGCGGTAGCCAGGGATTACGAGATCATAGAGGCGAACATGAACTTCAAAGAGATACTGGAATCGGAAAATGCCAAGTACGGTCTGGATCCCTCCTCCATAAGGGTAGTGGAATATACTTCCACCGGGGAGATAGTTGAGGAGGTCCCCTCCGAGACAGGCAATATAGATTATGCCACGACGGTATTGAACGATCCCTGGGACATGGACGCATCCGGGGACGTTATTACGTGGGGGGGTATGACCAATCCAGTGTTTTTCAACAGTATAATGTCCACCTCCACAAGTGTTGACACCGGTTGGTTCGCCCCACTTTTTAACAACAACCAGATCGACCCACTGTTTTACACCCAATTGAGCATAACCATGTACTCCTCGCAGGCCTCGGCAGGGGAGGATGACGGGTTGGCCGTGATGTGGGAGAACGACCTGGGGCAGTGGCAGCAGACAAAGCCTATTAAGGTTCACCAGGGATGGCACACATATACCCTGGACTTGAGTAAAACACCCACATTGGGCACCGGGGTGGCCAGGGACGGCACGTCCTGCGACGGGATCACATGGTACAACGGAACCATTGACGTGTTGAAGATATTCCCCATAGAGGATGACGGCGTGACCATTAAGGTCGACGAGATATATCTGAGCAAGTCGGCGGGCCTGGTAAGGTGGCTCGTTCCCGGCTTGATGCAGCCCAACACGGAAAAGAATTTCATGATATATTTTGATACCTTGAACAACGGTCCCAAGGGCATAGACACATCATGGGCCGAGTATTCTTCGGGAGCGGGGTGTCTGCGTCACGCGGACGGCGGGATCAATATAACGTTCAATGGAAACCGACCCGTTATTCTTACCGTAGAGAACGAGGAAACGGGAGAGATGGTGGAGGCTGATACAAGCGATTCGGACCGCCATCTGTCTAATATAAATATCAATGACCCGGGCACCAGTCCCGCCTATTCCGATGCCACTAATGTCCCCGCCTTCAGTTCCACAGGGCTCAAAGCCCAGCTTCGGTTCGACGGGGTGAGCATGGGCTCGAATTTCTTTGCCAACATTACCTACGAGACAATCAAGGATTCCCCGTATATATTCGTGGACTACGAGGTTTGGAACAGCAATGATATCACCCTCCCGACCCCGTTGACCCCTCAGTACTTGCCCACCATGTACACGGCCAGGGGATTGGAGCGGGCATTCTACAGGGACCTACACGGTAATATCACCTCTATCATAAACCCCGGTCTTTTCGTTCCCATGTACGAGGAGCGCTGGGTCCAAATGTACGGGTCCGGAGAGTCCAATCTCATAACCCATTTCCTGGAAACGCCGCAGAGCGATGTGAACAACTTTACCTTTGCCACCCAGAACAAGGTGTGTATCTACGACGAGCAGAGCCCTGCCGAATTCGCACTGACCTGGGGTTCGGACGGGTTCCAGGGCACAACATCGGGAACGGAGAGCAGTTCCGGCCTCTACTCTTACGTTATCAACGGGGGGAGTGACGGCTGGCAGCCGGACGATAACGTTATTTCCGGCATGGACTACTTTACCTTTTCTTATAAAAAGGCGAATTCGGGGGATAACTTCTATGTAAGGTATTTCAGCGACGGCAACTGGCACGAGATAACCGATGCCGGCTCCTTCTCCGACCCGGAATACGACGGGTGGCTGGTGAGCTATCACTCCGACACAAACTGGCACACTGTCACCGTAAACCTGGATAACGAACAGAACAACGGGGTGACGGACGAGGACCCCAGGGCCAATATCTGGCCAGCCTCCCCCACCCAGGGTGGTTTTATGTTGGAGAGCAGCGGCGGCGGGATATTTTTCGACGAGATATATTTCCAGGAAGATTCGGTGAACGAGAACAACGGGGTGCATTGGAACCTTCATAAATTGAACTGGAGAGCCAACGAACCCGTATCCAGAAGGGTGTGCCTCCAGCTGGAGAATGCAGGTACCCATACGGATTACGCAGTAAGAAAATGGAACAGCCTTTATACCAACTGGCTGCCGGTGGGCATCAAGAAGAACATGGCCGAGTCCGTGAATGCGCGTATATTCGAGATTACCCCGTCAACCGCCGGTGAATCGCAGGTCACCACAATCCGGTCCGACCTTGCGATGAAGGGCGGTGTCACCTGCGTGGTTTCCCATGTCCGCGGCGGGAGGGAGGACCCGTACTCGCAGATGCATGTATTCATGATAGATTCCGTTACCTACTATGTGAACTCTCCGCAGGGCAGGATTAGGGTAATGGCCGAGAACGGCGGTATCTTCTCATCTTCACCTTCCGATCGTATTATCGATATGCCTTTATTGAACATCAACATGGGCCTGAACACCTTCAATCTGAATATAGTCGAGATACAATCGTCGGACACCACGTCGGTGAACAATGGGGATTACGTGTGCTCTATTTCCAATGACTGGCATTATGTCAGGACCAACCCTTCGGTTTACAATCTACGAATTTTAATGGGCAGTGAAAGGAACAAGTCTTACTACGACTATATGCTCGCTTATTACAAATCCAGTAAAAAGTCGTTATACGCCCCGACGGAGGACGCCATCATGCCCAACGGCAGCTCTGGCGACAAGTTCAGGTACGGCATATATGTCAGGGCGGTGGACGACAAGGACACCCCGGAGGACGAGAGCTCCTACTCGTTCACTCTTGCCCATTCCAAGCTGGACCTTGAGTTGAGGTCCACAAGGATGTGAGGTCGAGGAATTATTCCTCTTTCTTTATTTCCCCCCCTTTTTCCCCCTTTTGACCGCCGATTTCCGAGTCTTTTTCCTTGCCCTCTTTTCTCTTATGGTCGGGTTCCTCCCCATTGTTCACCTTATTCCGGTCCTCTTTCTTTGCTTCCCCTTTCTCCCTACCCTCCTTTTCTCCCCTTATCTGGTATATGTAAACCCAGACCAGGAATAGGACCACGATCACCGCGTATTGAACCCATTTCCACCACAGGAAGTGAATCGTCTCCCAGGCCTCCAATCCGTATGCCCGGGCGATGGGGTAATTGCCGCACATCCTGACCAGGTTCTCTATGAAAAGAACGCCGTTGAAGACAACCAGAGATTTTAGGGTACGTATCTTTTCCCTTCTGATTTCGGATCCCGTGAACCCGATTATAAGGCCGGTGAGAATGAACATCTCGGTGACCGCTGTGCAGTCCGGTGCGGTCTCTATACCGTACAATGGAGGGGGATAGGATATGGTTACGGGGCCCACCAATGCCGCGTCTATTCCCCCCAGGGTGACAAGGTAATATACTATCCGGGTCTCGATCACTTGCATGAAATAGAATGCTGGGGTATAGTATACCAAAAAGATGCCTGCCGCAAGGAATATGATGACGGAGGATACGATAAAGGTACCTTCCTTTAGAACAGAGATATAATCCTTTTCAACTATAGCCTACACCTCGGGTCCTGCCGGTCCTACTCCGCAAGCGGCCACATGTAGGATGCAATAGCCACGGCAGTTATCATCGCTATGCAGAACGCCATGACCAGATAGGGGCTGATCTTTATCGCGCTCTCTTCCTCGGCATCGAAGTATCTGATCAATCCGGCGGCCGAGTGGAAACCCTCGCCTTTCTTTCCCTTCTTTGGAGGAGCCATATTCAGTTCACCTCTTTACTATCATATAAAGCCATCGATCATATCCCTTTCCCCCACTATGTCGAACAACTTGCTTCTTACGTTCTCCACCTTCCTGGAGTATGTGGTGCCCAGGCCAAGCCATACTATGGCAAGGCCCATACTCAATCCGATCAGGATATATTCGCTGTAATTGATCAAAAGAACGATTATGAGCACCGATATCAGGGATACAGCGCCAACCAGGAAGGCCATGTTCCTTACGAACTTGAAGCGGTTCACATTGTGGGTGAGCTCTATGACCATCTTCTCCTTGTAGCCGTCGGCCTCGCCCCCCTCTATCTCCTGCCGGGATATCTCGTAACCGCAGTAATGGCAGGTTATGGACAGCTTGCCCGTATCCGTAATGGGTCTGCCGCAGTTGGGACACTCCACGGTCTCCCTTCTTTTCGGACTCATCGTTCATAGAAAATATATGGTCGGTATTTAATTCTTTTCATGGTCGTGCTCTGGATTTGTTTCTTGTTACCCCAAGCCTTCCATCCCTTTGTGGACACTTGTATACCATGAAGATTGTAATATATTTTGTGAAATGCCGGTGAGGGCAATTGCACGAGGAATAAACTAGAATTCTTTAATCCGACGGACAACGGGCGGGTAATCTCTCCCCGGCATGGCAGGTGTAAACCGGCAACACCGGGCCGAAGAACCGTGTGTTCTATCCCGGATTCAGGGAGCCGATCCACGGAGACGGGGAAGAGATCATCGGTTGTGTCGAGGCAGGGGAGGAAAAATTCTGCCTCCATTGCAAAGGTCTAAGAATAAAGTAAGATTGCATAATATATGTAACGTTCCATGGGCCGGTAATTTTACAATCAAAGAAAGGAGACCGAAGCGAGAGAGGCTCCGTACAAGCCTCGAATAAATATTTGTTACAAATCTCTGAAAAAATTACCCTTCCTGAGTTGTTTCACTTTGGCACCGCATACTTTTTTTATAAATATGTTAACATTCGGACGACGTTCGCTCACATCTGGCAAAAGTATATATGCATGAGATATACATTGGTGTTTTTACATATAGGTCGTTCCGCATCTATGGCAACGGCCAATGGGAGAGGAGATACATGAATCGCAAGAAAGGAAAGAATGTAAATAGATATGGTGCAATATTATGTGTGATTATATTTCTCCTGAGTGCGGTCTTTGCCGCGGTTTCTTTCGCACAGACACCGCCTCCTCAGAGCGGTGACTGGGAGATATCGGATACTACCGTAATAAAGGACCAGACAATTGATCTGGCAGGGAACCTGATAATCCACGACGGGGGCGAACTGTACCTGACCAACGTGACCCTGATAATGAATTGCAGTTCGAACGGTCAGTACGGGATCGATGTCAAGGAGGGCGGCGAACTGCACCTGAACCGTTCCGAGGTCAGGGCCTACAGCCCGTATCACAGGTACATGTTCGAAGTAACCGGTTCCATGGTGACCCGCTATTCCACGATCCAGGACCTGTGGGGCGACGTGACCGATCCCTACAAGGGCGGTGTTCAGATCTACAACGACAATGTCACCGTGTTCAAATGCGATATCAAGAACAGCCAGACCTCGGCGGTGTACTGTTACGAATCTTATCCCGCCATTTCTGGCAATACAATCTCCGATTGCGAGTACGGCATATATTATTTTAAGGCACATGGCAACGCCACCAACGAATATGATCCCATCTTCGACGTCGATCCGGTGGCCTTTGCCGACGGCTCGGGTGTGAACAGCGCCTCCGGTGGCCTTGAGGACTATGTCCTGGACGGTGGGACTGATACCCTGGGGGGGACCCATTCATACGACGAGTTCGTTCTGAAGAACGGGGCAACCCTTTACGTGGAGGCAGGTAATCCTCTGGTGATCAACGCTGTCTCCATTTCAATAGATTCCACCTCATCGATAATTGCGGATGCCAGAGGTTACACAGGAGGCAGTGCCGGGGTTTACGGGCAGGATAATTCCCCGGTAGGCGGAGGAGGCGAGGGTACAGGCGGCAGTTCCTTCGAGACCTCGTGCGGGGGAATTATCCTGCC
>CAZUZU010000114.1:0-3548 GCA_964624865.1 uncultured archaeon
CAAGGCGTGCGAGGCCGGGGCCAGGGTCGCGTCCATGCCGGGCATCACCCGGCACATATTTTCCTGGGGCGGAATGCAGGCCGATTACAAAGATATCCAATCCCGGGCAAGATCGTTCCTTAAAAGATACAAGAGGGCAAGAAAGCTGAGGGTCTCTTGTGCCAACGGAACGGAGATCGATTTTTCTATAAAGGGAAGAAAATGGTGGCGGGATACGGGCATATGCAAAAAAGCAGGGTGCTTTACCAATCTTCCCGCGGGAAGCGCATTCATTACACCCAAGGAATACAAATCCGAGGGTACCATCTATTTTGACGGGGGCATAGAGGGAAGGTCCAACAAAGTGGTGAGGGTCGTTGTGAAAAAGGGAAGGGGAAATATTCCGAAGTACGCAAACGTGGAGGACCTTATCAAGGCAGGTAAATGTGCTAAAACGATATCCCGCATTGGTATAGGATTGAATCCGAGGTCAAAATTTTCCGGTGTTATGATAGAGGATACAAAGGTAGAGGGAAACGTTCATATCGGGTTCGGTGAGAACCACCACATCGGAGGTAAGATAAGATGTCGCGTATACTACGAAGGCATAATAAGAAAGCCAGACCTTACCATAGATGAAGAGACAGTGATTGAAAAAGGCAAGATAGTGATCGACCTATGAGATCCAACTCGGTTATTTCTTTGCTCTTGGTTATTTCTTTGCTATTAGTTATCATTCTCTCCTTAGCTCCGATCCCCGGTAAGTCACAGGGTCTTGGAGAAACCTCGTACTCTCCCGCCGAACTAGACATGCCTAGAGTGGAAGATATTAATCCAGGAGTGACTTTGGAAACGGATCAGGAATGGGCAGGCCATGTGGTGGTGAAAGAATCCATACATGTACCCGATGGGATACGCCTTACAATACAGCCAGGGTCTCACATCGACGTTCAGCCTGGGAAGAACATAACCTGTGAAGGCAAGATCATGATCGTAGGAAGGGCGGGACAAGAAGTGAACCTTACATGTAAAGAAGGAACATGGGGTGGATTCGCGGTAATAGCCGGCGGTGAACTTACAGTAGACAATACATCCATTGAGAACTCATACGTGGGCATTGCAGCGGATAATGCAAAGGTCCGGGTGAACAATACACTGATAAAGGGCTCGGTAAGACCTCAAATAGCATCGAACTCCAGCGAACTTACCATAAAATATTCCTCATTGGTCCAAGGAAAGGGCATTGGCCTGGGCGCTGTAGATTCCACTCTGAGCGTTATCGGATCCGACATAGAGAACAACAGCTACTACGGCATCTATGCACACGATTCCAATATCACCATCGGGGAGACGGGGATAAAGAATAACGGAGCCGGTGGAATTTTTGCGGGTGGCGGGTCCGAGTTGAACATAATGAATTCCGAGATCGAAGGAAATACTGGGAACGGGATACACCTCAGAGGGGGGAAATTGAATGCCTTCCGATCAGTGGTAAAGGGCCATACCTTGTACGGAATAGCAGCTTCCGACGGATCTTTGTTGGACGTCAGAAGGTCGCGTATCATCAGGAATTACCACGGCGGTATATTGGTCACGAGTTCCATGTTATATCTGGAAAACGGCGATGTGGGGAACAATTACGGGAACGGAATCACCGGCCTTAACCTGGCCGCCACCCTGGACCAAGTCATATCAACAGGGGCCTTGTGGATTACAGAATCCAAGCAGACATACCATCTTCCCCAGTCATCCCCGTCCAACATATCTGTTGCCTCCTCAAACCTAAGAAATAATCTAGGTTCAGGCATCTACGCCCGAGGTTCTCGTATCGAGGCCCGGGAAACCAATCTTTCTTCCAATCATTTGGACGGGCTGAC
This sequence comes from uncultured archaeon, assembly GCA_964624865.1. Lineage (GTDB taxonomy): Archaea > Thermoplasmatota > Penumbrarchaeia > CAZUZU01 > CAZUZU01 > CAZUZU01. Next base: position 1,857 of record CAZUZU010000114.1, read on the forward strand.
CCTGGACACGGGATGCACATTCCAGATAAGGGGCGGAAATATCAAAAGCAATTATCAAATGGGGCTGAGATTGTACGGAATATCCGGAAGCGGGGCGGGAGAAAAGACCAATGCATTGGTGAAAGATGTCGTTGTTTGCTATAATAAATACTCCCAGCTCATGTTGACCAACTCGGACATATACGTGAACAACTCGAGCTTGGCCGGACAATACGGGGTCGTACTATCCCGATCATCCATAACCATGGAGGACTGTATTGTCTCGACCGATACGAACCAAGGCATGATGATCTCTCCCTTCTCCCGGGCCGTACTGTATGGCCTGGAATTCCAAGGACGGGAGGCAATGACGATAATCGGGGGAGAGGTCTTTGCCAAAGACATCAGGTTCAATGACGCCGGGGTCAGGGTAGAAGGGGGAGGCAGCATCACGGGCTCAAACTGGCAGGATGAAGATATCCGAGTGTCGGAGGGTAGGGCAGAATGGGACGGGGTTCAGATCGTCAATGAGAGCGGTCCAGAAGAGGATGGAAGCACGCTGGCAGGCTTAATCCAGGCCCTCAACATAGTCTCCATCATATTGGCACTGATCCTTATATTCGTCATTGGCCGGGGTCAAGGGTAACGACGTCGACATTCGAAGTTTGGGTGTCGAGCAATGCGATACTGCTCTTACCAGAGAGATGACCGAACACCTCTCCGGGATTTATTATCAAGGTGTTGGCGACAGTTCTAACGTCAACCTTGTGGGTATGGCCGTAGAGTACGAGATCGTACCTGCCGCTTTCAGCCACGGAATCTACAACGGCCAGGGTGGTTTCCGGGGTTCCGAAGCCGTGAAACAAGATGGCCTTTTTGTCCCCAATTGTCATCTCGTGCGGCATTCGATGCAAGCGGATATTACTTTTTCGGGCAACGGCGCCCAGGGTCGCCACGTCGCCATCGTTATTGCCGTAGATCGCATGCCTCTCGGCATTCACATCACCCAGCATATCAATGGAGAAGGGGGAGACGTGATCGCCCAGATGGATGACCATGTCCACGCTCCTCTTGTTCATTTTGTCAACCGCCTTGGCAATGGCGGGCAAATTATCGTGCGTGTCGGACATCAGACCTACTATCATTCAACCACCGAAAACTCGTAAGGAACGAGGATATATTTATCCTTCGATATACGGTTATCGATAACTCACAACATGTCGAAGAACATCTCGTGAACCCTGGTGTCCCGGGTGAGCTCCGGATGAAAGGCAACGGCCAGCAGGTTATCCTGGGCCGCCATAACGATATTATCGCCCAAACTCGCCATTGCTTTGCAGTCGCCCCACATATTTTTAATCAAGGGGGCCCTGATGAAAACACCGGGGTAAGCCTCGTCCAGACCCTTGATGTCAAGTGACGCCTCGAAGCTCTCCTTCTGTCTGCCGAATGCGTTCCTCACCACCTCCATGTCCATTAGCCCCAAAAGCCTTGTCCCGGTCCTTTCCACCTCCTCGTACCCTTTCTTTGCAAGAAGGACGCAGCCCGCGCAGGTGCCCATTATCGGCACGCCGCCCAGGGCCAATTCCACTATGGTATCCATAAGACCGAACTCGATCAACAACTTGGAGATAGTGGTGCTCTCACCACCAGGTATAATCAGGGCTTCCAATCCCTCCAGCCCCTCCTTGCGTCTGATACAAACCACATCCG
>CAZUZU010000114.1:3558-9676 GCA_964624865.1 uncultured archaeon
TGCACCGAGATTATACCTACCTTCATACGGGGTTCCTCTTTCAACAACTAATTAGGTGCCCTCTTTCCAGCTCGAAAGGTAACTCTGCTGCTCCTCGGTAAGGCGGTCAATGGTCACACCCATGGCATCCAGCTTGAGCTCCGCCACTCGGGTGTCGATCTCCGGGGGCACGGGATAGACCTTGGGGCTCAATTCATCACCGTGCTTTACGATGTACTCGGCGGTAAGTGCCTGGTTTGCAAAGCTCATGTCCATCACCGAGGCGGGATGTCCCTCCGCCGCGGCCAGGTTTACCAGACGCCCCTCGCCAAGGAGGTAGATCCTTTTACCGGTCTCCAGTTGATATTCGGCTACATTGTCCCTGATTTCACGCTTGCTCTTGGTTATGGACTCCAGGTCGGGTTTTGATATCTCCACGTCGAAATGGCCGGTGTTGGCAAGTATGGTACCGTCCTTCATATGTTTCATGTGTTCCTTTCCGATCACGTTCTTGTCCCCGGTGGCGGTTAGGAATATATCACCCACCTTCACGGCTTCCGTCATGGGCATAACCCGATAACCGTCCATCAAGGCTTCCAAAGCCCGCAGCGGATCAACCTCGGTGATTATCACGTTGGCCCCCAGGCCCTTTGCCCTCATGGCGGAACCTCTGCCGCACCAGCCGTAACCTGAGACGACGAAATTCTTTCCCGCAATAAGATGATTGGTTGCCCTCAAAATACCGTCCATTGAGCTCTGTCCGGTTCCGTACCTGTTGTCGAAAAGGTGTTTGGTCATGGCATCGTTCACTGCTATTATGGGGTATCTTAAAGCACTGTCCCTTTCCATCGCCCTGAACCGGATCACGCCGGTGGTGGTCTCCTCGGTACCTGCCTTGATATGTTCCAGGATTTCGGGCCTATCCTTGTGTATGGTGGAGACCAGGTCGCCACCGTCGTCCATGGTGATATCCGGATTCTGGTCCAGCACAGAATATATGTGACTGTAATAGGTATCGTTATCCTCTCCGTACACTGCAAACACGGGTATCCCGTGGTTATGTACCAGGGCGGCAGCGGTGTGGTCCTGGGTGCTCAACGGGTTCGAGGCACATAGAAACACGTTCGCACCTCCCGCCTTCAAGGTCCTCATCAGGTTGGCCGTTTCGGTGGTCACGTGTAGACAGCAACCGATATTCTTGCCTTTTAGCGGCTTCTCCTTGCCGAACCTCTCCCTGATCAACCGGAGCACTGGCATCTGCATCTCGGCCCATTCGATCCTCTTGTCACCAATATCGGCATCGCCATTCTCGGATATATCATAGTCCAATGTCATTAGATCACCTATATGAGACAATAGATAAAAGAGGGAAATATTTATAATTTGACCCCGATTCTGCCGATAGTTCTAACGTTTCCGACAATTACAGGTATCATTAATATAAGGCCCGGCATAAATTTACAAATTTAAGTAAAAAGTTATATATACACTTGTTCCATATAGATGAAAATATGGTCGGAAACCCGAGCATGAACGAAATAAAGAACGCGGCAGATTCCTTTCTCCAGACCATATACAAAACTCCGAGTCCCGGTTCCACCAAAACAATGAGCATTAATGAGAAGATGGCCATCTACGGAATGGTGAGGTATCCGGACCTCCGGGACAGGGACCTCTGCGACAAGATAGATATCAAGGTTTCCACGTTTACAGCAATTAAGAACAGATTGAAGAAATATAATCTGTACCGTACGATTAGGATCCCCAACTTCGAGCGATTGGGCATGGAGATTCTTTTAGTGGGTTGGCTGAAGCTGGTGCCCCGTCTTCCGCCGGATAAAAGGAGGCTGATAAACAGGCGGATCTCGGATATCCATCCCAATATCTTCTTCTTTTACGAGAGCGGGGACTACGCCGGCTTCGTTTCGTTCCTTCCCCGCTACACCGATGCCAAGGACCTTATTAACAAGATAGACAGCATTCTGATAAAGAACGGTATAGAACAGAGGCTGGAACACAATATATTTCCACTGAAATACACCTACCTGATGAACATCTTCGACTTCACTTCCATCGTGGCCCATATATACGAAGATGACATGAGAGAAACGGGGCTGATCGATGACGCGGAGCGTTACCTGCAATTCGATCCAAAAACACTTCAGTCAAAGAAACCACTGCCGGCATACGAAATGAACGATTTCGAGAAACAGGTATATCTTGGCCTGATAAAATACTCTTCACTACCGGATAAAACTATAGCGGAAAAGATAGGGGTGACGAGACAAAGCGTTGCAAGAATGAAATCGAAATTCAGCGAGGCCAACCTTTACTTTGACAGGAGGATACTGGACCTAAGGGCCCTTGGCCTTGAGATATTCGTAATGGTTCACGCCACCCTTCACCCGGAATACGACTTGAAGAGGAGAATAGAGGGTATCAGGACAATAAAGGGCAGCATCCCGATGATATTCTGGGGCACGAGCAACCTTCAATCCACGTTCTTTTGTACCTTCAGAAACTATGAACACTTCCAGGAGATAAAGTCAGAGATCGAAAGCTACTACGTAGAGAAGAAATATCTCTTGGAGAACCCCTTGATCATCCCCCTGGCCATGCCCTCCTTTCGATTGGTGAAGGGATTCAAGTTCATTCCAATGCTGGAAAATCTTTTCGACACCGAGTTGAACGACTGACCGGCCCTATTTTTCTTTCTTTTCCTTGGATATCTTTATTGCTTTTCGAGCCAGGAGGATCGCGTCATCGTAGCTCTTTTCATCCATGTATTCCTGAGCCTTTTCCAGGTACATCCTGAAGGTCTCGTCCTCTATTTCGTTGGTGTTTGCATCCTCGATCACCTTCTCCGCCTTCTGCCTCAGATAAGCATCCGTAGCCTCGGATATCTCCCTCTGATGCTTTATCTCGTCCAGTTTGGACTCCAGGTCCACTACAGCGTTCTCACACTGGATATAACTCTTTCCATCGAACAGCTCCATGGTTTCCTGTATATCATCCATTATCTCCAAGATGTCATACCCTTCCTTCTCCAACTGCTCGGCCTTGACCTTGGTACCCAGTATCTTACGCCTCAATGCGGACTTGTAGCCCACTTCCATTATAGCCTCCACCTCGCTTGCCAGGTCTTTGGCAAAGCTCTTGGCCTGGGTATAACTTTCCTTATCATAGAGTTCCTTTGCCTTTTTCATCTTAGTCTCCAGGTCCTCGTTCAGCAAGCCGAGTTTATCCAGGTGCCAAACACCTTCCTCCAACAATTTAAGGGCCTTTTCGGCCTCGGAACGAACGTATTCCGTCTTTTTATTAGACATCATCTCTTCGATCTTGAGGGTCTTTTCATATAAGGCTTCGTAATCCCCTCCTTCCAAGGCCTTTTCAGCCTCTTCCAACAGTTCTTCGACGCCCGAGAGGTCTATTCCCTCTGTGTTCGCGGTTTTTATCTCGGAAAGGACGCTGTGATATAATTCTTCGGCCTGTCTTTTAATATACCCCTTCTTCTGAACGTCCAAGGCCTCTTTGATCATCCGGATATACCGTTCCACACCCTCGAAATCCTCCTCTTTGAAGGCCTTTCTGGCCATCTCCAGCAACTTTCCGGCCTCAGTTGTGTCGAGGCCGAAATCCTTTGCATCCTCCACCCATTCCCCGATCTCAACCAGTTCTTCCGATGCCTTGCTGAGCATGGCGATCTTCAGGTATTTCTTTGCGTTCTCTTCCGCCTTGGAAGCGAACTTAATTACCTTGGCGTAATCCTTCTGGGTCAGGCCCTGCTCGGCCTCCTTGACGAGCTTTTCAGCCACCGACACGTCCACGTCCTGGGCTTTCGCGGAGGTGACCAATGCCATGGCCGAGGCCAGCGCGTCGTTGGCAACACCGCTGAGCTCGCGCTCGCTCTCCTCCGCGGTCTTGGCATCCTTCAATGCGATCTTGGTGTCGGTGATGTAGCTCATGATTATGGCGGAATTGCTGTCCATGTCAATGGCACTCTTCGCCTGGGACAGTATCTTCTTTGCATTGGATACGTCGATTCCCTTCTTCTTCGCCGACAAGATCTGCTCTTCCAGCCAGTTGATTATCTCGGTGAAATCGACCTCCTTGCCCTCAAGCTTGTCCTTCAACTTCTTTTCCACCAGCTTGGTCTCCGGACCCGCGGCCTTGGCCTGTTCCGATATGCTCTGGCTGAGAGTGGTGTTTATATTTTCGTATATTTTCTTCAGCTCTTTGTAATCCTTTGCCTTCATAGCGGACCGGGCGTCCATAAGAAGCTCGTCCGCTTTGGATGTGTCAAAGCCCTTTTTCCTTGCGGATTCTATGGCGGACCGGGCGTCCTTCAGCATCTTGCCCGCCTTTATCCGGTCCTCGTCCAGATCGCCCGTCTTCCGGGTTATGAGCTCGTTCTTTATACTGGCGTTGAGATCAAGGGCCTTTTGATATTTTGCATCGTACAGAAGGGTATACACCCTCTTTATCTCGTCACGCCAGTGTTTAATTTCCCCTTCCCCGGCCCCCTGGTTCAATAGGTCTGCAATCAATCTTTCACTGCCCTTCAGCTCGTTCAGAATATGCGGATATTGATATCGGTCTATATTCAGCTTCTTCAGGGTGTCGATGGCCTTCCATCTGACCTGATCGTACGGATCCTCCAGCTTGTTTATGAGGCCGGGGACCACCGGGGCAATGGCCTTTTTACCGTGTTTCTCTCCGATGCGAAAGAGGGCGTATATTGTGGTCCACCGTACCTGATGGAACTCATCGTCCAGGGCCCTGGAGAAGTGGGGAAGGACCTCCGGCACGATATCCTTCTGTATCTCGGCCAATGTACCGAGTGTGGAGACAGCCGTCCATCTGACCTCCGAGCTCTTGGATTTACTGCATACCTCCACGTCCTTGATTATGTGCTCGGGCACCATCTTAAGATGCCTGGCTATCATTCCCAAGGTGATCAGGGAATAGATTCTGGTATGGGTCTTGCCCTTGTTTATATGGGGGCCCATGGCCTTCAATACTGTCTCTCCCCTTCTTCTGGCATATCTTTCCAGAACGGACGCCGCCTTTTCCCTTACCTCCTTCTTTTCCGACTCGAAATTAGATATCAAGGCGTTCACAAACCTCTTCTCCTGCTTTCCCACGATGTCGAAGAGCGTCTCCATGCTCTTTCTACCGTAATTGTTTGGATTGGACGAATACTCCAGGACCTGATTGACTATATCTTTGCACAATGGTCGGGAGAGCTGGTCGAAGGCTTCTATGGTTGCGCTTCTCTGGGTGTCGAGAGAGGTCTTTTTCATTCCACCGCCGTACTTGAATGTGTCTATGTAGCATTTCATCAAGGTGGGTATGGATGGCCTGACGGCCGCCGGGAACCTGCGCCCTATGTACCCCATGTTAAGAATGGCCTCCGAATAGAAATCATTAAGACCCATATGAGGATTCTCTGGATGATAGAGGGGATATTGGAGGCATTTCTGCAACAGGGGCAGGCTCTTCTTCACATATCCCGGGGCGTTCATTCCCACAAGCTTCATGGTCCTTAAGACAAGGGTGTAAGGCTTATAGGTGCGGAAGGAGGGGTAGGCTCCCTGGGCCACAACGAACTGAATAGCCTTGTACATTATGGGAATGGCGTCCTTTACCGCCTTATGATACTTATGCGCGATTATATAGAGGCTGTAAGCGGTCTTGTACTTGATCTCCTCGTCCCTGTCCTGGAGATTATGGGCCAAAGGAACTATCAGGCCTTGCACCGCCTCCGGGTTATCCTTTCCGATTATCCCGGTGGTGACTATGAACCTTAACCTAATATCCCTCTTCCCGTCCTTCATACCCTCGGCCAGATCCGGGATTACCTCGGCGAAGCCTTTAGGGTCCGAGCTTAAAAGGGAAATAAGATGTTTCAGACCGCCCTGGGCCTTCTCCTTGTTCCCACTCTTGAGCATCTTAATTATCTTTTTTGGCTTCATGTATTGTTCATCTCCTGTTCCGGCCACACCACTATTTAATGTTATGGAACCTCCCGAAGGAGAGAGTAACATAACAATGGATAATACGTATTATAATTTTTCCTCTTCGTCGGCTGTGGGACAAAATTAGCTATTACCCATCACCCATCCAGAACATATTGTGC
>CAZUZU010000115.1:0-4045 GCA_964624865.1 uncultured archaeon
AAGAAATAATTTCCTTGTTATTGATGTCATTAGATGGATGCTTTTCTACAGTCTCCAAACGGTTTTGATAAACAATCAAATTGCCGTGTCGTATATGTAATCCCGGTGATGTGAAATGACTGAAAACGAGATAATAACGGTTTCGGGCGGCATCGAGGACATCGAGGCCGTGCTGGGCAGGCCGGTGGAGGCAAGCTGCGTGGTCTCTTACCACAAGGACTACAAAAAGCCCCGCCTGGCCTTTGCCGTGGAAGAGCTGAAGAAAGCGGCCGCGGGGCAGGGCTGCATCGGTTTGTACCACGTGGTAAGGGAGATCCTTCCCGTGCCACTGCCCATGGACGCCTCGGGCAGGGGCAGCAGGTACAACTACCTGGTATACGTCGAGGGGATAGGTGTGAAGGAGGCGGGCGGGAGATGAGCCGCATGGACGACGCCCGTCCCCTCCTTGAAGAGGCGGACAAGGAAATGGCGAAGAAGGCGGAGAGCAAGGGTGCCAACGTTGTTCGATTGGAATAGTTTTGTTTTTTTCCAAACAGTTTTGATAAACAACCATATTGTTTTGATGTATTATACATCATTGTGATCGAAATGATACGAAAGGACGAGTACCGAGAAAACCTAAGCGCCGGATACCTGGCCTCCCTGACGGAGCAAAGGCCGAGGACAAGAAAGCCTAATAACGGAACAACGCATGGCCCCAAAGGGTACGCGTGAGGCGATTCCCATGGAATTAATAATAAAGGATGGCAAGAAGGAAAAGACGATCACTCTGGAGGACGATGACGTCTTGAAGTTCATTGACGATAACTGGGACAACATCGAGGACCGTTTCAGGACGATGATGAAGATAGGCGTGAACGTTCTTCAAACGTCCCAGACATCGGTTGACACCAACTACGTGGACAAGGAGTTCCAGCGCCTGAAGACCACCTTTGACAAAAGGATCGAAGGTTTCCAAAAAGAATGGGAGGAAAAGGTCCGAAAGATATTTGGCGAGGACTTCTGCAAGCTCCAGGAATCAATAGATCCCGATGACCCTGAATCGCCTACCGGTAAATTAATTGAAGAGATGGAGGACAAACTCAGTGAAGTTATAAGTGAGATGGACCCGGAAGAAGAGGACTCGCCATTGGGGCGCCTCAAATCCTCTTTAGAAAGAAAGATTAACAATATCCTTGTAGAGATGGGAAAAACGGAGGGTCGCGAGGAGGAGGCCGTAAAGGGCACCGGAAAGGGCACCACCTACGAGGAGGACATCGAGATTGCATTAAACGATATCGTGGCACCATTTAACGATGTTGTTTATCCAACCGGTGCAAAACCTGGTCCGTCTGGAAGCAAGAAAGGCGATGTCGTTGTTGAACTCGATGGCAGTGCCGGAAGAAAGGTAGTATTAGAGGTCAAGAGAAAAAGGCTCAATCTTACTGCAAAGTTCTATGATGAGGAGATAAAAGAGGCAATGGCAAACAGGGGGGCGCAGGCCTCCATACTCGTGGTCCATCCCGAACACGCAGATGTCTTGGGCAGGCCCCTGCGGTTGTGGAAATCCAGTACTGTTGCATGCGTGTACGACCCCGAGACAGGAGACACCACCGCCCTGGAAGTCGCATATCAGCTGGCAAGGAACATAGCGCTTTCAAAGGACCAGACCGGCGGGAAAATAGACCTGTTCACCTTCCGGGACAAGCTTGATTACATCAACGGGCGGGTGGAACAGATCACTAATATCGAGAAGGCCATGACCAAGTCGCTGAACAGCCTCGGTGAGAGCAAGGAGGCCCTGAACAAGCTGAAAAAAGAGGTGCTGGAGGAGTTAACGGAACTCCTTGATAACATTGGTAACGGGGAGGAGGAATGATATCATGACCGATCTGTTAAATGACCTTGACGAGCGAAAACAGGAGGCCGTGAAGCACGACTCCGGACCGCTGGTGATATTCGCCGGGCCCGGGACGGGCAAGACCAGGGTGACCACATACAAGCTCGCCTACCTGGTGAAGGAGAAGGGCTACAAGCCGGGCGAGGTCCTTGCCCTTACCTTCTCCGAGAAGGCTGCGGGCGAGATGAAAGAAAGGGTGGAGGAGCTGCTGCCCGGGGTGACCGACGTGAGGGTTTCCACCTTCCACTCCTTCTGCAACAGGGTGATACACGAGAGCTCCATGTACATAGGTATCAACGCCTCTTCAAGGGTGATAAAGGAGGAGTACATCCAGGCCTACGTGCTGCAGCACATGGACGAGTTCGGGTTCGAGACCATAGAAGTGCCCAGGAACCCGGTAGATCTGGCAAAGAAGATACAGGGCGCCATAGGGCGCTTCAAGCAGGAGAACATCACCGTGGAGAGGCTGGAAAGTTACCTGGAAGAAACGGAGCTGGAGGGCGAGGAGCTTCTCAACCTCAGAGACCTGGCAAAGGCGTACCGGGCCTACGAGGAGTTCAAGACGGACAAGAACCTGATAGATTTCGGCGACATGCAGATACTGACACTGAAGCTGTTCGAAGAGCACCCGCATGTCCTGGAAAGGTACCGGGAGGAGCTGAAGTACCTCATAGTTGACGAGTTCCAGGACACGGACTTCATCCAGCTGCAGCTACTGTTCCTACTTGCCTCCGAGGGAGGCATCACTGTGGTGGGAGACGACGACCAGTCCATTTACAGGTTCAGGGGCGCCTACCTCACCAATCTCAGCGAGTTCCAGGATCATTTCTCGGGCAGGGGCATGAAGCCTGACAGCATCGTCCTGAACGTCAACTACCGGTGTACGGGCAACATACAGCTGGCCGCGTCCGGTCTCATAGCCAACAACCCGGACCGGCAGGAAAAGGACCTTGTCACCGACAAGGGTGCGGGGGAGACCGTTAAGATAAGCAAGTACGCGGACGACTGGCAGCAGGCCGAGGGCATAGTAAGAAAGATAGAGGCCCTGGACAGGGACCACGGAGATTTTGCCGTGCTGGTGAGGAGAAGGATAGACGCCCGCCCGGTCATCGAGAGGCTTGAAAAGGCGGACATACCCTTCGAGGTCATAGGCTCCCGCGAGTTCTTCAAGGAGCCCATCATCCGGGCGGTGGTGTCCTATCTCAAGGTCATATCCGATCCCCAGTCCAACTCGGTTTCACTGGGCCACGTGATGCTTCGCCCGGTCCACGGCATATCCATGGGGGAGTTTCCCAGGCTCAAGAGGTACGCCAGGGACAAGGAGGTCTCGGTCTGGGGCGCGCTGGGCGTGTTGGACGATTTCAAGGGCCACGTGACCCATCTCAAGGCCCTCCGGTCCGATCTGAAGGACCTGTTCAAGGTCTACGGGGACAAGGGCCTCATGGCTCTGGTCCGAACCCTCTTGTTCGGCAGGGACTTCTTCAGGGTGGAGCTGAACCGCCTGGAAATGGAGGGCAGGGAGAACATCCGACTTCTGAACCGCTTCATGGAGATAACCTCCGAATTTTTGACGGTGTATCCGAGCGCCTCGCTGGAGGATTTTCTTGGACATTTGAAGACCTTCGAGGCCTTGGGCCTGGAGGACGAGGCCAAGGAGCCGGCAAAGGGCAAGGTTCACTTGATGACAATACACGGGTCCAAGGGCAAGGAGTTCCCGGTGGTGTTCGTTCCCTGTCTTAACGACAGGCACCTTCCAAGCAGGTACAAGCCCTACACCTTCCAGATACCGGAGGACCTGGCGGACGGGATGCAGACCGACACCCCCGCCAAGGAGCTGCACCTGCAGGAGGAGAGAAGGTTGCTCTACGTGGCCATGACCAGGGGCAAGGAGCTGGACTTCCTCTCTTACGTGGTAAGGTACAAGGCCAACAAGAGGGATTCCAAGATGTCCGTGTTCCTTTCAGAGATCATGGGCCGCGGTGAAGGCTTTGAACTGCAGGAGGAGGAGATCATAGACGAGGAGTCCGAGGAAAGGACCGATGTTTTATCTCACGCCATAAAGAACAGGATCATCTCCTGCATGGCCCGCGGGGAGTGGCAGGATGCCCTGGACGGCGTGACCGCCCTGGCCAAGTGTCTTGAAGGCGAGATGCCCGCCGGTTTGGC
>CAZUZU010000115.1:4055-9658 GCA_964624865.1 uncultured archaeon
GGCGGCCAGGGACATTGACCTGGACCGGTACGCCGAGAGTTTGAGCATGATCTCCAGGGAGCCGGAGGACATGCACGCCGGGGAGGCGAGCTACTCCCCCTCCAAGCTGGACACCTACGAGAGCTGCCCGAGGAAGTACTACTTCCAGTACGTGCTGAAGATACCGCAGGAGGGGAAGACGTATTTCTCGCTGGGCAGCGTGGTGCACTCCGTAGTGGAGCACATCACCCGAAAGCTGAACGAGGGGATCGACGTGAGCGAGGAAGAGGCGCTGGAGATGCTGGACGAGTTCTGGCAGCCATCCGCCTACGTCTCCAGGGCCGAGGAGGCCCAGGACCGCGACGCGGCGGTGAAGATGGTACGCGACTTTCTGGTCCACCAGGCCGGCAAGGACTCGGAGATCGTCGGCCTGGAGAGGGACGTGGAGCTGGACATCGAGGGCAGGAAGGTAAGGGGCAAGGTGGACCGGATCGACCGGTCCGGGGACGGGCTTGAGGTGATCGACTACAAGACCAGCAAGAAAATGACCACGCGCCCGAAACTTGAAAAGGACTTCCAGATGGCGCTGTACAAGCTGGCGGTGGAGAAGGCCCTGGACGAGGATGTGGAACAGGTGGGCCACTGGTACCTCCGCATGGACAGGGAGTGGACGATCGAGATGACCGAGGACCAGGCCGAGGAGGTAAAGCAGCGGGCCCTGGACCTCATCCAGAAGATCGAAGCAGGCGAGTTCCCGCCATGCCCGGGCTACACGTGCAGGCGGTGCGACTACGAGAGGTTGTGCGAGGGCCGGGGATTAAAGGAATGAAGAGGAGTGAGAAATGTCCCGTATGTGGGGCCCAGGCGGATTGGTGTCCATCGGGGCATTGGTGTTGCATGGAATGCGACTGACGGACCGAGCGAGGCGATTGGTAGAGAAAAATGGACACCACCACAGAGTGCCCAAAGAGTGCATGCAATATACCAAATGTTATTTAAACAATTGAAACAACATTAAACGAGGTGTTGGTGGGACGATACCGGTAACTTCCACTCATCCCCGGGATCATGCTTTATATATCCTTAACAAATAATTTTACATATGAATGATAGTATATCGAAGTAATATAAGGAAGAAGGAGTGGAATGGATGACAGATAAAGATATTGCCGAGAGAAGGTCCGATTTTATCTTCTACACGGACGCCGACGGCAATATTCGAATAGAGGTATTCGTCGAGGATGAGACGGTGTGGCTGACCCAGAAGGCCATGGCCGAGCTTTTCGGGGTCAATGTGCCTGCAATAAGCAAGCACCTTGCTAATATCTACAGGACCGGTGAATTGGAAAGGGAGGCAACTCTTTCCATTTTGGAAACAGTTCAAAAAGAGGGGGACAGGCAAGTCGCCCGCAAAAGGGAGTTCTATAACCTGGACGCCATCATAGCCGTGGGCTACCGCGTGAATTCCTACCGAGCCACCCAGTTCAGGATCTGGGCCACCAAGACGCTCAGGGAATTCGTAATCAAGGGCTTTGTTCTGGACGACGAACGACTGAAACAAGGCAACAGTGTCTTTGGAAGGGATTATTTCGAGGAGCTTCTCGAAAGGATCAGGGAGATTCGCGCGAGCGAGCGCAGGTTCTATCAGAAGATCACGGATATTTACGCACTTGCGGTTGATTACGACAAGAACTCACCTATCACCAAGGAGTTCTTTGCAAAGGTCCAGAACAAGCTTCATTGGGCGATTACGGGAAAGACCGCCGCCGAGATGATCTACGAGTCGGCGGATGCCGAAAAACGTTATATGGGGCTTACAACCTGGAAACATGCCCCGGCGGGTAAGATACTGAAAACCGACGTATCTATAGCGAAGAACTATCTCAGCGAGGCACATATCAAGGAGCTCAACCGCGTCGTTTCCGCCTACCTTGACCTTGCTGAGAACCGCGCTGAGCGTCGTATCATAACAACGATGGAGGAATGGGCGGGTTTCCTCAACGATTTTTTAGAGCTATCGAACTACCCAATCCTGGAAGACAAGGGCAGGGTATCGATGCTGGAAGCCAAACTGAAAGCGGAACAAGAATACGACAAATATCGAACAATCCAGGATAAAAACTACATGTCCGACTTCGACAGGGAAATAAAACGACTAGAAGGGAAAAAGGATCTTAATAAGAATGACAAAAAATAGAATGCCGGCATTCAGCTGCAAGCGCTGCGACTACGAGAGGTTGTGCGAGGGTGGGAGAGATAAATACAAATAGATGATAGGGTATCATGTGACATGGGAGGTGAAAAAAATGAACGGTCTGAAGTTTTATCGGTCTAGACGTAACCCCACTTTGGCAGATTTGATTAAAAAGAAAATAAGAAATGCGGATTCAATTCGGATTATTTCGGGATTTATCACGAAAAAGGGTTGTGAAAAGATAGGATGTTGCGAATCAGATTTCAAAAATAATTTGGATTATATGATTGTAGGTAAACTTAATAATGAGTGCAATAAAATATTATCTGAATTGTATAAAGAACAATCGGTTCGCGGTAAATTATATGTAAATCTAGGTCTAGGATCAACACCGCGTCCCGTTAAACCAGCAGATTTTAATAAGATTAAAAAGTGGGCTCCTATGATACACTCAAAGATATATTATATCACTAGTCCAGACAACCGGAGATGGTGTTATGTTGGATCTGCAAATATTACAGGTGATGCAATGTCATCTAATAATCAAGAAGCAGGAATAATTCTCACTGGCGGAAATAACGATACCCTCCTTGTTGAAATTAGAGAATATATGGATTGGCTAAAGGGATTAAAATCGACTGTAACATACGATCCTTCCCAAGCGACTGAGTTATTAGCCCTTAATAGGATAAACGACCATACCATTGAAATCGATTTTGGTTTTGGTGAGATTGAAGAAAAATTATTAGTCTTATTTGTTGATGCCCAATATAATGAGGGTCTTTCATTACTAAACAATAATAAGGATATTTTGATATATTCGGATTTTAAGGAAGGATTTAGTAAAGTAGCAGAAAAATTAAACAAAGCTTATAAGAGAATATTATTTGTTTTCTTTAATAACCTCTCCAATGTTAAGGAATGTAAGATTGATGAATTAACTTTTAGACTTGGTGAAATTACAAAATATAATGATGCTAAAATAGGAAATTGGTCCAGAACAACGGACATTGATGCCTGTCTAGAGTTTACTGAAGAATTTCTGCCCCCTAAGTTCTTGCCAACCTCCCCCCCTGCTAAACCCCCACGAGACAAATATTATCAGGTAAATATGAAAATTTTTAACGAAAATACTTATACAGAAAAAGATAAAGAATTAATAAAAACCATTAAGGAAATTTTTTTTGATATTATCGTAGGGAATGTTCGGTCTCTGAATATGGTTAAAGGAAAAATCTCGCCCGTTGAGGAGAGTGATCAGAAAGATGAACATTCTCAGATAGAGGGATATTCTCAGATAGTTGAGGTTAAATTGGATAATAAACCAATGTCCATTAAAGAGACAATAGAAAAAAACGAAACAAGTAAAGAAGAAATTGGACAACTATTACGGAATATGGGGAAAAGTGTTGAAAAAATAGGAAAAGAACCTGATATGAACGGTATATCCAAGGACGACTTTGATGAAGTATTTTTAGAATATGATTCTAATATGAAAAAAATATCGGAAAAATTTGGATTAGACCCTATCTGGATAATGCGAGCATCCAAATATAAAAAAAATTGAATTAAAATGATATTTCAATGCAAAGATATTACGTTTGTTGGGATGAATATGGCATCAAATAAAAAAGCTGAAGTAACAGTGCTGTAAGCGCTGTGACTACGAGAGGTTGTGCGAGGGGAGAAAGTGATATATAATTGTATTACTATGACGATATAGAGGTATGTTTGAGATGCAATGGCTATTGAGAATATAGTGGCAAAATCCCAATTCATTATTTGAAAATAAGGTGATAAAAACGAAAACCGAAACAGAAGAGATTGAGGGACCAAGATTCAATTTACTTAATAATCTTTATAACTACAGACCACGCGAAAAACTAACCTCAAAGGAGAATTTTCTAACCGAAGCCTATGCCGAATTTTTAAGAACAAATCCAAAATTCATTCCAGAATTATACAATAGTACAAATACAAATTGCATAATAGAAACCCAAGTAGGATTGTCTAAGAACGTTGGGATACCAGATTTGTTAATCTATGATGAAAACCATAATCTTATCGTTGTTTCTGAACATAAATTAGATAGCTCTCTTGATTTGGGTCAGTTAAAAAGGTATCAGAAACATATTGAAAAAGAGGGTTACAATGCACATTTATATTATATCTCCAGAGATCGTTCACCAGAATCGGAATTTAGAGATTTAGACACGAATAATTTTTGTAAGATGACCTGGTCTGAAGTTTTTAAAAAAATTAAAGAAAATGATGATTTGATCGAAAGTGAGATAGGGCAATATATATATGAAAATTTAGTAAATTTAGGCGAGGTGATCGGAATTATGCCACACAAACCGTTGAAAGAGGAAGACATTGATGTATTTAGAGAGTATCTAGAGCGATGGCATTCTATATTGTCTATTATGGAATATGCTAAGGATAAATTAATTGGTGATCCAGAGATTGAAGATTTAATATCTCTAAGTAAGCGAGGTGGTGATGTAGAATATATGTATTATAAAGTTACGGTGAATGATTTGGAGGGCGATAAGGTAAGAATATGTTTTGACTTTTCAGATGAACACTTCTGCCCAAATGTGTGGATTAGTGATGATTTTTATAATTTATATGGAAAGAAACTGGATGGGTATGTGAGTTGGGCCGGGGAATATATCGGTCAATACAAACCACTTGATTGGAGTGAATTAGAGAAGGGTAAGGATGACATAGAAAAGCAGAAAGATATTGTTACTAACTTTTTTAAAGAGGAATTACAGAAGATAATAGATTCGCTATAGAAATTGGTTTATATTAAATGCATACAGTTTTCAAAAACATACAATACGAAATATGTTATTTAATCACATTATATGGTTTCAAAAAACGAAATATATATTAAATACAACATCATACAAGTTATGATGAAATTTGAGGGACGAATAGCGTCTTTACAAAATGAAATCACGAAGTCTGAGTTCTTAGAAGGCAAAGGATTGGGCAATGAGATACCATTTTGGATATTTGATTATCCTCCTGAAAAGGAATTATTAATGAGAAATACTATTGCAAAACTAATAAAGTATTTAGATTCAACATCAATATCGACAATTCAAATCGATCTTTATGAGCTAATGATTTCTATAATTGACAAAGAACTATCTTTAGAAAAAATACAAAACCTAGAAAAAGAGAAAGGATCAAGTGTCTTAGTTGAAAAACTGGGATTGATACTAAAACCGCCAATAATTGTGAATGAAATTAAAAACAAATTATTAAAAAACACCTATGATTTGGTTCTTGTTAGCGGTGTAGGGAAAGCATGGCCATTGGTACGATCCCATGATATTCTTAATAACCTACAAGCAATAATAAAACATACATTCCGCACCCCAACTTAAAAAAATTCATTATTTTTGAAAATGCCCGG
>CAZUZU010000116.1:0-9560 GCA_964624865.1 uncultured archaeon
TTTTGGATATACAGGAATCAAGGTCACATATTACCCATAGACTGGGACTTTAGGGTGGGTCACGACAAACTATATAAATCAAGAATAAATCTCTTTGTCACCCGATAACGGGGGTATAGTGTAACCAGGCATCATCGCGGGCTCCAGTTACCGAAAGGAGTGCGCCTGTGCCATGGGGATGAACGCCAACATGTTAACTGACGCCTTCTCGGCCGGGAGGCGATGATGATTAACTGGAGCGGCGACCTATGCACAAGGGGTAACCCGCTGATCTGGGTTCGAATCCCAGTACCCCCACTACCTTTCTTTGCACCGTCACTGAAGATTATCTGACAAAGAAAGGTACAACCAATAAACTGGTCTAACTCATAAAGCAAGCTTTATTCATAATGGCCAAAGAAACCCGTGGAGGTGACACACTCTAGGTTTTAAGGGGTTAGTCCGGTGACACCTCCACTATCCCGCCCCAACGATTTGAAGTGACTTATTGATTCCGGATTGTTCGACGAGTGGAATCAACAACAGAAAAAGAATGGCTTTGGGACTCTATGATTCGGCCGGATTTGGTCGTCCTTTTTCCATCACGAAATTCCCATGTATCATGATCATCCTTCCGTTACCGTAAAGCGGGTTATCAGTCTTCTTCGGGTTTCGGAAAAGTAATCTTGAACTCTACGCCTTTATCCCTGTTTACCTCGAGCTTTCCTTTAACCTGTCGGGTGAGCATGGTCACCAGCTGGAGGCCGAGGGTTTTCGTTTTCCCCACTTCCAGGCCCTCGGGCAGGCCCACGCCGGTATCACTTACCGTGAGCGCGTATTCATCGTTGGTGTGGAAGTCTATGCTTATCTTGCCCTCTCTTCCCTCCGGGAAGGCGTACTTGAGGGAGTTGGATACCAGCTCGTTGACGATGAGCGCCAGCGGGATGGCCGTATTGAGGTCCAGACAGACGTCGTTTATGTTGATATCTCGCCGTACCTTGCTGATGTTCGTATCCGTGGAATGGTACAGGTCGTCGGTGAGGCTTTTCACGTATTCGCCGAAATTGATACTTCCCAGGTCGTCGGATCCGTACAACTTCTCGTGGATCAGGGCCATGGTCCTTACCCTGTTGATGCCGTCCTCGAGCACCGCCCCGATCTCATCGTCCTCGGTCTGATTCTTTTGGAGGCTGAACATGCTGGAGATGACCTGTAGGTTGTTCTTGACCCTGTGGTGTATTTCCTGCATCATTACCTCCTTCTCCTCCAGGGACCGTCCTATCCTCTCCTCCGCGCGCTTCTGCTCGGTCATGTCGTGAAAGGTCCACACCCTGCCAACGGTCTTACCCAGGATACGCTGGGGAAGGGAGACACACTCTAAAATCCTACCGTTCTTCAGCCTTAACAGGTCCTTGGTCTCGGCCTTCGGATCCCTGCCCGCTTTTCCTACCGTTCTCCGGAAATCCGCGGGGTTCTTCAACCGCCCCCCGATATACTCTTTCATGCGGTTCCAGCTCCTGGCGGCGCTCACCCGCTCCGGAACGTTCAACAGTTCCCTGAACCTGTGATTGACCGCCTCGATCTCCCCCTGTTTGTTCACGATCACTATACCGTCGGCGGTGGACTGGAGGGCGGCGGAGAGCATGGAGAGTCCCTTTACCACGTCGTCCTTGGCCCTGTTAAACTCGTTGAATTCGTAGAACTCGTCCAGCACGCCTTGTGAGTTCAAAAAACCGCCATGCTCCCGGATAACACTATCCAGCCACCTGTCAGCCTCCCCCTGGTCTTCCTGTTTTATCTCCTCGTAGGTCGCTTTGAGCACGTCGAGGTAGCTTCGCATAACCCGGGAGGTCACGGGAATGAGCTTCAAACCCCTTAGGGCGGTGTCCACGTATTCGGTGATATTTTCCCTGGTCAGTTTCTCGGAATCCAAGAGGATATTACCGTCGGAATCCAGAGACACAATGTCCTTAAGCCCCATGGCCTCAATGTTCTCCATGAATCTGATATCATCTTCACCTAATTCCGCACCTGGAATATCTCTTTTAAACATTTTTAAAAACCGGGAATAAGCTTCAAAACAATTTCCGGATGGTTTGATTGCATGAATCTTATCCGGCATTTTATCCGACCGGAAGTGGATGCCATATGCTATGGTAAGGAACGTAAGGAGAGAAAGAATACCACCGAACGGAGGGTAATTGGGATTCATTAAAAGAAATAGATTGGTAATAAACATACCTACCACCTGAAAGCCCATGATTGCGGTTAAAATAATTGACAACTTGGCACGTAAGCTCTTTAGCTTATATTTTCTCGATATGATTGTAATAACCACGATAATCGAGACCACATACGCCAAAAAAGTCAACATAGCTAAGAAATAATACGATTGTGTATTTTTATAGCTCCATCCGTAAATCGTCATCGTGACCTCCACATTGGCGAATATGAATATGTAAACGCCCAAAAGAAGGCCCGGGATTATAATAAAAATATAATATAGCTCGTCCTTTACCAGGTAGATGATCGTTAGCAAAATGAACGGAAGCAGCAAATTTTGAAATATTCCGTCCATCCTTAACCAAAAGTTAGACTCCACGGCGGTGGGAGCATTTCTATGGAGGAACACAAATATTTCCCAAAGACAGGTGCACAGCCCGTATAGGAAGAACGATTTGTAGGCCTTGCTTTTTGGATTTTGAAACAAGATATACGTACTTACCGCTATTGCGATGAAAGCACCGATAAGATATTGCCCGGTCCAAAGAAAGAAATGCCATCCCATGATCTAGATCTCCCTTAATATTTCCGCGATCTCATGCCTTTCCGTTGTGATCAATTTTGGCGGTTTATAGTGAGTAAGGGGTTTTCCCTGTTTTTCCATTAATTTTGCATATCTCCTAAAAGCACCCTTCGGGAGATAATTTATTTCAATGATCTCCGCCGGGTCCTTGACATTGAAATCATTGATCCAATTCCTGAAGTTCGGATCGAGTTCGATCAGACTATTAAACAATCGAGCGCAGGCTTTTTCCTCGTCATAATCCCACTCTTTTTCCATTAAGACGGAAATATGCTCCTTGGGCTCTAATTCCTTGGCCACGGCCCAATTATCGCTCATTCTCAATCCAGCCCTGTAGAATAATTTTTCAGCCTTTGCCTCTGTTAATCTGAACCATCCGTAAAAATCCAGGACCGTGCTCTTTCTACTTTCGAATTGAAAGATTGGCATGCCATCGTCCCTGATACCTATCACTCTCAACAGATCATCCACACTGTATCGGATCAACATCGAATCGAAAACAGTGCCGTGAACCTCGTACACCCTGTTCTTTTTTACTTCATCTATTTTCCTGACTTCCCCCCCCTCTTCCAAAAATTCAAAATAACATTGATCCAGGCTCGGATGGAGACCCAATTTATTTCCGGGTAATCCGGACATTACAATTCCTTCCGTGCAACCATAAGCTACCAAAGGTTCAAGCCCAAAACTCTCATTGATAAAATCTTTGTATGGAGCGGTGCCCATCCCACCGACCATCATACCTTTCAGGGGCATTATTTCCTCGATGCTTTCATAACTCGACCCGGAATATTGTGATTTTTTCCATATGAAATATAAGATCAATTTCTTCAGACCGATATTCGAAGATTTATACATTTCCTTAAACAATTCCTCCGGATTCATTAAGTAATCGTGGATAAGCTTGATATAAGACCCCGTTCCCCCCACCCAGGAAACTCTTTTTTTCTTAAGCATCTTTAACATGATATTCATTTTCTTTCGAACATCCGCGATATTATCCGTAATCTCAAATGAAGGTATAACCGTGAACTCGTCTTCGAAGAACCTCCATGCATATCCGGATAGATATGGAACCGGGGCAACTACGTTTAAAATATTTTCGCCGGGTTTGATATCTGTTTCGCCCTCGTTCTCGCTACACGCTAAAATAATCATACGCATGGCAAATTTTATCATGTTCGGTTTATAACTATCCACGTGTGCAATCCATTTGCGAGGTCCGGTAGTGCCTCCGGTAGATGCGCAAAAACAATAATCCCCGGGGAGCCACCCGTCGAGGAGAGGTGCCGCTTGTTTACCGATTCGGTCATAGTATTCCAAGAGCAGTTCCCCCTTTCTTCTCGGTTCGGTTTTCTCCAACCGGGATATTTCCTCCCCGAACTTGTGGAGGACGGGATAGTCGTCATACGTGGTCAGCGGCACGTCCTCGAAGCTCTTCACGCCCTTCGGGCATAAATGTTTGGCCGTCTTTGTATTCTTCCACTTCTTGAAATATTGCCTCAACCTCCTCTCGTTGTACTCCATCTGCCATGCGAAGTCGTGGTCGTAGAATGCGCAGTACTTCTTCCACAGGTCTGTTCCCTCATTCATTTCAATCACTTCTCAGGGATAATCATTCTTTCACCGTATATATTATTTTTCTTTGGTTTTCAGGATATGAGAAACGGCCCTGCCTATAACCGACTTGAATTCCTCTTCGTCCACCGGTTTGTGCAAATATCCGAGAGGATCGGCGGCCTCCGCCCTCTCCCCGATCTTGCCACCGAGGCAGTCCACGAAGAACACGGCGGGAATGTCGAAACGCTCCCTGATCAAAGAGGCGGCCTCGATACCGTCCATCCTACCGTTCAAGCGAACGGAGGTCAGTATCAGGTCGGGCCTGAGCTCACCCGCCACCTCCACCGCCTCCTCCCCTGAGAAGACTGTAAAAACGGAACAACCCATCTCCTTCAGCCTATGCTCCATATCCAGGGCGATTATGGCCTCCAGGTCCGCAACTAACACCTTGATCCCTTCTGTGTCGGCCTCGATATCATTCCCGCTGCCGGTGTCAAACCCCGTCATAGATAACTCCCCCTCACTATTCTGCTCAGTTACCATATCTCCTCCCGGAAACAGTGAGAACTTGGCGATATATTCGGCCCGTTGATCCGTGGGGGGCGATCGGAAAACGCAAAGGCGGGCGCAGTCGTACCAAAAACACCCTTGATTGATATGTTGTAATCCTGAACAAAACATTCGATACGACAAGCAGCCTTCTTTATCCCTGTTGATGTCAAAGCACTCATGGACGGACACCCTTGCCTCTGAGTCCCACCATAGAACCCTATGGCCTCAAGTGTCCATCTTTCATGGCCGTTCGGCCCGTAGGGTTTCGTTATGGTGGGACGGTAATGGCAATGCCTCGAAACTTTATATATCTTATGTTTTAGTTCTCAAGGCCTGTAATCAACGATCAAAGACGTTCTTATAATCCGTACATTGCGCAAATCCCGATCCTCATCAGATCGAGGATCGACCTCCCAAGATGGCAGGACCCCTTCGACTGTGCTCTCTGGCGTGATAGTTATCATGGATGGACACTCCGCCATGAAGGTCCCACCATAGAACCCCTACAGCCGTAAGCATCCATCTAACATGACTACCCGGCGCGTAGGGTTTACGTATGGTGGGACGGTAACACCAATGCCAAAGGACTTAATATGTCTTATGATGGACAGTTTCAATCCCATGCCGAGACTACAAACGTGGTATTGTCCCTGATTCTCTCCTTTGATTTTCACCACAGGATATTGGAAGTCAGGTCTTAATAAAAAGGAGAACGAATGTTCATATGATGAAGGGCAAGAGTAGAAGTGGTGCCGCCAGGCTGGCGATCGGAGGAAGGGGAACGATGACTGTCACACTGGTGTTGATATCCTTATTCTTTATCCTGCTCTTGAACTCGGGGGATTCCCGCGCCGAGGAAGATTCCGATGACCGCTTTCTGAGAGCGGAGGAGATCCGGAAAGGAAAACACACTGGCGTTCTGTGGGGAGACAACACGGACTGCTACAGGGTGTCCGTGCCAGCGGATTACAAGATCACCGTGAAACTGTCGGAAACGGATTCGGTAAGGCTCTCCACCTATGTTTACCAAGGGTCGGAGGAAGGGGAGGCGGAGTGGAAACTGTTGGAGGACCGGGGAAATAGGGTGAGTTACGTGTCTTCCGGCGATAAAAATTTCTATATATTACTTTCCCTCACATCAATGTCAGAAGGCTCCGGTGAATACGAGATAATGGTGAGTTTGGAAAGGAGCCTGAGCCAGAGAACCATCGGATCGGTGGGCATCGCGTCCCTTATCATAATCGCGGGCCTGTTGGGCCTGGCGATAAGAAAGACCATTGACAGGTACGATCTGGAACCCGATGTGGAGGACAAGGGGCTGAGATATTCCTCCGTGTTGTTCATGATAGGCGGGGGAGTGAACCTTATCACCTCGGGGGCCTACATCACGGCGCTTTTCGATCCCGGAAATTATTTGCCGCCGGCTTCCGTGCTGTCCCTCGGCTTCCTTCATTTCCTGTGCATATTTTCTCTATTGGCAAGCATACTTGTTCTATACAGGGCCAAGCCCTTTTACAAACTCACCTTCGTGTTAATCCCTGTCTACATTTTCGGCGTGTTGACCGCATCATATTTCTCCGTTCTTATCTTTACCTCGGACGCCGCGTATGTGGGTTTTCTGGATAACTACCTGCTCCTGGCCCTCACGGTCCCCCTGATATCACTCCCCCTGACGGTCGGCGGACTTATAACGATGAAATGGTTTAAGAGTAACTTTGAGGCCTTGCACGAAGCCGAATACGATTCTTACGGCGAATTCGATCAATTTGAATCCGTCGGGCCCGAGAATAATGGAATATCCCGGGGAAGGGAACGGTATGACAACAATCAGTATGAGGACCGGGGGTTGGTCGAGTAATATGCCCGATGAAACAGCTCAAGAAAATGGCGGAGAACATTTGAACACGATCATGGAACACAGCTTCCCCGTATTTGAACAGGGCAAATCGGTGTTTCGTTATTGCGGCCCGATGGTAATCATGAGGTTGGCAAGATTAATATATATGTCATCTTATGGGTGATAGTAGATATGTCAGACGATTCCCGAAGCCAGAAAAAACACATCGTAGATAGATTGTTGACGGAGCTGAGGCCGTCGGAATGTTACGGCGTACAGGCCCGTGCACACGGCTTGCTGACCCGTTTCCTTGAGAAATACCTGTCAGATACGGACAACGGGAAGGTTCTTCTGTTCGGCAGGACGAGACCTGGAAAGATACTCAAAGAGCTGGAAAGAACAAAGGAAGATGCCGAGCCTCGGATCGAGATATTCTGGCTCTCCACCGCCCTGTCCAAGGAGGAGAGGACCATAGCGCCCACCGAGCTACCCAAGATCAACAGGTCCATAATGGAATTCACCGAAGGTGGGGAAGGCATCGTGGTGATCGAGGGCATCGAATATCTGCGGATCCACAACGGATTCGAGCAAACCATCAAGTTGATACAGAATCTCAGGGACATGGTCGCCCTTAGTAAGACCTCGCTGGTAATCTTCTTCGACATGTTGGCCTTTACCGAGAGCGAGGGGCATATGCTGGCCAGGGAGTTCAATCTCGTCAAGTAGCCTAGCACCGGGTCAAAACCGGAAAATCAATCAGAATTCCGTTGATGTTCTTATTGAGAACAACGGTTGATAATTGGAGAAGAATATTGATAAGGCATTCCTTCCTCTATCATATATAATGAACGATATCGGGAAAGGCCGTGAATTGTCGTTCCAAACCGCGGAATCCCTCCTCGAGGTCATGGACAAGGCCTTGGATGATTCAAAAAAGAACGGGGGAGGAACCACCCTGCTCGTCATCGACCCGCTGTACGTGCTGAACGTGGAGCTGGAATGCCTTCGATTCTTGATGGAGACCGCCGACATGGACGGGGTGCTGGTCAGCTTCACCCGTCCCTACACTTCGATCGACAGGGCATTGAGAAAACATTCCGACACGGGGAGGGGGCCGTATTATGTGGACGCTCTCAGCTCCGTATCAGGTTCCCTGATGTTTGACCGGAGCTCTGACCGGATGCACGTGTTCAGATCAACGGGCCGGGAGGGGCAGGATTTCACGTGGACCACTTATTCAAGGGGGGCCAAGGTGTTCAGGGTCAAGGGCCCTTTCAATCTCGAGAATGTGTTCTGCGCCATCGAGGAGGCGGTGAACTCGGTCCTGGAGGATTACCGGGGTGACGAATATTTCCTGTTCGTGGATAACCTCATAGGTTTCTCCCCCTACGTGGAACCGGAAGAATTGGTGTCCCTGGGCCGCAAAATAGAGAGATATTTCAATGATAAGAACATCCACAGGTTCCTGGGCCTGAGCAGGAGCGGGAGCGGTTACTACGACAAGATAAGAAAAATGGTGGGGCCGAGGGGCGGGATGACCCTTCTCATGACAACGGCCGAGGGTAACAACATTACCTTCTAGACGGGTTCAAGAATTATTTTTTTACGTATCCCAATCTCGAGGCTATATCCTCAAAGGCCGTTGTCACGTCGTGACGAGATACACTGCCGAAGTATCCCTTCTTCTTCACCCGGCAAAGGGAAACGAACACCTTTTTCTCGTCCTGGTCGCAGGTCAATATCGGTTTTTCTGTCATTTCCATCCTCCGTTTAACGGGTTATATCTTATCCAAACGAACATGTCGCTTGCTGTCGTGATTTGTTTGGGGAAAAACCAAAGCCGGTTCAGACCGGCACTTCGCTCTCCTTCACTTCACCCGACTCCAAATCGATCACTACATGCTTCGGTGTTTCCCATTCCAGGAACAACTCCATGGAAAGCGACTGATTGTCGTAAGAGATGTCGACGCTTATTATTTGCGATTTGTAGACCTTGTATCGCTTCCCGTCCCGGGTAAGAAGCTTGGCCGTGCACCTCAGAAGGCCGCTCTTCTCCAGCTCGTTAATCTTTCTGTAGCAGGTGGCCAAAGGTATGTCGAACTTGAAGGCCAGGTCCCTCGCGCTCAACTCCTCCGCCTTTGTGGACGAAAGGATCTTCAGGTTGTATTTGTCCATCAACTGCTGCAATATCTCCATTTCGTTTCGCTCGTTTTCCGTTCCTTTATCCCTAAGTTTCATTCCATATCACCTCACGCTTTCATTTAACGGTGAAAAGGATATTAAACATTGATGGCCCGATATTCCGAAAGGATAACCATCTCCCGTTATCGGGAACGGTTTTCATTTTTGGAAAAAACTACCTCCCGTGCGCAAGGACGCGGGTCACGGTGTTCCCTTGATGGTATTCCGATCTGGCCTCACCGGACGGACGGCGTTTTGTCCTTATTTCTGCGGAACAAGGCATACATGGGAACAGCGGCATAAAAAACACATCCTCCGGATATCGGCACGTGTTATTAGGAACGAGAAAGACCCACCATCGTATCGGCCCTGAATCTCAAGTGATAGAATTGGGTCCCAACGGTTAAATAATCTTCCGCACGATAATTATATAAAGAAAAAAGAGGTGAAATATATGGCTGACGACATGATAAGGGTCCCGTCAGGGATCAACGGGCTTGATGATTTGATAGAAGGGGGGTTCCCCCATCCCTCCGCTATTTTGGTGGCGGGCGGTGCGGGAACGGGTAAGACCACCTTTGCGCTCCAGTTCCTCTGCCACGGTGCGGCAAAGGGGGAGCAGGGGCTGTATTTCACGACCTTCAG
>CAZUZU010000117.1:0-8900 GCA_964624865.1 uncultured archaeon
TCGAAGCTACTTCCATCCCCAGGCGGTAAGGACCAAGGCCCCGGTGGAGGGGGTGGTGGAGGCCGGCTTGGTCACGGAATGAGGCCGGATAACTGGCTTTCATGTGAGGTTGAGGTTGCCATATGATGATCTGGGGGAGGCATAAAGGAGTTTTCTAGTAGAAGCAAGCTGGACAGAAAGGATTTGATTGATGATATTTGAATCTGATCTAAATCCCTGGCTCTTATGATAAAATGAGAAAAACACCCCTCTCTATGAGTAAAGATAATCCCAAAAAGATAATATATAAAGACACGATTTGGATTAGACATGCGAAAAGAGGCCAGGCCGAATATGGAAGAAGAGATCCTTGCTTTAAAAGAGGCCAAGGACGCGGTCATCCTTGCACATAATTATCAGGTACCTGAGGTGCAGGACATCGCCGATTTCCAGGGTGATTCCCTTGAGCTGGCCAAGAAGGCCAAAAAAGTGGACCAGGAAATAATAGTCTTCTGCGGGGTCAAGTTCATGGCGGAGATGGCCCACATGCTGAACCCGGACAAGAAGACCCTCATTCCAACCGAGGAGGCGCTGTGCCCCATGGCCGGTATGGCCGATCCCGAGGGTCTGAGAAGGGAGACGGAGGCACATCCCGATGCCGCGGTGGTGTCCTACGTGAACACCACGGCGGAGATAAAGGCCATGAGCGACATTTGCGTGACCAGCGCCAACGCCGAGGACATAGTTCGAAGGATGGACGCGGAGGAGGTGATCTTCGTGCCAGATACGAACCTGGGCCATTACGTGCGGTCCCAGGTCAAGGAAAAGACGGTCCACCTCTATCCAGGGTACTGCCACACCCACATGAACCTCATAACCAAGGAGGCGGTGGAGGAATTGATGAAGGAGCATCCCCGGGCAAAGGTGCTCATCCACCCCGAGTGCAAGCCCAAGGTTATAGCGCTGGCGGACAGCGTTGAATCCACCGGCGGCATGGTCCGCTACGTCAGGGACAGCGGCGCGGACGAGTTCATCATCGGCACCGAGAAGGGGCTGGCCTACCGCTTGAAGAAGGAATTTCCGGGCAAGAAGATATACGAACTGGAGGGTGCTGTATGCACTGCAATGAAATCCATCACCCTCGATAAATTGAAGAATTCGCTCCAGAAAGAGGTCTACGAGGTTGTGCTGCCTCCCGATATACAAAAGAGGGCGCTTGAACCCATCGATCTCATGCTGGAGATGAGCTGATGAGATTTGCATTTATTACCGGGAACCGGGGCAAGTTCAGAGAGGTATCCGATGCCCTTAACAATTTGGACATAGAGATCGAGATGCTGTCCCTTGACCCTCCAGAGATACAGGCCGACGACCTGTCCGCCGTTGCGGAGTTCAGCCTCAGATACCTGGTTGAAATTGGTAAACTTGAATGCAATGATGAGGCAATGGAGATAGATGGGAAACGCTACAGGGCTGCGTTTTTGGAGGATGCCGGGCTGTTTATATCGGATTTAGCCGGTTTCCCCGGGGTGTATTCCTCCTACGTTTTCAAGACCCTGGGCAATGAAGGTATATTGCGGCTCATGCGCGACCCGGATCAAAGGGAGGCGGAGTTCAGGGCAGTGATCGCTGCCGTTTTTCCCGGCGGTAGCGGGGCCGAAATCAAGAGTTATGCCGGGGGGTGCCAGGGTCTGATATCCACCAAGGCCAGGGGCAGCAACGGTTTCGGATACGACCCTGTGTTCATACCCCAGGGGGAGGACCGGACCTTCGGTGAGATGTCGGTGGGGGAAAAGGCCGAATATTCCCATCGGGCAAAGGCCCTGGCCAAATTCATCGAAGATATTAACAGGGTCTGAAAACGGATTTTTTCATAACGAATAGTATTATATCGAGTCAAGATCATCATCATTCCATGCTCAGGATAAATGCCGATCTGCATATCCACGGCCGCTTCTCCGCCGGCACATCCAACAAGTTAACCCTGGCGGACATGGCCCTGGGCGCCAAGGCCAAGGGCATCCAAATGCTTGCCACCGGGGACATCCTCCATCCCGAGTGGAGAAAGGAGCTGGAAGGTAAGGACTTTTCGGAGGTGGACGAGGGTACCTACGAGTATCAGGGTGTGAGATTGATCTTGAGCACCGAGGTGGAGGACAATCGAAGGGTCCATCACCTGATATTCTTCCCGTCCCTTTCCAAGGTCCGGGAGTTCGGGGAGGCTGTCGAGCCACACGTTACTTCCCTGTCAAGCGACGGGCGGCCCCATGTCAGGCTGGACGGGGAAGCCGTTGCAGTCTCGGCATCCGACTGCGGGGCCGTGATCGGTCCCTGCCACGCCTTTACCCCTTGGACCGCAATGTACGCCTACCATCCCAACCTGGGGTCCTGTTACGGTGATATGAAAGACAGGATAGGTTTCCTGGAGCTCGGGCTCAGCGCGGACAGCAGCTATGGTGACAGGATAAAGGAGCTTCAGGACCTGACCTTCCTTACCAACTCGGACGCCCATTCGGCCCCGCCCTATAGACTGGCCAGGGAGTTTAACCGCCTGGAGGTAAAGGATGCGACCTTCGGGGAGCTGAAGAAGGCGCTGGCCAGGGAAGGTGGTAGGAGGGTGTGCCTCAATGTAGGTCTTCCCCCCCAGGAGGGCAAGTACAATGAAAGCGCCTGCATCAAGTGCTACAGGCATTACGCCATGAGGGAGGCCCAGATGAGGCATTGGAAATGCAAATGCGGCGGCAGGATCAAGATGGGGGTGAGGGACCGAGTAAACGAGCTCGCCGACTGGGACGAGCCGAGAAGACCGGAACATCGACCGGGATATGTCCACACTGTGCCTTTGAGCAACATAATCGCCAATGCGGTAGGTATTTCCACTCTTTCCTCCAAGACGGTCCAAGGGATATGGGATAAGCTGGTAAGGAGATTCGGCTCCGAACCTGTGGTATTGATCGACGCACCCCTGGAAGAGATCAAGGCCGTGGACGGGATAAAGCCCAGGGTGACAGAGGCTGTCGTTGCGTTCAGAACGGGAAAGGCCCGAATCCTGCCGGGAGGCGGCGGGGAATACGGGAAGGTGGTGATGCCGTGGGACAAGGAGTATCCACGAGGCCTACCTGTCGGCAGCGGCAATATCGGGGAGGACCAGGGCCCTCAACGCTCACTGTTTGATTTTAATTGATGCCCGTTGCTTTACGTCGCATCCGGATCAAGGCTGATGGTTTGTTTTTTATTCTTGTTGGACAACGTCGGTTTCTTTCATCCGGCTTTATCTGCCCGTTATGGTGGAAAACCAAAATAAATAATACTTAGGCGGTTCTGCGCCATAAGTGAAAAACCGCCTATAGATAAGCTAGATCTTTAAGGTTTTTTACTATACCTAGTCAATATCGGATTTCAGGCCCCTATACAGGGGGTAGGCGGAGGCAAGCAGAAGGTATCCTATGGGTAGTGTCATTATTCCGGCAAGGACGAACAAGATGACGGCTGCTCCCCTGGATCGGGTGTAGCCAATGCCCATCGGTTTTTTACCTTTGATGTTAAAATAGGCAACCGCATCGAAGACAAGGGCTGCCAGAAGCACTACCGCACCGCCGTAGAGAATATAGATGTAGTATCGGGCCGCGAGGGAAACCAGTATAGAGCCGGAAGCGTTCCCGGGTGTTGAGAGCATGTAAACAATAAGTCCCAGTAGCAGTACGAACGCCAGCTTGGGGAGGTGGGCCACTGCCCTGTCAAGTTTGGCCCTGGTTCGCAGCACGTCGGAAAATCTGTTCTTAATCAGGCCCGTGTATAAAAGGCCCATGTAGGAGAAATACCCCATGAACAGGGAGCCGAATAGTAAAGAAAGAAGAATAACCGTCATAACGAAGAGATAACTGACCGTGGCCGTTCCCGGCCCAAAGTATATGTTAATGATCGGTGGAAGAAGCGTGAAAGTGTCCAGTGCCAGGTGGGCGGATATCGCCGAGGCCAGCCCGTATCTAAGGTAAAGGTATCCGAATCCCAGGCCCGCTACCAAGCTCGGAATGAACTTGTAGACGTCCCAGGAGGGGATGTGAGCTATTCCGAAGAGTATAGAGGAGAAGAGAAGAAGTATCAGCCGGGGTAAGGTTATCCTTACCCCGCCCCCGGTCAGGTATTTCCAGATGGATAGGCGTTTTTCACCCTTGGGATATATATTGAGACCTGCAAGTAAGGTGAGGGGCAGGCCGATATAGACCACCCTGGAGATGACCTCCTCCCAAACCGAGGCGGTGACCAGGCTCAGTATTCTCCTCCACAAGGGCAGACTGCCGAATCCCGGTACCTGTATGTTTATTCCCAGGGAGGCCAGTATTATATTGTAGGTTAGGGAAAAGGACAAGATGGCGGAAAATACCAGGAAGGTGGCGTAAAGGGCGTTGTTTCCCATGGGGTTGAGGCCGGTCCCCTTGCCCAGTCCCTGTGATAGCTGCTTGAGCGAGGGGTATCCGTTCCTAATTATCAGTGAGATCGCGCCGAGCAAGAGGATAAAGACCAGCGGGGTGTAGAAAAACATCGCTCCCTCCCCGTACAGTGGCGTGAGAGACACCAAGTAAGGTTTGAACGGGGTAATGAAATAAACGTACAGCCCCTGAACTTGGCTTTGGGATGCATTGATATATATGTTGTGATGCCCCTCCTCCAAGGTACCGAGGCGGCTGGAGTTGTCTATCCTTATCTCTTTTACGGCGTCAAGGTCCAGTTGGATCTCCCCCAGTTCCTGGATATGCCCGTCCAGTATGGGAGGGGGAAGCCGCAAAGCGCTCTTGTTCAAATTATTGATCGCTACTTCGAAGCTCGTTTCAAGTCCCGGCCATTTCACGCATAGGGTGCCCTGGCCCCAGTAACTTTCATAGATCCAATACCTGGATTCCATACCGCCTTTGGCATCTATATAAAGGGACCCGTTCACAGTGATATTGCCGTAGCTTAAACTAAGGTCATGAGGGTACAACGGCGCCTCGATCCCGTACACATGGTAGGTACCTCCCGGCCCCATCTTGGACAGGGAAATATTGGTCCTGTTTCGGATACCCGCCGTTGAGTAATAGCTGATGTTTCGGATGTAGCTACGGCCTTCATGCGTGTAATTAACGCCTCGGGTTTGGAATCCAAAGCCGGATACGGGAAGATAATAGATTCCCGCCTCGTCAGGGATGAGCGGCCCCTCGATCTGCACGTCCGCCCCCGTACCATTATTAGCGTGTACAAAAGCCATCTCCACCCGTTCGGCATGCACGTTGATAACTCTCGGCACCACGTCTTCGGAAGGGGTTAGGTTGAGCACCGAGGCCTTGGTGGATGATTGCCCGCTCCAGTCCTCAACCTGCAGGGCCAGGGAGTGGTTGCCCCCTTGATATGGGGCTTGAATGACCTTGCGGGCCCTGAACCCCTCCCCGTTCCTGGAAACGTACATTCGGCCCAGGTATCCACTGTCCAGATATACCCTCACGTTCCGCGTCGATAGATCGGTGATGTTTATATCCAGGAGGATCTGGTCGCCGGTCACGGCCCGGTGGAGCGAGGGGAAGTCGGTAATGGCCGGGGCCGTTCGGTCCACGTCGAAATCCAGATTGTAGCTCTCGTATTCCACCTTGGGCGTGGCGATCCCCTGCTCTACGTAGGGGAGTGTGGCCGCTGAGAATACGTAGGATAGTATCAAGGCTATCAGGAAGAGCAAAAAGGATAGGTCGATAAGTCTGAATGTGTTCCTCTTAATGAAAGATAACAGGTTCTTAACTCTCATACGGCCTCGATTATGGGAATATTCGGATAGATATTATACCTTTCGGCAATGGTGGGATATAGGGGCCAAAATATTTATATGCTCTTTTGGAATACAACTAACCCAATAAAGGAAAGGTGATGTTATTATGGCACCGAAAGGGAAATCTGACGATGTGCTTTATATAGGTATCGATTTGGGAACCTCGCATACGGCGGTCTCTGCATCGAACGGGGTTAGAAAGACGTTCTATTCGTTGGTGGGCTGGCCAAAGGACGTGGTGGCCAAGAAGTTCATCAAGAGCGAGATGATATTCGGCGAGGAAGTGAGTAAAAACAGGCTTGCGCTTAACGTGATAAGGCCCATGGAGAACGGTGTTATCATAGGCTCAGGAAAATCGGGAGGCAAGGACGTCACCGAGGACGTGGCGGAGAGGGCCATGCACGGGGCCAAAGAGCTTGTCAAGTACGCCATCGACCTGGCGGAGACCAGGGGCTATCCAAAGCTCTACGGCGTTATCGGCGCCCCCTCAAAGGCCTCCAAGGCCAACAAACAGGCGCTGGTGGAGGCAGCCAACGAGATACTGGACGCTGTAATGGTCGTGCCCGAGCCCTTTGCGGTTGCCTACGGTGCCAACAAGCTCAATATATCGATCGTCATCGACATGGGCGCGGGCACTGTGGACCTTTGTCGTATATACGGCGCCCTTCCCACCGAGGACGATCAGCGAGTTACCTACAAGGCAGGCGACTTTGTTGACAACAAGCTGCTGGAGCTCATCAAGGAGCGATACGACGGTGCCCAGATAACCAAGGACATGGCAAGAAAATGGAAGGAGCAGTACGCCTACGTGGGGGACACCAAGAAGAACATCGTGGTCGAGTTCCCAATCGAGGGCGTGCCCCAAAAATTCGACATAACCAAGGAGATGAGATCCGCCTGCGAGGCGGTGATCCCGGATATCATGGAGTCCATCAGGGAAGTTGTTTCGACCTTCCATCCCGAGTTCCAGGAAGAGCTGAGGAACAATGTCATTTTGGCAGGGGGCAGCGCACAGATATCTGACCTGGACAAGGTACTGGAGGAGGAAATGGACGCCATAGGCGGGGGTATGATCTCAGTGGCCGACGACCCTGTCTATGCGGGGGCCGACGGCTCCTTAAAACTCGCCCAGGACATGCCGGAGGATTACTGGAACCAGCTTTTGTGATGTGTAGAGGGTGGTGCGGGTCCTTATTTGCTTATGAGATCAGTGATTTTATTTACCACGGTCTCGTAGTGTCTGTCCCTTATCCTGCATATCTTTCCTTTTATCTGTGTTTTATCCGCGGTGAATATCATATTGGTTCGAATATAACTGTCTATTTTCAGACTACCATCTATGGTATTGTCCTTCTTTACTTCGACACAATACCTGTCCTTCCGGATCCTTTTTGAGGTTATCTGGCATAAAAGCACGTCCTCGCCCATTTCGTTGGAGATGACCAGACAGGGACGAAGTTTCCTGTTGCTCAGATCGGTGTAGGGAAACGGAAAAATAACTATATCTCCCTTTGCAAATGTGCCCACGCTTCATCCTCCTCTGGTGAAAGCCAGTTTCGAGCAAGGGATTCTTCGCTGGCCAATGAAGTAAAGAGACCGCCAAAGGTTTCGGCCTCCTGCTCAAAAAGCCGCTCTCTTAGTATCTCTCTGATAAAATCCTGCAGGGATTCGAAACCATGTATCTCTGCGTAGACCTTTGCTGACGAATACATTCTATCGGACAGCTTTAAACTTATTTGCGTACCCATGTGTACATATATGTACGGAAACGTATTTAAATGTATTGCAGAGGGTCCCTGTAACCAGCTGTTGTGAATCTATTGAAGTTCCTTTAGGCCTGTGTAATCGTCAAGTTTTCTCTTGAGCTCGGCCTCTCCCTCCTCGAACTCCATGAGTGCGACCTCGGCTGTTGTGAATATCTTTCCCTCTACCAGATGACCGCCCACGGCCCTGTCATGATCTGATATAACCAGATGTATGTGCAGCACCCTCTCCCCTTTGTCCATGGCGATCGATCCCTGGGCCGCGGCAATCTCCAAGGGCCCCGTGAAATCCTCGGTCACGTAGTCTGCCGGCACCGAGCGGATGAATGCCAGGGTCACTTCGTTAAGCGAACCTATAATGCCGAGAACCAGGGCTGAATTGATGTTCTTCTCCTCGCAGTATCTTTTGATCTCGGCAAGAAGGGGTTGGTCCGGCCCAACCCGGAAGACATGATACTCTGTCATTCCGGTTTCCTCCTTCTCTTCAATATCATATGGACAACGATAGCGACCAGGATTATTATTAACACTGCTAGACCAAGGTAGAACCCCAGGCCGTATATGCTGCTTCCCCCCTCGACGAACATCTCCTCCTCCCTGCTGGCGAATTCGATCTCCTTGCCATCCCCCGTGCCGGTGGTGACCGAGAGCTCTACAGTGGCGGGCCCCTCGTTCTCCACCTTTACCCTCTTATGGGCGGAAAAGGTGTCGTTAGCCTCCACGTCCACCGTCTTGCCGTATATTCGGTCTCCCCCCAGAAGTACCAGGACCGTGCAGTTTCTCAGATCGATGCTGCCTGTATTGCGTAACTCGAACCTGATATCTATGGTCTCTCCCATGCCCGGGCGCTTGTCGCTTATCGAGAACTTCTCGATTTCCACCTTGGGAAAGTCCACGGTCACGTTGAATCGCTGTCCGTCCTGGACGTCGGTCTTGGTCTTGGATTTTACCAGCACGTCAACCAAGAACCTAGAACCCGGCTCTATCTTCTGCGGGATCGTGGGCGCGAAGTCAACCTTGAGTTCGCACTTCTCGACCTCCTGGGAGAGGACGTTGTCCAGTTCCGACGGCTCCACGGTGGCCAGGAAGGGGGCGTCCATGGGTGCGTTCACTTCAATGGTATAGTCGTCCCACATGAAACCGGTGTTCTTAACCTTGAATTCCAGGCAGAATGATTGGGAGTAGGGGATGGCGGCGGTGAGGTTCGTCTTATCAGCGCTCACCGACACGTCGTAGCCTGTGGGAAGCTGCTGGTCCAATGCCTCGGCGGGCACGGTCCAGATGGGTAACAAAACCAGTGATAAGGCCAATACGGGCAACAACCGCCGAGTTCGCATGATCCCTCCATTATATTTCGGTCTTAT
>CAZUZU010000117.1:8910-9497 GCA_964624865.1 uncultured archaeon
AGACCACGTACCGATAACAGGGTTATAATAGGTGGTCTTATATTATTTTTTTGCCCCTACTTGCTTTTTTCTTTTCCCTCAAAAGATTAAAATACCTAAATATTTTCATTATCGATATGAAACGAAAGACCATGGAGGAGTACATCGAGGTCATATATATCCTGGAGAAGAAGCACGGAAGGGCCGGTACCAACAAGACCGCCTGCCTTCTCGATGTTAACCCGGCAAGCGTAACCGAGATGTTCGGTAAGCTGGAGGCCGACGGCTACATTGATTACGTACCCTATCATGGTGCCACGCTTACGGTCAAAGGGAACAGGATCGCATCCAAATTGATGAAGAAGCACAGGCTGATAGCCGATTTCTTCATGGCCATTGGCGTGGAGGAGATGGTGGCCGAGGTCGACGCTTGCAAGATAGAGCATATTATAAGCGACGGCACAATAACCGTGTTGAGAGAATTCGTGGATTACCTGGCCAGTGACCAAGGAGAACGATTCATCCGGGATTTCAGGACATCAAAGGACGAAGAGAGCTGTGGGACAAAATAAATCTATTCATTCTTTTACAATGATCACGTAGGCCCG
>CAZUZU010000118.1:0-9290 GCA_964624865.1 uncultured archaeon
CTCGTAAGTAAGTCCCCCTCAAGTGGTATCGGTATGATGTCCGGAAGGCGGGAGGACGCCGCCCTGCACACCCTGTCCGTTGAGGCCAGGTAGACAAGGTCCACCCCTGCCCTAAGGGCTGCTTCAGAGGCAAGTATCGGAGCCCCGACATAGGGCCCCCCGCCTACGATCAATAATTTACCCCTCTGGCCCTTGTGCCTCAGTCCCTTTCCCGCCTGGTTCTTTATGCCTGGATAAAGCAGCAGTTCTCCCCTTCCCGTGAGGTGAACCGCCTCCGCCGGGACGCCTATGTTTATGATGTGAACGTCCTTGAGACCTTCCATTCCCTCCTTGATATCGTGGAAGGTAACCGTGGTGTCCGCTTCCACATGTTGGTCAGTGCCCCAGCCAGTGGGCACGTCGAAAGCTACCACCTCCTTTTTCAACAGGCGATGTCCCTCGTTCACCTGGGTCACCATGCTTTTATAGGGTTCACGGAGCTTTCCTTGAAGGCCCACCCCCAGCATCGCGTCGACTATTACATCGCACCATTTAATATGCTCGCTGATATCGTATTTGATCTGGCCGTAGAAGTCGATGTTATCCTCCCCCACGGTGTTCTTCAGCCTGGAGTAGTTCATTCGGCTCAGCTTGGTCTTGATGTCAGCGGCCCCGTCGCCTGCGATCACCACCCTTACCCGGAACCCGTCTTTCAGATACCTGGCGGCAACCAACCCGTCCCCGCCGTTGTTGCCCAGGCCGGCCATGACGAGCAGATTTTTTTTTTCTTCCCCGGGTATATATTCCTTGATAAAATCCGCCGCCCCCTTGCCCGCGTTCTCCATTAGCCTTTCGGCCCTTACCCCGTAGGCTTCGGAATTAATGTCTATGATCGCAACTTCCAGCCCCTTGATCAACCCGATCCACCCCGGTCAGCTGTGTGAGATCTTTACCGTAGCCACCACGGCATAGAGGACCACGAACAGGAATATAACGATCTGTAGAATAAGGTCCCAAAGAACCTTTCTCAAGGCCTCGGTAGTTGAAAGCTGATAAGTGGCTATCAGGTCTGTTTCTTCCGTCTTTTTCTCCTTGTCGGAGGGCCCGTATTTTACCAACAGGCTGACGTGGCCCTGGTCCCCGTTCTCCGCCTCCTCGCTCTTGGGTGTAACCCTGACGGTGACTATCTTGTCCTCTCCCCTGTCGATGTTCACGACCCCGGGCTCCGCTGCAACGTTCCACTTGTCGTCCTCCTCCACCGTGGCAACCAAGGTGGCGGTGTCCTGGGTGTTTCCCTTGTTCTCGATCCTAAATGAGAACTCGGCTTCCTGTTCCAGACCTATGGTCATATTTTCATTGGATAGCAGGGTGGCGGTGATCCAGTAGTAAGGCATTATCTTTACCTTGAGGCCCAGGTTGTAGTCCTTGTTGAACTCGTCTATGCGGACCTTGAAGTTGACAGTGTAGCCCACGCTCTTATCGGCGGGAGTGTCGGCGGCCGGTTTAATCGAAACGTCCACATTGGCCACCTTTGAGCTGGCTATGTCGAGCTGGCCCTGGCTTAGGGACACGTCCCAGTCGCCCGAGACTATGTTGCCGTCCCCGTCCTTCACGTTTAGGAAGCTTGCCGTTCCGGTGAGTGAGCTGGTGGTGGGATTGTTGATCTTTATGGCAGTGGAACCCGCTTCGTATTCCAGACCACCGGATTTCTCTTCCTTCACTTCTACTTCTATGGTCTCCGGCGTAAGATAGACCCATTCTGCAGTGGCGTCGCTTATTGTGGTAATGGTCTTAACGGTCTTTATGTCGGATGCACCGTAGCTCTTTACAGCGCATTCTATGGTTGCAATGGCGTTAGATCCGCTCGACTGGGCCGGGGCGGAGGTGAGCATGGATATTACCGCCTCCCCACCCTCGCTCAGGTTGAAATCGTACTTGTTGCCGCTGCCGTTCCTGCTCAAGGTAACGTCGTTGGAGGTGAAGTCCACCCCCCAACCGGAGGTTACCACGGGGGCGTAGACTGTATAAATATCCGTCAACTCTCCGATGTTCTTGACCGTCACGTCGTATTGCGCCGTGCCGCCGTAGGATACGGTCTTTGAATCCGGTCCGGTGAGGGCGACTGTAAAATCAACGTAGGAAGTGACGGTTACCACCAGGGTGAATATGTACTGCTTGTCCTCGTCATTCGTGGAGGTTGATATAATGTCTATGAAGCACTGGTTCCCGTCATCCGAGTCGTCAGGCACAACCACGCTGAGCCCGTAGGTGTGATAGGAGCCCTTGGATATCTGGGTCTCCACCTCACCCTTTTCACCGTCTCCCGTATCTATGCCCGGGTTCCAGTCCTGGCCCTTGGGCACGGTCTTTTGCACCTCGACCTGGGTCGTTATGGTGTCCGACTTGGATCCGGTGTTGTATACCTTGATACTGGGAGTGAGCTCGTCTCCCGGATTCCCGAGTATGCTGGATTCTTCGGCCCCTATGAAAACGCCGTATTCGGATATGGAGAACTGGAGCTCCTGGGTGTAATTGTTACCCTTTTGATCGGCAACATATACGGTTACGGTGTATCCTCCTCCCGCCGAAAGGCCGGTGGGATACTTCCACTGGTATTCGTACCTGAGGGTGGCCTCGTCCACTTCCTCCGTCTCGGCCCTGGTGTAGTCCTGCAGGGTCCCCCCGCTCGGGTTGGTGGCGGTTATGCCTATAGCCTTTATGTCCGATCGATGGTACCTGTCCTTTGCCGTGCCCTTTACCACTATGACCCTGAGGGGATCACCGTCCGTGTCGGTTGCCGGTAAGTTGGGCTCGAATAGCTTGGTCTCGATACCCTCGTTGTCGTAGGTCTTTGCCGTTATGGAAGACACCAGGTCGGTCTTGAGAAGAAGGTACGCCCTGCCGTTGTCAGTGTCGGCGTCATATGTGATCAGCACGGCACCGTTACCGGTGGACACGTTCACCGCGACCTCCAGCTTCAGCCGGTTCCCGCTGCTCACCGTGTAGCTGTCCCCGCTGCCCGAGAAGGACAGCTCGAACCTGTTCTGCGGTGAGCCGGGTGACACGGAACCGGAGCCAGAAGCGACATTCTGTCCTTCGGAGGTGAGCTTCAACTTAATCGTTGCGCTGCCCACTATGCCGATGTAGGTCGCGCTCATGTATAGCTTTATTCCGGTACCTCCCACGTCCAGCTCGTCACCGTATATGGTGGTGTCGCTTTGGAATTCGTATTGGGTTTCAAAGCTGACCGAAGAGGGCAGGGGCGTGGTCGTGGAATCGTCCATGTTGAGGTTCCGGTTCTGAGTCCGTGTAGGCGGGTTGGTGTTCAGATACCCGTCAGTTGTGTTGCCGTGCATATAGAAGTGGACCTTGTTGTTGGTTTCCCTCTGTTCAAAGGCTGTGATCGCCCTTTCGTCCGGGGAATATTGGTCCTGGGTAACGGATATGAAGGGTATTAGCGTCATGGCCAGAAGCAGGAAGACAAATGCCAAGGCCCAACTACGTGTCCTTATCATGTTAACCACCGTTTATTATCTAGTTTATGGTTACATTATCTATAATACCTTAATAAATTTAATGGCGCCTCGTATTTATCGGAGGTCTGGTTCTTTTCTAATTCTCTTAGCCTTATTAGCCTTATTTATGTCCGTAGGTAAAAGTAATATAATAAGAGATTATTATGTGAATTAATTGATAAAAAGGTTAAGGTGAATCCATTATGGCTGAAGATGTGAATGAGGGCGAAGCGGCCGGCGAGGTATCGGTCGCCCAGGAGCCAGTTCATGATCTGGATATGATAAGGAACATCAGCGACTTCGAGAAGGGTATCCTGTTCTCCGCAGGCTACGACAGACTGGAGAGCCTGAAGGATACCACTGCCGAGGAGTTCCGGAAGTTGAAGGGCATCACCGAGGATAGGGCCCAGGAGCTCTACGATGATATACAGCAGTTCTTCCTGGACCTGGAGGAAAAACGCTTGAAGGAGAGGGAGAAGGTCAGGGACTTCCTTTATTCCCTGCCCGGGGTGTCCAAGGCGGTGGCTGAAAGGATATACGACTCGGGTTACGATACCTTCGACGCCCTGAAACAGGCCTCCGAAGAGGAGCTTATGCGTATCCGGGGTGTCGGACGATTCCTGGCAAAAAACATAACCGAGGGAATGGAGAAGCGCCTGGAGCGGTTCGAGGAAGGAAGGCCCGTATCCGCTCCGGAGGAAAGTGAAGTTGAGGCCGAGCCGGAGACAAAGGCCGAAGGCGGCCTCCTCAAAGGTTTCATGGACAAGATCACCGGTTTCCTTTTCAAGAAGGACGTTACCAAAACCAAGGCCCAGCCCGAAGAGGGTGCTGAAGAGGGCCTGGAAGAGGAGAAGACGGAGTTCATAGAGGGGACTGAGGAAGAGGAGCTCCCGGAGCCCGAGGATGGGGCTGAAGAGGCACTGGAGCATATGAAGGAAGCCCTGGCCGAAGGCGAACCCGGGGAGGAAAAAGAAGTGGCGGAAGCGGGGATGGAAGGGGCTGAAGAGGCGGGAAAAGAAGGGGAAGAGAAAAAAGAGATTGAAGAGGCTCGGCCAGGAGATGAGGCCGTCACCCCTCCCACGGAAGAAGTCGAGGCCAAAGGGGAAGAGGCCGAGGCTGAAGAGGAAGTCAAAGAGGAAGACTCGGAGGAGGCCCAGTATCCAACGGTCTCCGCCATGGCGGAGGGGGGCCGGTCCAAGGCGGTGGAGGAGTTCATGCAGATTGAGGGCATCGACGAGGAAATAGCCCAGGCATTGTATGATACGGGCTACAACAGCCTGGATGAGCTTGCA
This sequence comes from uncultured archaeon, assembly GCA_964624865.1. Lineage (GTDB taxonomy): Archaea > Thermoplasmatota > Penumbrarchaeia > CAZUZU01 > CAZUZU01 > CAZUZU01. The sequence continues at coordinate 4,787 of CAZUZU010000118.1, forward strand.
CCTGCACTTGCCGAGGACTTCACTTATGTCAAGGGCGTGGACGAGGCCAAGGCCGAGATGATCCACAGGAACGTTCAGGAATATTTCGAAGACAAGGGCGAGTAGGGGGGGATGGATTGAAGCGGGAGGAGGTAAAGGCGGCCGTCCTCAGGATCGAGGGTACCAACTGTGAGGAGGAGATGGCCCAATCGTTCAGGAGGTTGAGTGCCCAGGCCGAGATAGTGCATCTCAAGCAGTTCACCTCCCAGGTAAGGGACCAGTGGAAAAGGCGACTTGTCGATTATCACGTGCTCATGTTCCCCGGCGGTTTTTCGGCGGGTGATTACGTAAGGGCGGGGGCTATATTTGCAGCCAGGCTCAAATCAAAGCTCTCCGGCCCGATCAAGGACTTTGTTGCCCAGGGCTATCCCATAGGGGGTGTATGCAACGGCTTCCAGATACTGGTGGAGATGGGCCTGCTGCCCGCCATAGGGAAGCACAGTCCGGAGGCAGTGCTCACCACCAACGAGAGCGACCGCTTCGAGTGCAGGCCCACCTACCTCAAGATGGTGAACAGGGGAACCTGTAAGTTCACCCGGGGTATAGGCGAAGGCGAGCTCGTATACGCCCCGTCGGCCCACGCCGAGGGCAAGTACCTGATGCACGTCAAGGATTGGGAAAGCAAGATAAATAAGCTGGAAGATAACGACATGGTGGTTTTTAAATACGTGGACCCGGAGGGGGAGGAGGCCAGCTATCCCTGGAACCCCAACGGCACCCCGGGCAACGTGGCCGGAATATGCAATTTGGAAGGCAACGTGTTCGGCATGATGCCCCATCCTGAAAGATCGTTCTTTGAGTATCAACACCCGGAATGGGCGGCCAGGAAGGCAAGGAAGGAGACATCCCCCTACGACAAATATGACGGCGCCAGGATATTCAGCTCGGTGATCGATTACGTGTGCAGGAACTTTTAGAGGTGACCAAGTTGCCCATAAAGGTAGTTGAGGACAGAACGGCGGATGATGGGGTGGGTAAGAAGGAAGAAGAACAAGGGCCGGACCTGATAAGACCGGGACATCTTGACGAGGATGTCTACGAGAGGTCCAAGCGGCTGGGCTGGTTCGACATCGACGCCATAGAGGGCTCCAATGTTTTAATGGTGGGCGCGGGGGCCATAGGTAACGAAGTGCTAAAGAACCTCATCCTCACCGGCTTCAGGCATATTACCATAGTTGATATGGACCACGTGGTGAAGTCCAATCTCAACCGCTGCCTGTTCTTCGACCTTGGTGACGCGGACGAGAAGAGGTACAAGGCGGAGATCGTTGCCCGGAAAGCGTCCGAAATGGCTCCCGGCCTGGACATAAAACATCACGTTTCCAGGATAGAGGAGCTGGGAGACGAGTTCATACCTTCCTTCGACCTGGTGTTCGGCTGCCTGGACAATCTCGCTGCAAGGCTACACCTGAACGCCCATTGCTACTATTCATCCACCCCGTATATAGACGGTGCAACCCTGGGAATGACGGGAAAGGTACAGGTGGTCGTAGGTCCAAATACGCCATGCGTGGAGTGCACCCTGAACCGCACGCATATAGAGACGGTGGAGAAGAGGTACAGCTGCACGGGTACCGACATGAACTTCGTGGAGCCGAAACTGGCGGCCGAGATCACCACCACCTCGGTTATATCGGCCGTGGAGGTAAGGGAAGGGATAAAGCTCGCCTGCGGTCTCCATGACAAGGTGCTCAAAGGAATTTTTTACTATCACGGGATAAGGAACGAAACCATGATCATGGACATAGAGGTAAATCCCAGCTGCCCTCATCATTTCATGGCCCAGGAGGGGGGGTAAACTTGGACCTGGAGGTATGTTTCCGTGTAGACGGTTATACCTTGACCAAAGAGGATATAGAGTTTATAGAGGGCCGGGTATGGGGCACGGAAAGAGGGTTGAGGGACCTGGATATTCCCGGGCTGAGACGGGAATTGGCTCACACCCCCGTGTCCAAGGCGTCGGATGAACATGTGGTTGCTCTGATCAGGGAGATACTTGCCCATCAAACCACTGTGAGATATGGAATACGCCCGGTGATGACCGTGGACGGCTTGATAATTCTGAGCGGTGAGGAGATAGCCGACCTGATGCGGGGCTGGGACCAGGGTGACGGCATTTGCCTTATCAAGAGGGGTAAATTGCCCTATAAAGGGATGTACGCCATCCCCGGCGGCTTCGTGGAATACGGTGAGACCACGGGGCAGGCGGCAGTCAGGGAGGTGGAGGAGGAGACAGGCCTGAAAACGGAGATAACCGGCCTTGTCGGGGTCTTTTCCGACCCAAAGAGGGACCCGAGGTGGCACACGATCACCACCGCCTACCATCTGGAATTCAAGGGGGGCGAGTTAAGGGGCGGTGACGACGCAGCGGAGGCCCGCTTTTTACCAGTGGACGATCTACCCTCTGATATAGCCTTCGACCACCATATAATTATCGAGCAGGCCTTGAATAACAGGCATTAACAACTTCATTGCCCTATAGGCCTTTGTTCAGTAAATAGAACGCACCGTACTCCTTGGCCTTTTTCCTTACCTCTTCTATCTGGGCGGGCATCTTTTTCAATTCCTCTTCCTTGACCTTGCGTTTCTCCACAGCGGGGATGCCTGCCACCATGGTGCCCTCGGGAACCTTGGTCCCGGGCTTTACAACGCTGCCCGCCCCTATTATGGAGTTCTTGCCCACCAATGCCCCGTCCAGGATTATTGCCCCGATGCCCACAAGGGCCCCCCTTTCCACCCTGGCGCCGTGAATTATCGCCCCGTGGCTGATCATTACCTCTTTGCCTACGGTAACCGGATTCTTTTTCGGCGCCTCTATGAATGCTCGGTCCAGCACAACCGAACCCTCGCCTATGGTTATACTCGTCTCGTCCGCCCTGAGGATCACCCCTGGCCAGACGGTAACGCCCTTTTCCAAGTTCACCTCTCCTATCAATAATGCGTACGGGTTTACGTATGCGCTCTCGGCTATATCCATCTCCTTTCCGGGCAGCCGGATGAGATTCCTGCCGCTGAGCCCCAGCTCCATCAACTCGTTGTTTTCCGGTTTCATGGTTATCATCTTCCCTACACTCTCTAATATAAGTTACGATCTCACTTTTCCTCGTCCTCCGTTACCCACTTGGACATGGCCTGCTTGAGCTTGGCCTTCTGTTCCTCGTCCAGGTCGTCGTCTTGCAGGATATCTTCGAGCACCTTCTCGTATTCGTCCTTTGTGACCCTGCCGTCCTTCAGAGCCTCGTCCACCTCCCTTTCGATGTCCTCCTCGGCCCCTATCTCCCTTACCTCGTCCCTTCTCGCCTCCCCGATCGCGTTCTCCACCTCCCGCTCCAGGATGATGTAGTGGTTCTCCTCTATCTTGCCGTCGGAGAACTCGGACTTGATCTCCTTTTTGAGGTCGATCAACTGCCGCTCCAGTTCGGCGGGATCGGTGTATTCTTCCTTCAGATCCTCTATCCTTGCCATGTATTCCTTCAACTTGCCCTTCTTTCTCCGCAGCCCGATGATACTTATGAGGGCCACAATGCCGGAAACTATGGCGAACATGAAGCCCCAGGCGTCGTAGGATATGCCGAATATGCCTTCGGGTTCCGGCACGTCTTCCTTTTCCACGTTCACCGGCCACTCCAGGGATGTGGTGTCCTCGCCATCCGATATGCGGGCCTCTACGATGTGCTTCCCTACCTCGTGATAACCGGGGACGTATGTGTGCTTGTTACCGGTGTCCTTCAGATTTCCGTCAACGTACCACTCAACGGTGACCCTCTCTCCGTCCGGGTCGTTCACAGTGACCTCGAATGGGATGTCCTTGCCCACTATTCCCTTGATGTGGGAACCTTCCTCCGGCAGCGCTGGCTCGAAGGTCTCCACCTCCGGCATACGATTCACATTGTTCACAGTGATCGCCCAGGTGAAATTGATGGTGGCCGTTCCGTCCGATACCTCCAGCCTGATATCGTAGCCTCGGTCCGCGGTGTAATCGGTTTCGAACTCGTAATCCTGGGCAAGGCTCTCGATAGCACCTTCCAGGTACCAGAAGTATGTAATCGGTTCGTTGTCCGCGTCCATGGCCGACGCCAGGAATCCTATCCATTCGGTCTCGTTTATTGTGATGTTTCCCGCGGCCGGGGTAAGCTTAAAGATGTAGGGTATGGAATTGCCTATGACCACGGGGGGTGAGGTTTTCCAGGAAGACCAGTCGAAGCCGTCGAACACACGCACCTCAAAGTACCAAACGTCCCCCTTCCTAGTGTATTCAGAGGATACGTTCAACATGTTGTCCAGGAAGGGCTTGTGCTGCTGATTCTGGTACCAGCATAATTCGTATGTGGTGTCATCCCCGTCCTCGTCATCGGAAGCGAACAGGCCCCTCAGCCCGTCAGCGGTGGTAAGGGAGGTGCCTTCGACAAATACCTCCCCCACTGTAGGCGCCGTGTTTCCTATTACCGTGGTGGGTGAGATGTAG
>CAZUZU010000119.1:0-9232 GCA_964624865.1 uncultured archaeon
CGGAGGAAGAGCGTTCTGGACTCCGCGGCGCTACCGGGAAAGCTTGCCGACTGCTCGTGTCGGGACCCGGACAAGGCGGAGATATACCTGGTGGAGGGCGATTCCGCAGGAGGGAGCGCGAAGCAGGCCAGGGACAGGGAGTTCCAGGCCATTCTTCCGCTCAGGGGCAAGATAATCAACGCCGAGAAGGGCAGGCTGGACAAGGTATTGAAGAACAAGGAGATAAGAACGATAATAACAGCGGTGGGAGCAGGTTTCGGTGAAGATTTCGAGTTGGAGAGCGCTCGATACAAAAAGATCGTTATTATGACCGATGCGGATGTGGACGGCGCACATATACGAACCCTTCTGCTCACCTTCTTCTTCAGGCAGATGAGGCCTTTGATAGAAAGCGGCTACATCTATATCGCCCAGCCCCCCCTGTTCAAGATATGGTACGGCAAGGACACTCGTTATGCCTTCAGCGAAAGGGAGAAGAACCGGATCCTGAAGGAGTTTGCGTCCGACGGCAGGAAACCCAAGGTGCAGAGGTACAAGGGCCTGGGCGAGATGAACCCCGACCAGCTCTGGGAGACCACCATGGACCCGGAGAGGAGGATCATGCTGCAGGTAAGTATCGAGGACGCTTTCGAAGCGGACGAGCTGTTCGACACCCTGATGGGGGAGAACGTAGAACAGAGGCGGACCTTCATTCAGGACCATTATGCCGAGGTTACGAATCTGGATATCTAGGTGATGGATCATGGACGCTGAAGTTGAACCTGAAATCGAACCGAAATTAAAGGAAGAAGAGGCGGTCGAGGTCGAGAACATGCGGCCGGTGGAGGAGGAGCTCAAAGAATCATACATCAATTACGCCATGAGCGTCATCGTCGGCAGGGCCATTCCTGATGCCAGGGACGGCCTCAAACCTGTTCACCGCCGGATATTATACGGTATGCAGGACCTGGGCCTCCATTACAACAAGCCTTACAAGAAGTGCGCGAGAATAGTGGGTGAGGTACTTGGCAAGTATCATCCGCACGGCGATTCGGCTGTGTATGACGCCCTGGTGAGGATGGCTCAGGACTTCTCAATGAGATGTCCCCTGGTCAACGGCCAGGGCAACTTCGGCTCCCTGGACGGGGACAATGCCGCGGCAATGAGATACACGGAGGCAAGGCTGGCCCGCATCGCCGAGGTGATATTGGAGGACATGGACAAGGATACGGTGGATTACAAGGACAACTTCGACGCCACCCTGCAGGAGCCGGTTGTCCTTCCCGCCAAGTATCCCAATCTGCTTGTCAACGGGTCGTCCGGCATTGCGGTGGGAATGGCCACCAACATGGCGCCCCATAATCTGAACGAGATCGTGGACGCTACGGTGGCCCTGATAGACGACCCGGGGCAAAACGTCTTAGACCTTATGGAGATAGTCCAGGGCCCGGATTTTCCCACCGGGGGTATTGTGCACGGTCTCGGGGGAATGGCCAGCGCCTACAAGACCGGCAGGGGCAAGGTGAAGGTAAGAGGCAGGGCCGAGATCAAGAGCACCAAGAAGAAGAACCGCATCATAATCACGGAGGTCCCTTATCAGGTGAACAAAGCGTCCATGCTGGAAAGCATGGCGGACCTGGTCAAGGACAAAGTCCTTGAGGGTATCAGCGATATCCGGGACGAGAGCGACAGGAACGGAGTGAGGGTGGTCATCGAGCTGAAGCGGGACGCTGAGCCGGAGGTCGTGCTTAACAACATATACAAGCACACCAACATGGAAACCTCCTTTGGTATTATCAACCTGGCCCTTGTTGAGGGAAAACCAAGGGTGATGAGCCTCAAGGAACTGATGCAGGTGTTCATCAAGCACAGGTTCGAGGTCATAACCAGAAGGACACGCTACGAGCTGGACAAGGCGGCAAAGAGATATCACATAGTGGAGGGCCTTATCATAGCGGTGGACAACATAGACAGGGCCATTGAGCTGATCCGGGGCTCCAAGGACGCGAAGGAGGCCCGGGAATCCCTTATGTCGGAGTTCGAGCTGAGCGAGATACAGGCAAAGGCAGTTCTGGACATGAAACTCCAGAAACTAACCTCAATGGAGATCGACGCCCTGGTCGAGGAAAAGGAAGCCCTTACAAGGACCATCGAGGACCTTAAGGACATCCTGGGCAAGGAAGAGAGGGTCTACGATATCATGAAGGAAGAGCTGGCGGAGGTCAAGGATATCTTTGGGGAGGAGAGGAGGACCGAGATAGCCGAGCAGGATTACGCCGAACTTGACGACGAGGACCTGATACCCGACGAGGAGGTGGTTATAACCATCACCCACCGCGGATATATCAAGAGGATGGCGGTGGATACCTATCAGAGCCAGGGTCGAGGCGGCAAGGGGCTCAAGGGTATAAAGACCAAGGAGGAGGACTACGTGGTGGACATATTCGTTTGCAGCACCCACGATTACATCATGTTCTTTACCAACAAGGGCAAGGCCTACTGGTTGAAGGCGTACAAGGTTCCCAGCGGCTCCCGTCAATCCACGGGCCGACCCATAGTTAACCTGCTGCCAAGGCTTGAGAAGGGGGAGGAGATCCAGGCCACTATCCAAGTCAGCGAATTCAGTGAGGACAGGTACCTGTTCTTCGCCACCAAGAGGGGTTACGTTAAGAAGACGGTGCTTTCCTCGTTCTCCAGGCCGATTATAACGGGCATAAGGGCAATTAACCTGGAGGAGGACGAGGAGGACGAGCTCATAAACGTGTCCCTTACCGACGGCAAAAGGGAGATCATCCTTGCCTCGAGCCACGGCAACGCCGTGAGGTTCAAGGAGGAGGAGGTCAGGTCCATGGGAAGAACGGCCAGGGGGGTCAGGGGCATGTCCCTCCGCTATGGAGACGAGGTGATGAGCATGACAGTGGCCTCGGAGGAGCTCATGCTCCTTACCATCACCGAGAACGGCTACGGCAAGAGGACCCCGCTGGAGGAGTACCGCTTAACACACAGGGGGGGCAAGGGAGTGATCACCATTAGAACGGGGCCGAGGAACGGTCCCGTGATAAGGGTGGTCGGGGTAACCAAGGAGGACGAGATAATGATGGTCAGCCGCAACGGCATGATAATCCGCGAGACGGCGGCGGACATAAGCACGCAGGGCCGTGCAACCATGGGGGTTAGGTTAATGAAGCTAAATCCAGAGGACGTGGTACAGAGCGTTATAGTGATCAAGGAATGATGTGGCGGAGTGGAGGGTGCAGATATGGTGAAGGGGAGGATGTAGATATTGGATTTCGATATGGGCCGGGCCATACGTGCAATAGGTTGGTGGGGCGAAGGGTGCAGTGATAGGTGGATTCGCTGTCGAGGTTGACATCCTTAAGGCGGAACCCCGGATGTAATATGAGAAGGCAGGTGCTGGAATGGACCACAAGATCGGAATAATAGGCGGGACCAACATCCTGGAGATGAAGGTCCTTAAGTCCCTGGAGGAGCACGAGCTTCAGACCAAGTATGGAGAGGCGGAGATAGACTCAGGCGTCATGGAAGATAGCAGGGTGGTGATGATCCGAAGACACGGCCGGCATCACAACAAACCACCTCACGTGGTTAACCACAAGGCTAATTTTTCCGCGCTGCTGGACCTGGAAACGGAATACGTTATGGGCATGAGCTCCGTGGGGTGCCTGCACGAAGAGATACCCCTGCCCGCGCTGTTCGTTCCCCACGACTATATAGACTTCGGCTGCACTCATACACTTTTCGACGATTCCCTGATCCATATAACACCGGGATTCGACGACACCCTCCGTCAAATATTGCTACGGGCCAGCAAGGCGGTGATCGAGGACAGGGGCCTGGATATCTATTTGCTGGACCATGGTATATATTACCAGTTCCGAGGCCCCAGGTTGGAGACCCCTGCAGAGGTGAACGTTCTCAAGCAGTGGGCCCACTGCACTGGCATGACCGCTGCCTCGGAGGCGACCGTGGCCAAAGAAGCCGGTATCAAGTACGCCGTTCTGTGCACCATGGACAACTACGCCAACGGGGTAAGGGACGAGAAGGTGGACTACCGCAGGATAAAGAAGATGGCCAAGAAGAACGCCAAGGTATCCCTTGAGATAATGGAGTATGCTGTGAGGTTGATAAAGGATGAGCTTATTGATTAAGAACGCCAAGGCGGTGGTTGACAGTTCGGAGGTCGTGGACGATTGCCAGATATTGTTGGAGGAAGATCGCATATCCGAGGTCGGGCCGGAGGTGGGTGGCGAGGCGGACAAGGTGATAGACGCCTCCGGCATGGCCGCGATACCAGGCCTGGTCAACACCCATACCCACGGTGCCATGACCCTCCTCCGCTCATACGCGGACGACATGCCTTTGATGGAATGGCTGGAGAAGAAGATATGGCCGTTGGAGGCCAATCTGGAGCCGGAGGATATCCTTGCAGGAACCCGGTTGGCCTGCCTGGAGATGATCCGCTCCGGCACCACCACCATGAGCGACATGTACTTTCAGCCCGAGATGATAGCCCGGGCTTGCTCCGACATGGGAATTAGGGCGGTGGTGGCAGCCGCCTTCTTCGACTTCATGGACCCCGATTGCCTTCAGGAAAACCTGAAGAAGGCCCTGGCGGACATAGAATTGCTAAAAAGCAGGTACGACAACGGGTTGATCAGACCCGCTCTCGGACCCCACGCCCCCTATACTGTGAGCCTGGACGGACTGAGGCAGGCTATGGAGATGGCCCATGACCAGGACGTGCTGGTCCACTTTCATCTGGCCGAGACGGAGAAAGAGATCCTGGATTTTAAAAAAGAGCACGGCAAGGGGGTGATCCGGGCCCTGGAGGAGATCGATTTCCTGAACGAGAGGCTGCTGGCGGCCCACTGCGTGTATCTGGACGAAGGGGACGTGAAGACCCTGGCTAAATACGGGGTCAGCGCCAGCCACAACCCGGTGAGCAACATGAAGCTTTCCTCCGGAAGGGCCATGCCTTTTTCATTGATGAAGAAGCACGGTCTGAACGTGTCCCTTGGAACCGACGGGGCGTCAAGTAACAACAACCTGAATTTGGGTGAGGGCATGAAGTTCGCAGCTCTGCTGCAGAAGCATCACTACATGGACCCCACTCTCCTGGATGCCAAGGACGCCTTCGACATGGCCACCATTGGAGGGGCAAGGGCCCTGAAGCTGGATACGGGGATGTTGAGGCCGGACTATCTTGCGGATATAGTGTTGATCGACCTGGAGCGGGCCTACATGAAACCCGGTCACAACCTGATCAGCGACCTTGTATATTCATGGGGAGGTAGGGGAGTGTCCACTGTGATAATCAACGGTAAAGTTGTGATGGAGAACGGCAGGGTGGAAGGGGAGGAAAAGATAATGAAAGATGCAACGGAAGCGGCAATGGACCTGGTGGAGAGGGGCTGATCTTACCGTGCCTTAAAGTTATTTAAGTCAAAAGTCAAGGGTCTATTTCCTGTCCCTTTCGATCATTCCCATCAGCAGGAGGCCGCCCAGCAGGACCCTTCTGTCGAAGTTCTGAGGCAGGTTTAGGCACTGCAGCTCCCAAATGTCTCCGATTATCTTGAACTTCTGGTTGATCTGGGCCACGGGTACACCGTTCAGCTTCAGGGTCATTTTTTCAGGCACCAACGCGCCGAATGGTACGTATTTCCTTACCAGGCCGGTGCCCTTGTCCTCGTGAATCCCGGCCACAGGTCTGTTGTTGGCATCCAGAATATCCCACTCGTCCCATGCAAAGGCGGACATCAAGGCTTTTCTTTTTATGAAGCCCAGGTCGGCACCTGTAGCACTGTCCTTTACCGCAAATGTGCCCCAGATATCGAGGATCTGTGTCTGGCGAATGTTGAAAAGTTCCCTGCCCATGCTCTCGTCGCTGTATATCCTGATGTCCTCTTTCAGCTTGAACATCTTTTGCTTGCTGAATCCAAGCATCCTTCCGCTGCGGTCCTCGATCCAATATTTGTTCCATAGGGTAAGGACCTTTTTCTTGATCGAGTAAAAATCCTGATACCATATGGGGTCGGCCGACGGCGGGGTAGAGCTTCCCACGTCAGGGGATGATTGTGGATATTGTCTGCATGTATCGCAGTACCACTGCCCGTATTGTTCTATCCATCTCATATCATTACCGCAATTTTGACATTTGGCCATGGGATCACCTGGTATTTTAAACCGTTAATATATGGGAGTCATAAGATATAAATATGTTTATTTAAACAGTTATTGATTGCCCTTTCCTATACCTTCGCGATTATCTTGTCCCCCCTCAGGTAGGCCCTTGCCATCCTGGGGGTGTTGAAAGCAAAGCCCATCTCGCCCTTTGCCGACATTATGACCAGTCCGCCGTTCTGGCCGGTTATCCTCTCCAGGTCCCCCACTGCCATTTCACTGGCGTCTCTTGGGCCGTAACCCTCGCCCACGAATCGGCAGCCAAGGAGGCTCAACCCCACCCTCATTATGGCCTCGCCGTATCCGGTGGCCGAGGCCCCTGCGATAGGATTGGCGTACGCTCCTGCTCCAGGCAACGGCGTATCTCCCACCCTGCCCGGATGTTTGTAGGGTGTCCCTCCCGTGGATGTCCCCGCCACGATGTTGCCGTCCTTGTCCAGGGCCACCGCCCCCACCGTGCCGTCCTTGAACGCATCGCTGGGAGAACGGCCGCCTTTGGACCACTCCTTCCACCTCTTCTTTTCCCTCTCGATAATGAAGTCGTTGTTCTCAACGATTTCCATGTCCATTTCCCTGGCAAAGAGGTCGGCACCGGGCCCAATTATTATTGACATCTCGTCCTGGTGCATCAACTTCCTCGCCGCCTTAATGGGATTCTTGATAATTCTTGAGCCCATGATCGAGCCGAACTTCCAGATGTTACCGTGATACATGATGGCGTCGTGCTCCACCTTGCCGTCCCTGTTGATAAAGGCACCTTTGCCCGCGTCGAAGGTCTCGTCGTCCTCCATGAAAGCGATGGCCCCCTCCACCGCGTCCTCGGCTTCTCCTCCGGATTTGAGGAGGTCCAGGCCTATTTCCAGTGACTTCCTTACCCCCTTCTTATGGCCATCCAGCATGTCCTTGGGTATGGACCAGGCGCCGCCGTGAACTACGATGTTATACATGGGACCACGAGGTAGGGTTATTGGTAAGTAGTAAATAAATTAGGTGGTGGCCTTATAAAGCCAGCATTATTGTTTTTATTTGCTTATCTTAGGTCTTGGGGTACCTCGAGGGTCAATTGTTCTTGACCGGATTAGGGAACTACTCCCATTGGCTCTCCAGATTTTCGTCCTCTCCATCGGCCGGTTCATCCTCGGGTGTTTCCTCCTCGGTCATCTCTTCCCCCTCTTTTTCCATTTCTTCCTCCGGGGTCATCTCTTCGACCTCCTCTCCTTCCACCCCCTCTCCTTCCACCCCCTCTTCCATTTCCTCTTCGGGGGTTATTTCATCCGGTTCCTCTTCCGAGGGCATTTCTTCCTCTACCCCCTCCCCTTCTTCCGGCTCACCTTCTGTTTCCGGGGGCTCCTCCAGTTCTTCTATCTCCTCTTCCGGGGTCACCTCTTCCGGCTCACCCTCCTCCTCGAACTCAGGAGGCTCTATCTCCTCTTCGGGCATTTCTTCCATTTCTTCCTCCATTTCCTCCTCTCCCGCGAGCTCTTCGAATTCTTCTTCCTCCAGCTCTTCTTCCCCGGGAAGCTCAGGTTCCTCATCTCCTTCTTCCACACCCGCTTCCTCCTCCTGTTCCTTGGGCTCTATTTCCTCCTCTGGCACAAGCTCTTCCTCTGCGGGTTCTTCCACAGCCACCACGCCCTCCTCTTCCTTCCCCCTTCTGGAGAGCATTATTACGGCGGCGATCACCGCGATGATGATAATGGCCAGCAACACGAAAAGCATGGTGTTATCCTGGGCCTTTTGCTCCCCCTTTTCCGTCTTATCCATGTCGGGGGGCTGGTTTTCCAAGGTGCCGTCGTCTTGCAAGGTGGTGGTGTATGTCCGGTCCTTATAGCCATCCTTGGTAACGGTTACGTTGACCTCTTGTCCAAGGGCTTCCGCGGGAACGTCTACGGATGCCATGCCCTCGTCGTCGGTGGTGCCCTGATACTTCTTGCCGTTTATCTCTATGGTAACCACGGCTCCGACTATGGGCTCACCGTCCTCGTCAACTATGGGACCGATGTTTACCGATGTGCCGGGTTTGCTGAATACTGGAAGCGTCACGTCAACCGTGCCATCCTCGTTTACTATTACAGTAACGGTCTCGCTCTGCTCCCCTACGGTTACAGTGCATTCGTAGGTGCCCGGTGCCACACCGGTCAGCTCGATCATGCCGTCGGCTCCGGTGACCGTGGAATAGATGCCCATGGATACCTCCGCGCCTGCCACCGGATTGCCGTCCTCGTAGAGTACGGGGCCGAAGCTTACGTCCACCGACTCTATGACTTCTTCCACGGTTACCACCACGGTGTCGGCGTCGGAGAAGCCGGCGTCGTCCGTGACGTTTAAGGTGACTGTGTAATTGCCTGGCTCGTCGAACGTAAAGGATGGGTCGGGGCCGTAGAGTGTTACCTGGTTACCTTGATATTCAAAGGTCCACGTCCAGTTCACCACTCCAATATTGTCCATACTGTCCCCGCCGTTGAATTCCACCTCCTCTCCTTGGTCCGTTGTGATATCAAAGCCTGCATCGGCCACGGGCGGCGTGTTGTCCAAGACCACTGTTACTATCAGGGGGTCCTCGTCGTAATTGCCGGCAGCGTCCATGACCAATAGACTGACTACGTATTCGTCAACGATATCGAATGTGAAATCGGGTGATACTGTGTGCAGCTCTATCTCCATGCCGTCGTAGTTAAAGCTCCATACGTAGAATGTGATGCCCACGTTGTCCGAGCTGCCGACGGCGTCGAATGACACCACATTCCCCACCTCCACCGTGATGTCCGGTCCGGCATCGGCCACGGGGTCCTCCGTGTCGTTGGCCAGTGGCTGCTTGACGAACACCCAGAGGAAATCATTGTCCTGGTTTCCGGCAGCGTCCATGACCTTTAGCTTGACCTTGTATATTCCGGCCTGCTTGAACACATAATCCGTTTCAATGCCGTTCAACGATATCAGCTCGCCGCGGTGGTCGAAGCTCCAGGTGTAGGACACGATGCCCACGTCGTCGTTGCTGCCCGAGGCGTTGAAGGTCACCGTCTCGTTGACGTCGGCGGTTATGTTCGCCCCC
>CAZUZU010000120.1:0-9209 GCA_964624865.1 uncultured archaeon
CCAACCTTACCGCCGGTCTTCCTCCCCTTGCCTGTCTTCCCCCCAACCTTACCGCCGGTATTCCTTCCCTTGCCGGTCTTCCCCCCAACCTTACCGCCGGTATTCCTTCCCTTGCCGGTCTTTTTCGCAATCCCGGCCCTTCCGCCAGCCATGACTCTTCCCTTGCCGGTGCGGCCTTTTCCCTTTGTCCTTGACACATCCCGGGCCGAATCCTTGCCTGCCGCTTCGTAACCCCAGCCTTCCATATCCTGGCCCAGCAGGTTATCCGACCCTCCTGTCTGAAAGCTCTCTTCTAAGACCAGAAGTTCTTCCGAGAACTCTTCGTCTTCCTCATCTTCCTCCACACGATACGACCTCCTCCTTCTCATCCACAAGACAAATACTATGGCGACAATGACCGCTATGACCGCACCTGCAAGTACATAATAGGTCCCCAGGTCACCGGATGACCCGGCCTTTTCTTTATCTCCTTCCTCCTCCACCAGCAGATAATCCGAGTATTGCTTGCCTGCTCCGCCAAGCTCCACGCCTATTCTGAGTTCGCCGGGCCAGGGAGGCTTCCAGGTGCCGTTAATGGTGTAGGACGATTTTCCCGGAAGAGACTGGGTCTTGTTCAGTATTACGAAAACGGTGCCGTTCCTGTAAATGGCTGAGACCTTAATATTGGCGGTTGTGGTGGTCCCGTTGTTGTATATCTCGATATCAAAACGGAAAACGGTGTTCTTGTCCGATACCTCTTTCGTAATGGCAATGTCCTCTATGGATATCTCCTCCGCGGCATCCCGGACCTCGACGGAGACATTCGCACGGGACATGAGTCCGAAGCTGTCTATTACGGTAAGAATGATCTCGTGGGAGCCCTCGGAAAGCAGCTTCCTTATTCTGGATTCTCCCCCCTCGTACAATTTGTCGCCGCTCCCCAGCCTCCAGACATAGGTAAGGCCATCACCGTTAGGGTCGGTTGAATTGGTAGCGTCCAGCAGGAGCTCCGTTCCCAAGAGATAGCTTCCGGGCAGGGGGGAGGATATTACCGCCACCGGCGGGTCGTTATTGATTATGGAGAACGCAAAATCAGAGATATCCAGGGCATCGTATTCGCCGTCAAAGGCCTCCACCTTTATCTTGTATGTGTATCCCTCGTCGATATCAGATGTGTCCCACAGGTAGCTCCCCGTGTTCTCCAAGCCATGAGTTATTAAGGTCCAATCCGTTTCGTAGGAGCGGTAGTAGACGCTTATTTCAAGCTCGTCGCCGTCCGGATCTGAAGCCTCCCATTCCACGGTCACCATGCCTGCGAGCTCCTCCCCCCCGTTAGGACCGATAACAGTCACCATGGGCGGGCTCTTTCCCGGCTCCCCCGCTCTCCTGATCTCGAATATGCTGTTGGATGTGTCGTAGGACACGCCGTTCTCCTTCCCGTCGTTGGCCACGATCTTTATCACGTAACTCTGTCCCTCCGCAACTTCCGAGGTGTCCCAGGTATAATCTCTCCCCTCGTCAAGGGAAACCAACAGAACGGGATAATCCTTGCCCCCGTTGGAGCTGAGATATATGGTGAACTCCAGCTCGTCCCCGTCCGGGTCCGATGCTGACCACATGATCACCCGGGGCCCGTTCCACACCTCCCCGCCGTTGGGCGAGATCACCGTTATCACGGGAGGCCTGTTTTCCCCGGGCCCGGGATGATATATCGTGAACACGTCGTCGGATTCGTCATGGCTGCGGTTGTTCAGCCGGTGACCGTCCTCGGCTATTACTTTTAACCTGTAGTCTGTTCCGTTCTCGAAATCATTGGTTGGGAATTCCAAGAATCCATAGGTTAGATTTTCTCCCAGCACCGTATCGTAGCTGTTGCCCCCGTCCGAGCTTAAAAGTACCTTGAATTGAAGTGGATCACCGTCCGGATCCGTAGCGGTCCATGTGATATCGTGACGGCCTGTCCAACGCTCCCCTCCGTTCGGGGAGATCAAGGTTATGTCCGGGGCCTGGTTTTGTATATCCTCGTCTACCTCGTAGATGTACCAGTGAATACTGCCCGCCGAGCCGATGAGTAAATGAAGTTCTAGTGCCTGGGCATGAAACAGGGATGCCAGGCCAGCCCGGTTTCCGGGTTCCGGAACGTCCGAGTGTAAGAGCCGGTATTCCGGTCCCAGGCTTCCTGAGACGGCTTTGCGAGGAATATTGTAGATGCTTATTCCACCCGATGCCCCCTTAGACGCTATACTTAGAATTGTCGAGCTTTGAGTCGAGGCGGCTGACATGGAATATCCGAAACAGTCAACGTCCTCCGGGGCCTCGATGAATGCCATTGATACCGCTGCCAAGTCCACCTTGGAGGCCCTGCGGGATATCCCGCCGAGGATGTAAACACGACCCAGCTGTGAACCGGGCGTGGATACGAGCAGTTCCGTATCGCCGTCACCGTTCAGGTCGCCCAGGGGCAAGCAAACGACCTCCTCCGACCCGCTGAGATCTATACTGAAGGACAGCTCCATGTTTATGAATATACTGTCCTGTGCAGCCGGTCCCTGGTTACCAACATTGTCCACCATGGCTACAAACACGGTATTGGGCAGCCCCGGAACGCCTGTGACAACTGCCTTTTTCTCTCCTTCCACCAGGGTGTCGGGCTCGGCCTGGTTTACGCCTATCAGGTAGCCTTTGATACCCGAGCCCGTTTCATCGGTGTCCGTCCCCCAGGTAACATACAGCTCGGTGTCGTCGTCTATCTCGCCTTGGGACGTGTAGCTGTCCGGTCTGACGGTAAGGTCAGTGATGTTTCCGGGTCCCTTGGTATCTATCCTTACTGCCATCTTTATCGAACCGAGATTGCCCCGTATGTCACTGCAGAATACTGTTATGTCGACCCTTCCGTCCGGCGAATTCGCGGCCTCTTCCACCGTTCCACCGCTCGAGTCCAGGCTGACGTTCATAACGGTATTGTTCGACGAGTTCCAGTGCAGGAAGACTTGGCCGAGTCCGGAATGGGCGTCGGTGCTGTTAAGGCTCAGGTCCCAGCCCGAACCCAGGGTGGAGCCGGAGTACCAGTTCCCTTCGGAGTTCAACTCCAGACCGTCCGGATCGTAGTCCGGATCTGTGACATCCGTTATCTCTATCTCCGGAGGGGTGGCGTCGGTGTATATGGTTCCCCAGTAGTAGGACATGTCCGAGCCTGTGTCGATTATTGATATGTAGATGTCCTCCCCTTCCTCAGTGGTTGCCATACCGGAACAAAGGACCAGATCGAAGCTTCCTTCCCCGTCCCCAGTGGACAGGTCCTGGTACGTTCTTGGACCGAATTCAGCCTGAACATCGTAATAAGAATCGTTCACCGGCAGATTGGTGCCCGCATATACAACTGAGGCGGAGGAGCTGTTGAGATAAAGCGAGGTGTTGGGCCCGACCCAGCTTGAATTGGCGAGATTGCCGCCGGCAGGAAAAGACAATGAAACCTGTGACGGATCGTTCAGTTCGATATCGCTCACCACGTTCGCATTTCCCTTGTAGTCCCAGCTGGACGAGGCGCCCTCGATATCTTTTGCCTTGAGGTAAACAAAGCATTCCTCGGTTCCCCAGGCGAATTTTATCTCGAAGACCCAGTTCACAGTGACCGTGTTGCCCGAACCCGATGTACCGCTTTCCCCAGCCTCGCAGTGCAGTATGACGTAAGAGTTCTCGATATCGCCGCCTCCCGACGCGACACTGTGTGCAAAACCGGTGTCGTCGTCATTGGAGAGGTGGAACTTGTCCTCGGTCCGGTTGTACATCGCGTGGAGGAAACCCGGCACGGGCTCACCGCCCGCGTCTATATCAATGTTGAAGAACAGCCCCGCGGTCTCGATGTCCTCGTACCCGTCGTCATCTTTGTAATCTGCTGTTATCTCGTATTTTTCCGCTCTTGCGTAGATCGTATCGTCGCTTACAACGGCTTCTCCGGCGTAAGGGTACCAGTTCTCCCAAGCGTATATCTCCACCTCGGGAAGGGCCCTCTCGAGATTGGTGTCGTCATAGATAAAATAGCTGCCGCCGAAGTGGATGTTGGTGATCTTGATGTAGTTCACCGTTTGTTTCGGAAACGAACATTCCACCCAGCCTTTGAGGCTGTTGCTCGATTCGGAGTAAAGGAGGTCGTAATCCACGTCATCCACGCTGCCGTATATGTCCCAGGATTCCAGCCATATGTAATCCGGGTAGAGCGTGTGTTTCGTGTAGATGTGGACAGAGTTCACCTGGTGATAGCTCAGCTGGAAGTTTATCTTCCACCACTCGCCGTCCCCGCTGGTGTCAGCGGTCCATGACGAGCCGGTGCTGTCGTCAACCGCCTTTTGCGGGCCGTGGGTGCTGTGATCGCCGGAAGATATTGAAGAAGCGGTGCAGTATCCTCCCATGTTTTGGGTGAGGTCGGTGGTGCCCTGGTGCCCCCTGGACCTTGAGATATCTTCCGTTACCTTTTTTCTTTCATCGGATCTGAAATGTTGCGAGTAAGTGTCTGATGCCGCGTGGCTGTGTTCCGGTTCAATTTTTTCTTGGCTTGTTTCGCTCGTTGCGCAAGGGACCGAGGCATCCCAGTTCCCGGTTCCAACACCGGCAGTCCGAATTTCCCGGTCTTCAGGTACATCTGGCATATGCCTGGTTCCTCCGCCGCCAGACCCGAATATGAGGTCCAGAGTGCCTGTTTCCGGGTTTAGGAATGCGCAGTCACCCAGGCCGTCGCCGTCGTAATCCCCGGCGTCGAACACCCTTTCTCCTATGCCGCCGCCGGCAGCGGAACCGAAATAGGAGGCGTATGAATTGTTGGAGTCTATAGTGCCGGACCTGTCTTTTAGGGAGAACACAAAGACCGCTCCCGCCCGGTCGCTGCCCAGCGAGTTGCCCGGCGCCCCCACCACCAGGTCGTCGGTCCCGTCCCCGTCAAAGTCGCGGACCCGGTCTATGGAATGGCCAAGACGCTCGTCTTGCATGGTACCCCGGATCACCAAGGATGCGTGGCCTATTTCGAGGTCGTTCGGCAGTGGTGTGGTAAAAACGTAAATCCGTCCGGCATCACTGCTCGATGCGTTCGGTGCCCCTACTGCCAGGTCGTCCTTGCCGTCACCGTCGAAGTCGCCAGTGGTTATGGACGTGCCGAAATTCGAGCCACTCGGGCCCGTGAGTGATACGTCGGCATTGCCGGGTTCCAGCCCGTCCAACGAGGTGAGCGGACCCTTGAAGATATGCAGCATGTCCTCTTGCGGGGAGGTGATGATCACGTCCTTTTCGCCGTCACCGTCCGCGTCCAGCTTGACCTCAGACACATGCCCGAAGTCACCGGAGCCCTGGTATGAACCCTTCAGTGTAAGGTCGCCCTCTGCCCTTGACCCTTGACGGGGCGGATAAGGGGTGCCGTTTTTTCTCGGCGCGTTTAAATCGCCGGGAATATCCTCTCCCCATTCAACGTCGTTTGATCTGACGGGAGAGCCCGGTCCAACCGGCGGAATCGCTGGGATTGCCATGATGAGGGCAAAACCGATTACGAATAGCCTCGCATACGTTCCGATATGTTTCCTGGACCCGAACATTGAACTCGCCGCCAATAACAGCTAAATAAATGGATATATCCGCCTATAAGAGTTTCGGTCTTTCTCCCTAGGCCCCCACAGCATCTATTTCTTCGACCAGCTGCTTGGACTCGGGTACCTCGTCCATCTGGTCCCTTACCTCCTGCATTATCTTACTTGCCTCCTTGCTACGGTTAAGGGTGACGTATATCTTTGCACGATGGACCATGGACCGGAGGGACATGACCCTGTCGCCTATCTTGAGAAAGGCCTCCTCAGCGCTCTCGCAGCTGGATATGGCCATGTTGAACTCCGCAAGCTTGGTGTAGCACAGCGCCGAGTAATACAGGGCCTGGGCGTGGACCCTTATGTTCACCGTTACCTCGGCTATCTCGATGCACTCGTCCAGCCTGGCTAGGGCCTCCTCGTATCGGCCCTGGTGATATGCCAGGGTGCCGAGCATCAGAAGGGTGGGAGCCATCTCGTGCTGGGCCCCCTCGTCCTCCAGCAGGAGCTTGCTCTTTGCCAGCATGCTCTCGGCCCGGTCTATGTCTCCCATGTTGATGTAATTGGTGCCCATCTCGGTGTGGATATGCGCAAGCAGGACGTCGTTACCGCTCTCCAGGCCGTATCCCCTGGCCTTCTTGTAGAGTTCGAGGGATTCTTCCATCTTGCCCTCCTCCCTCACGTTCTCGGCCATACCTAATAAAGAGCGGGCCATGCCAGCCTTGTCGTTGATTGTCTGGTATATGGATAACGCCTCCCTGTAATTTTCAAGGGCTTTCTCGCGCTCGCCCATCCTGGAGCGTAAAGAGGCTATCACCCTGAGCCCTTCGGCGACCGTGAACCTGTTGCCCACCCTTTCACCCAGTATGAGAACCTGGTAGAGGTTACCAAGTGCCTTCTCGTGCTCCTCCAAGCGCATCTGTGCCTTGCCCTTGAGCAGGTATACCTCGGGCCAGTACTCTCCCTCGGTGCCCTTGATGTTTATATTGTCTATGAGATTGAGGACCCGGTCGCCGTAGCCCTTTCTTATTAACTCCTCGCCCTTCTCCACCAGCATGGTTATCGCCCCCGGGATATCCCTGCCCCTTAGCAGGTGGTATATGGTCTCGATTGTCTGGATATCGCCGGGATTGTCCAGGTAGTACCTTGCCGCCTCGATATGCATCCTTTCCCTGGTGGCCGAGGGCAGGGTGGAGTAGAAGAAGTCCCTGAGCATGTCGTGAAGATCGAAGGTGTCCTCCCCCACCTTG
Organism: uncultured archaeon; assembly: GCA_964624865.1. GTDB lineage: Archaea > Thermoplasmatota > Penumbrarchaeia > CAZUZU01 > CAZUZU01 > CAZUZU01. Next base: position 6,794 of record CAZUZU010000120.1, read on the forward strand.
AGTATTATCGCCTTGTCCAGGAGGTCGGATATGGCGCTGTAGTCCGCGCCGTCCAGGTGCAGGCGTTGGCCTTTACCGGGTATCTGTGGACCGACAGGCGCCACAAAATGTCCCGGAGATTGGAGGGGAGCTTCATCAACACCTCCTCGTACAGGTAGCGCTTTATATCGGAGTAGCCTCCGTAATCTCCGCCCGTATCTATAAGCTCAAGGAAGAGCGGATGACCCCTGGTCATTCGATAGACCTCCAGGAACTCGTCCCGGTCTATGGAACGCTGTCGGAACATCCTCTTGCTGCTCTCCATGTCCAGGCCCTCGAGCTGCATCGATTGCACCACCCCCTCCCTCTGCAGGGAAGGGTCGTAGAACGGCAGGATCTGTCTGCCCACCACAATAAGCTTTATGTTTTCTTCCTCCTCTAACTTGGCGGTGAGCTTTGAGAACAGTGGTATGAGCTTGGGGTCGATGCGCTGGAAATCGTCGAAGAAGAGGAGGGTGTAGGTGTCTGAAAGGTCTTGGGCCAGGAGGGGGACTGTGGATTCAAGGGTCATAGGTTTGTCCGATTCCAGGTAATTGAACAGCTTGCCTCCTCCCAGGTCCATGAGGAAGGGGGAGAGTGCGTTGAGAACGTTCTTAAGGGTGTCCCAGGGATGGATTCGGTACCAGTAGAGATTGTATATGCCCTCGTAGTCCCTGGCGATCTTGGCGGCGAGGGTGGTCTTGCCTATGCCCGGGATACCGTGTATGGTGATCACCTTGCACCTGTCCTCGCTGTCCACCCACTTCTTGATCCGGGATAGCTCCTTGTTCCGGCCCACGAAGAACTTGAGGACCGGGGTGTCCTGGATGTAGCACACGCTGCCCCTTGGAAGGCCGAGGCGGCCGCATCTTTCCAGGCTCCTGACATAATTCTTGAACCTTGCCACATCGATCTGTTCGTAGCTGATCTGGAGGTTGATGGCCGCGGATATCGCCAGCGGGGACTCGCTTTGCCTCAGAAAGGTGCCAAGCTTCTCGTTTATAATCTCGTTCTTTTCCTTTACCCTGACCAACCTGACCAGTGCGTTCCTCATGAGGCGGCCGCTTTCCTCACCCCCCGCGCGGGTGAGCCAATACACCTTCCTCTTCCTTTCCATGCCAGTGATCCTTGCTTTATCTTCACTGATCATGTCCTCCGATTTCAGGGCCTGGAGCGCCTGCGAGGTTTGATCCTGCCTCCTCTTCACAGCGGTGGATATGCCGATCTGGGTGCGCCAGTAGTCCACCCCCAGGTCAGAGTCCTCGATGCTCCTTAGATGCAGCAGCACCACCTCCTTGATGGACAGTGTATCGGGGTAAAGGAAGCCGTCGTCTACAGAAGCCATGGTCAACATGTTATCCCCAACGGATATATATAACGTTTTCTGATATATATGGAACAACCGGGGTGTTGTATACAAATGGAACTGATATTGCCAAAGATATAAACGACACTCCAATACCTCGTGATATGCGCAATTCTTTATATCGAATAAGCATTGCTGGGGTCATAGGTATCACTATCCTTTTATATCAGACTATCCTATAAAACCATGGAACTGTGGAATCTAAGTCGAAACGGGGCGTAAAATGAGTGTGATCGCAAGGCTGGTCGTAAAGGGTTTTGACAAAGGGATTGGTTATCGGGCATACGTAAAGTTGACAGCTCGTTCCATGGGTGCCGATGGCAGCGTAAAGAACCTGGACGACGGCACGGTGGAGATATATTATGAATGCCCGGACGAAGCCGTTCGGAAGTTCAAGGCCGCCATTTCGAAAAGGGCAGCCGATCCGATGGATCCGCTGCAGATCGACGTCGCCGAAATAGAGGAATTTGACGAGAACAGCCCTGGATTTGACGTAAATCGCCTAAGCCATCCATTTGAAGTGCCGTATGATAGTGGCGAGTTGAGTCCGTATGAGAAGGAATCGCTGGAGCGCAGCGAGATGGCCATATTGGCTATGAAGAATATGAACCAGAACCTCAGTGGGAAACATGATCAAACACACGGGGCAATCAAAGAGGTTTCGGGTAATACAGATGATATGAATCAAAATATAACTGAAAAGTTCGACTGGCTTGCTGAACGATATGGAGAATTCGGTGCGAGTATGGTAGCTCTACGTGAAGACATGGGTGAGATGAAGCAAGATATCCACGAGATGAAGGACGCGTTTGTATAACTAGTAGATCACTTTGTTAAGGAAGACAGGTAATCACGTTATTTATAGTAAAAAACCTTATAGATCTAGCTTATTTATTGGCGTTTTTTCACATATAGTGCAGAACCGGTAAAGTATTATTTATTTGGTTCTCCACTATAATCTCAATTATCATTTCTAACCCAGATGTGCCCTATTTTATCACTACATTAGCCCAACCATCTCCATGATTTCCT
>CAZUZU010000121.1:0-9197 GCA_964624865.1 uncultured archaeon
TGGTCATATATAGAAAGCGACTGCTTGAGCGATATTCTCCGACATCGGACACGGCCTTGGTGTTGTCCCCCGCCCGAAGGCCTTTTTCCGTCCATTTGGATCACGTGTTGGGCAACATGCCCCGGCGCGTCTCCCTTGATCTGGTGGTGGCCTCGGAGATAGGCGCAGTGCCCCTTGAACTTGATCACCTTTATCCCAATGCACAGGCAATATTTCCCCGAGGCGTTCGCCCTGCCTCGTCCCGGGCCCATCTAAATGATTTTTTGGAGCGGAAATCATACCGCGAGGTGGTGGACACGAGGCACAAGGCCCGGGAGGAGATCATCACGGCGGTTAAGAAAATCTCAGTTGACCAAGGTTCCGGGCGGGAATTCGATCTGGACCTGAGACGGGCAAGGGCCGCGGCGGACATGGGGTTCGGCCGTGGTGCCGGCAAGGTGTTGTTCCCCCACGGCAATGGGGTCGAATACGTTAAGAGCAGGAAGACGGGCCGGATCAGGAACGTTTTATACAGCGGGGAGCATTTGGCATCGATCAACGCGTCCACGGGCCGGATGTTCCTAAGGCCGGAAGGGGCAAAGATACTTCATAAGGGGGATATCAGGGATCACGCCGTCGAGGTAAACGAGGACAGTGCCGAGTTCAATAGGAAGGGAAGGAACGTATTCTCGGGGTTCGTCGAGTCCGTAGGGCCCGGGCTGGTCTCGGGAGACGAGGTCTACGTCTATTCAAAGGACTCCGGGGTCGTGGCCACGGGCAGATTGTTGATCAACTCTAGTGATGCAAAGCGGTTCGAGCACGGTGTGGCGGTAAAGGTGAGATTTGGTTCTGAGAGATGATTTTGGAATGATCGAACGACTCTCTCTTACACGCCAAGCGGGAGGCCGGGTCGAGATTGAAAGACCGATAAAGGGGGATGGTTTGGGCCCATTGCCATGCTTCCGTGGAAATCGGGCACCGGACATCACGGCGGGGAAAGAAATTTGAAATACCATGAAGCCATTATGTATTCTGCTTAAGTGTACGAGGTGTTGACATGACATTGAACTCTGAGAAAGGCATATTCTTGGGCATCGCGGGTGATGATTGATATGACCATTGGTGCAAAGATAGGTATTACCGGGGCAAGAGGAGCGGGGAAGACCACCACCATCAAGAAAGTCATTGACATACTTGAAGAAGAGGGGCTCACTATAGGGGGCATGATCATAGAGACCAAGGGCGACAGCGAGGGGATAAAGGAGCTTGAGATAGTCGATCTCATCACCGGAAAGAAGGAGACCTTCGCCTCAAAGAAGATCAAATCCGAGTTCGAGATCCACGAGCTGGGTGTGGACATGGAAATACTGGAGGGTATAGGGGTGGAGGCCATCGAGAGGGCCATAGAGGAGTCGGATATCATAGTAATTGACGAGGTTGGCAAGATAGAACTGGAGAGCGAGCTGTTCAAAAATACAGTGGAAAAAGCTTTGAAATCCAAGAAGAAGATGCTCATTACCCTCCATAAAAAGTCCAGGGCGGTGATGCTGCAGGACATTAGAAGGAGGGACGACATCCGTATCTTGGAGGTCACACCAATAAACAGGAGCATTTTACCTTTCAGAATAGTGAATTACCTGCAGGAAGAACACTGGTGAGATTGATGATAACATCCTTGTGTCTGGATGCCTTTGCCGAGGACGATGAGAACAAGGATAAGCTGAACCCTGCCGTCCAGTCGTTGATGGACTACGGCGTGGAGCTGGGAAAGGACTGGCATGACACACTTCCCAGGTGCAGGCCGGAGGTAAAGGCATATTTCGCAATGCTCGAGCGAATGGTAAAATTTTCTTACGTTCTAGCCGGGAGGGCCAAGGCCAAGGGCTACGATCCATCCACCGAGATCGAAACACCCGCCGTGTCCCATCTTGCCACAAGGGTGGAGCGGCTGGTTGGGCCACCGGGTATTGCCAAGAGGATAGGGGAGCTTGCCATCGAGGTAAAGGATAGGAACGAGCTCGCCATAAGTATCGCCTGCGAGATCGCCGAGAATAACAAGGACGGCAAAGACACGGAAGCCGTCCTGTATCAGGCCATACAGACCGGGCTGGCCATTGTGACGGAAGGGGTCCTCGTTGCTCCGTTGGAGGGTATAACCGGGGTGAAGATCAGGCAAAACAAGGACGGGTCGAAGTACCCGGCCCTCTTCTTTTCCGGCCCCATCAGGTCCGCGGGAGGTACCGCACAGGGAATAGCGGTGCTCCTGGGGGACCAGGTGCGAAAGGTCCTGGGCCTGGATAGGTATAAGCCAACGAAGCAGATCATAAAAAGATACCAAGAGGAGCTTCAGGCGTACCGGAGGATACATTCCCTCCAGAACATGCCCTCCAACGAGGAGATCGGTAAGATCGTCAGGGGCTGTCCCGTCTGCATCGACGGGGAGGGAACGGAAACGGAAGAGGTTTCCGGCCATAGAGATATCGGGGGCTTCACCAATGCAATACGGGGCGGGGTGGCGCTTGTTATTACAGAGGGCCTCAGCCTTAAGGCCAAGAAGATGAGCAAGATAGTCCACGCCCTCGGAATTGAGGGCTGGGAATTCATAGATAACCTTGAAAAGGACAAAGGAAAAGGTAAGGACGAAGAGAACAAGGGAAAAGAACTCGTGTTGAACGACGACCTCAGCGCGGTGGAGGCCGAAGCCGAGGAGGAGTTCGAAAGGGAGCTTGATCTCACGTCGGACGTCAAACCCAATCAAAAGTACATGAAGGAAGTGATCGCAGGGAGGCCTATAGTTTCATTGCCCTCGGAAAGGGGCGGATTCCGGTTGAGATACGGCCGAACAAGGCTCACCGGTATAGCGTCCATCGCCATCCATCCCGCCACCTGCGTATTGTTGGAGGAGTTCCTGGCCATCGGCACCCAGGTCAAGATCGAGAGGCCGGGAAAGGCGGGCATAATAACCACCTCCTCGTCCATCGAGCCCCCAATCGTTTTGCTCAAGAACGGAAACCTGGCGGAGATACACAACACCAAGCAGGCGAAGGACGAGCTCTGGCGCATCGAGAGGATAGTGGACCTGGGGGAGATACTGATACCTTTCGGCGAGTTCCTTGAGAACAATCACAAGCTCGTTCCCGGCGCATACAGCGTGGAATGGTGGGCCCAGGAGCTGGCCAAGGCAATGGGCACGGACCTCGATGATATTGATGGAGACCTTTGGGATCCCGGCACCATGACCCCGGAGAGGGCTATAGAATACTCCAAGGAATACGAGGTTCCCCTGCATCCCGCCTTCAATCTGTTCTGGCACGACCTTACCATCGAGGACATCCTTCTACTCAGGGACCACGTCATGGAGAATGGCCGTTTTGACGGAGAAGTTCTCAGCATGGATAACAACGAAAGGATAAAGGAGATACTCAACATCCTCGGCGCACTTCACACCGTTGAGGGGGAGCGGGTGGTTGTGGACCCAAGATATTCGCTTGTGATGGTCACCCTGCTGGGTATCGAGCCAAAGGCCAAGGCCAAGAAGGACCAGATGTGGTCCAACAACCCTCTGAGATTGATATGGTACCTGTCCAATATAAAGATACGGCCAAGGGCCCCATCTCGCATCGGGGCCCGTATGGGCAGGCCGGAGAAGGCTGCGGAAAGAAGGATGAAGCCGCCCATCCATACGCTTTTCCCCATTGGCCGGGCCGGGGGCAACAGGCGCCTGCTCAAGGACGCGGCGAAGCATAGGGTTGTGGAGGAGGAAGCGGGGAACGGAATAAGAAAGAAGGGGTGGGGCCGGAACGGCCTGGTCTCCGAGACCATTACAAACAAGGTAAGAGTGGAGGTGGGTAAGAGGTTTTGCCCCGAGTGCAGGAGATACAGCCCTTTTATTACCTGTGCCGCCTGCGGTTCAAGGACAAAGGTCGTTGGCAAGGACGATCCGACAACAATGATGGAAATTGAGATCGGGGAGGTGTTGAAAAGGGCCAGGAAATGGCTTGGAATAGGCACCATCCCGGACGTGAAGGGAGTCAAGGGCATGATGTCCAGGACCAAAACCCCGGAGCCCTTGGAGAAGGGGATACTTCGGGCACGCCACGACGTATACGTCTTCAAGGACGGCACCTGCCGATACGACATGACAGACGCTCCTTTGACCCACTTTACGCCGGACGAGATCAATACCCCGGTGAAGATACTGAAGGCCCTGGGTTACGAGCAGGACATAAATGGGAAAACATTGACCTCCGGCGATCAAATGCTGGAATTGAACCCTCAGGATATAATCCCGTCCGAGATGGCGGGTTACTACCTGCTCCGCGTGGCTCGCTTCGTGGACGACGAGCTCGCCCGGTTCTACGGACTGGAGGAATTTTACGAGGCCAAGACGCCCAAGGACCTGATAGGTCATCTCATCATAGGCCTCGCTCCCCATACCTCGGGGGGTGTGGTGGGCCGAATAATCGGTTACACCAAGGCGAAGGTTTGCTACAGCCATCCCTTCTTCCACACGGCAAAGAGAAGGAACTGTGACGGTGACGAGGACTGTATAATGCTTCTTATGGACGGTCTCCTGAATTTCTCGAAGACCTACCTGCCGACCAAGAGGGGAGGCCTCATGGACGCCCCGCTTGTTATAACCACCCGTCTTGACCCCGGGGAGGTGGACAAGGAGGTGCATAATCTGGATGCCATGCCCCTTTATCCTTTGGAGTTCTACGATGCAACCTTGAAAAACAGGGAGCCGAAGAAGGTAGCCAAGATAATGGACAATGTGGGGAGGAGATTGGGCAAACCGGCCCAGTACAGCGGCCTTGACTACACCCACGAAGCGGACAATATCAATCTGGGCCCGAGGGTGTCCGCATACAAGAACATGGAAGAAATGGATGAGAAGATAGACGGCCAGTTCCGCATAGCCCATACTGTGGACGCCGTGGACGAGAACGTGGTTGCGGAAAGGGTGATCGAAACCCATTTCCTGCCGGATATCATGGGCAATCTCTCCAAGTTCTGCCGCCAGACTGTACGCTGTAACAGGTGCGAGTCAAAGTACCGGAGGGTGCCTCTTGGCGGAAAGTGTCTCAAATGCGGCAATAAATTGATCCTCACCGTCCATCCCAAGGGAGTGACCAAGTACCTTAAGAGAAGCCTTAACCTGATCGAAAACTACGATATCAGGCCCTATCTGGTGCAGAGGGTTAAGCTGCTGGAAAGGTACATCAAAGATACGTTCAGAGAGGAAAAATTATCTGATGAGACGACCATAGATAGTTTCTTTAATCAGGGAGGTGAACGCGTTGAAAACCTGTCCTAGATGTAAGGCCAAGAACGAGGACCAGTACATGTATTGTAGTAAATGCAGCGGGCCATTGCCCCCGAAATATCGCTTGGATTCCTATAGAAAAAAGGGCTACAAGCAGTTAAAGGCAGGCGATATCAGGGAGGCACAGAGGACCCTTGAGCTGCTTCTGTCCAAGGATCCCGGGGACAAAGAGGCCTGGACGATGATGGCCATAATATACCGCCGGTTGAACCTTTTCAATGACATGAAGGACGCTCTTGACGAGGCGGGCATCAGGTACGCGTCAAGGGGTTGCATGAAATGCGACGGCCTCGGGATATGCCCCGACTGCGGAGGTAAGAAGGTTTGCCTGATGTGCAACGGCAGCGGAAGATGCCACATGTGCAGGGGCAGCGGCCAGTGCGGTGCATGCGGGGGTGTGGGCGGCTCCTGCAACGTTTGCGGGGGAACCGGTCAGTGTACCAGATGCAACGGCAGCGGGGAATGCTCTTACTGCGACGGCAACGGCGCCTGCGGCTCCTGTCACGGGGACGGGATATGTCCGTACTGCGGGGGTACCAGATACGAGGTGAAGGTGAACATAGCCACCGTGTCCCCGAAGTACAAGAAATTCTTCATGAGCAGCCGTTGATCTTTGTTCGTGGGGAATTGGTTATTTCCGCTCGATCTTTCCGGAAGAGACCAGGTCTTTCAATTCGGTAATCAATGACCTGATCACAGCTTCCACATCCCCTCTGCCCTGAACACCAGCGGCACCGTTGTGTCCGCCCCCGTCAAGGGACATGGATTCCTTTACCCGTTTCACCAGGAGAGTGAGGTCGACCCCGGAGGCCAGGGCCCTGTCGTTTGCCCTGCCTATCACCCGGACCTTTCCCCCCTTTCTCTCTGTACCTACGAAAACTATGTCGGCTCCCAGCAGTATGATCTTTCTTGCCACCGATGCCTCATAAGCCCCTATGACGCTCCACGCCACCACAAATGGCCCCACGTTCTCGTATCTCATCCTCTGGGCACCTTTCAATATGGCGTTTTGCTCTCCCTGGTCCTTCAGCTTTATGGACAGGAGGTTGAACAGATCGCCCAACCTACCCTCCTCCAATATCCTGGACAGGATGGATAAAGTGGAGGGGGAAGCGTTCCTCAGACTGTGGGTGTCCGCCAGGATGCCGCAGGCAAGAAGTTTTCTGTAGGGGCCGTTATCCGGTTTCATCAACCACTCCTCGGTTAGATCGACGATCAGCTCCGCGCATGAGGGTGCGGGCTCAATGAACTTCACTTTAACCCGGCTCCAATCCCCCATGTCCTTGTGGTGATCGATAACGGCAGCCCTCTTTTCGTCCAGGGGAAAGGGAACCATGTTGGGGGAAGCGGTGTCAACCACGATCATCCGGCCGACGCCCCCGATACCTGTTCCCGGATCGCTGATATCGTCCGTATCCTTTCCAATCAGGAAATCATCCATTTCGTCCAGGTCCAAGTCCATTCTTTCAAGGAAGGCCCTGGCCACCCTTGATACGGTGGGAATATAAAGAAAAATCTTCTTGCCCAGCCCCTGGTCGGAAAGGTATTTGGCAAGTGTGAGGCCGGATGCCACCGCATCTATGTCGGCCTCCACATGGGCTGTAACCGTTACCCTCTTTCCGTCTATGAATTCAAGAAAATCGGAAGGAAGGGGAATGTTCATTCCCCCCTTTTGCTTATTGGGCCTGAACGTTGGAGCCCTGCATGGAGCTTAGGGCATTGGACAGCTCTTCCTGCAAAGAGTCGAAGTTCTCCTTGACCCTCTCTTCCTGTGTCCTCAGGGTCTTGACCCTCAGCTCGATCGTCTCTTTTCTGTCCTTCAGCTCCTCGTTAAGTTCGTCATGCTTCTCGACCTTGATCATCAGATGCCCTGCGTTCTTGTACACGTCCGCGTCCTCTTTCACGCCCTTGAGGGAATTTACCGTTTCATCGAGCTCCCCCAACTCCTCTTCAAGCTGCATCCTCTGGGCAGATACTATCTGCAGCTGTTTGCGCATCTGTTCGAATTGCACGAACTTGTCCTGTAGTTCCTGTGGTATGTTCATCATTTCTATCACCTTTCTCCTTTAGTATCCTGATATATTTTAATGGAGGTGTCTATCCACCTTAAATATGAGTTCACCGCGGCTCTTGCCGCCCCGATATCGTCCGCGGATATTTCAAGCACCGTGCTTCCCCCGTCATCCCTCATCTCCACCCCGCTTCTGCTGATGTCCTGTTGTGTCTCGGGCCCGAGCGTATTGAATAGTATCTTCTGCTCGTTGGCATCTACGGGAAGGTGCAGGTGGGCACTGATATGCTCGATCAAAGGGTTCACTCCGCCCTGATCCTTTTTCTTATCCCGCTCGGTCTTTCCTTAAAAAAAATCCTTGATCCGCATTTATTGCACTGGAATCCCACAATGGATATGTTGCCGATCACCGGCTCTCCGCATCTGGCACAGCGATACATAGATCATTCCTCCTCCTTTTCTTCCTGCTCGGATAGTTCCGCTTCCTCCATCTCTCCCCCAGCCTGCTCTTCGATACTCACGGCTGTCACAAGGTCCTGAAGCTCGGAATAATCGCTTTCCTTCTTGAACCCTTTCCTCTTGCCTATTTCCCGGGTTATCGGTGTGTAAGCCCCCCCGGCGAAGGTAAAGCCGCAGTGCCTGCACTTCCAGATGCCCGTGCTTGTCCTCTTGACGTTCCGGTAGTTGCACGAGGGGCAGCGATACTTCTTCTTGACCCTGGTGGCAACCGATGCGTACCTTTTTCTGGCCTTTACTCCGTATCGGGGACCGAACTTTGCTGAAACCGCGCTCTTCCGTGTTTTCCTGGCCATTGCCAACACCTTGCTTGATCTAACCTTGCCCCGGTCAATGTACCTGCGAATATATGTATCTTCCGCCTATACATAACCCTGGCTTCTTAGGTCTTTGTGTATACTATGCAATAGGGATATAACTGTTGTGGTTTGGCGAGGCAAAACATTTTAATCATGAATGACAATGCAAGGGTCGATGCTAAAGGTAGGAGTGATCGGAATAGGCGCCATGGGACGCAACCATGCCAGGGTCTACCACGAGATTGCCGACCTAAGAGGTGTGGCGGACCTCGATGCCGAGACAGGCAACGCCATAGCCGGTCGTTTTGACGCCCGGTATTTCAAGGATTACCGGGAGCTGTTGGATTCGGGCATAGACGCGGTGACCGTTGCCACACCGACATCACTGCATCACGATATAGTGATAGACGCTCTGGAAAAGGGCATACACGTCCTGGTGGAGAAGCCTATCGCCTCCACGGTAAAGGCCGGGGAGGAGATGGTCTCGCGGGCCGGGGAGTTGGGGCTGGTGCTTGCCGCCGGCCATATAGAAAGGCACAATCCCGCCGTTGCCTTTACCTACAATGCATTGGAAGAGGGCAAGTTCGGCGATCCCATTGCCATCACCTCCAAGAGGGTGAGCAATTTTCCCGCCAGGATAAAGGACGTGGGGGTCATCCTTGACCTTGGGGTCCACGATATCGACGTTTCCCGATACCTGGCAAGGTCCGAGGTGGTTTCGGTTTACGCCTCTGCAGGCAAGTCCAAGCACGACAAGTTCGAAGATCATGCCAATATACTGCTTAACTTTAAGAACGGCATCACAGGACACATAGAGGTGAACTGGTTGACCCCGACCAAGGTGAGGAAGAGCTACATAACCTGCGAGAAGAGCTATGTTGAGCTTAATTATATATCTCAGAGCGTTTCGGTCTCCACCCAGGAGCCTCCGGAGGATATAGACCTGAACAATTTGTACAACGTGCCCTGGGAGCTTGACCGCAGGGAGTTCAACCTGAGGAAGGCGGAGCCCCTCGGAGACCACTTTGAGCACGACAGGGTAACCGATCTCTTCAGCCGCAGCAAC
>CAZUZU010000122.1:0-9125 GCA_964624865.1 uncultured archaeon
CGTCCGCGCCCTCCGCTTTTTCGGCGGAGGGGGCTGCGGCAGCGTCGTCCGCGTCCATGCCGCCGGCCAGATTGTAGCCGTCGCCACCGTCATATACGTAGTCGCTGGTCCTGTCCTGGGTCATGTTACTGTACGTGTAGTAACCGTAAGAAGAAAGCTCCCGGTTGGTGTCCACGAATTCCTCCAGCTCCTCGAAGGAAGAAAAACGGGTCATCTCGTTGTAGGTAACGTTCATATCAACGGACTCCGACTTCTTCTTGTCCTTATGGTCCACAGTATCGCCCTGGAAATCGATACAGCCCGCCAGGGCACCGCTCACTAGTATAGTTGCAGCCAGTATGAACGATAACAAAACACGGTCATACATCTTCCAATTTGTCATTTTCTTATCACCTCACTTTTTCGCTCACATCCAATATTACGCAAAGGTGCATATAAAGAAGTTTGGTACACTTTTGGAAGATGTATATAAAATTTTTGGGATAGTTCAAGATTTTGTGGGTCCGTTTACGCTAAATAATTCACTCGCCGAAACGTCTCTTTCTAAGCTGATAGGACCGCAGGGCCCTTAGGAAGTCCAACTTACGGAAGCCAGGCCAATAAACGTCGGTGAAGTACAGTTCGCTGTAGGCCAGCTGCCACAGGAGGAAGTTGGAAACGCGAATCTCTCCCGATGTTCTGAGAATGAGGTCCGGGTCCGGCAGGTCGGCGGTGTACATGTAGCCGGAAACGGTTTTCTCGTTGATGGCTTCTATCTCCAGGTCTCCCTTCTTGATATCAGTGGCGATATTCCTGATGGCCTCCACGATCTCCTCCCTGCCCCCGTAGGCGATGGCCAGGTTGAAATAATATTTATCGTAGTCCTTAGTGGCCTCCTCCGCCTCCTTTATTGCCTTGATGATCCGGTCAGGGAGAACGCTCCTGTCGCCTATCACCCTGGCCCGAATCTGGTTCTTGTGTATCCTCTCGTCCTTGGCCAGTTCCCTGAAGCTGTTCACGAACAGGTCCATGAGCTCCTGGACCTCCTCTTCGGTCCTCTTAACGTTCTGTGTGCTGAAAGCGTAAACCGTGAGCACTTTGATGCCCGTTTCCCTGCACCACTCCATGACCTCCTCCAGTTTGCTCTTGCCCTCCTTGTGGCCGTCTATGGCGTGCATTCCCAGGATCTCGGCCCATCTCCGATTGCCGTCCATGATAATGGCCAGGTGCTCGGGAACAGGGCCTCTTTTGATGGTACGCTGCAATTTTCTTTCCAATACCTTTTGTACAGTGGAGGACAGCTCCCTCGATATCTCCGTTCTAAGGTCGGTAGGCGCCATCAATTCCACAGATATTGCGACCAAGTATTAATATTTTCTATAGTATGCCGTGTTCCCGGGCCTCTTTCACGCAGGAGCCAGGGTCTGAAGAATCCTTCTCCCCGGAAGCCCATTCGAGAAATCTTCGCAAGGACTTGGAAAAGTTCGTTTCCGGAGAGTATCCCAGCTCGGCTCCGGCCTTTGTAATATCGGCCCATATATGCCTGACGTCGCCCTTTCTGTAGGTTTCGGTCACACGGAAGGCATCCTGCCGCCCTGTAAACTCGGCCACGTCCTCCGCGATGTTCAGGACTGTGTGTCTTTCACCCGAGCCTATGTTGTAGACGCCGCTGCCTTTGGTAAGGGCCAGCACATTGGCTCTGGCCGCATCCTTGACATAGACGAAATCCCTGGACTGCCGCCCGTCCTCGAAGACCTGGGCCTTTTCCCCCTTTTTCATGGCATTGTAGAATATCGACGCCACTCCCGTATAGGGATTGGAAAGGCTCTGCCCCTCGCCTATCACGTTGAAGTACCTCAAGGCCACGGCAGGCACTGAGTAGGTCTTTGACATTATCAGGCAGAGGGATTCCTGGAAATGTTTGGTGAGCGCGTAGACCGAGGTGGGCTTGGCAGGTGCCTTTTCTGGCGTTGGTACGGACTCGATATCCCTTGACCCACATTCAGGGCATGCCGGGTTCCATCCACCCCGGGGAGAAATGCGCATCTCCGGATATACCGGCCCGCAGCCTGGACATCGATAAGCGCCCTCACCGTATATCGACATGGTAGAGGCCTGGACGAATCTTTTCAGGTCGAGATCGCTGCTTACAATTGCCTGCCACAGGGTTGCAGCGGCGGCGGCGTTCTCCCTGGTGTAGTCCCTTGGCCGGTACATGCTCTGCCCAATGGCCACTTTGGCGGCCAGGTTTATAACAAAATCAGAGCCGTGGAGGGCCTCCGAAGCCGTATCCGGGTCACGGGCATCCCCCGCCATCATCTCAACCTTGTCCAGCACTGGATAGCGGCCCTTTACGTAGCCCTTGGGATGCGTTGGTTTTAGGAACGCGTCCAGCACCCTGACTTCATATCCTTGGTCCAGCAGCAGGGCAACGGTATGTCTGCCGATGAAGCCTGCGCCGCCAACAACAAGAACCAGGGGCGTCAGGACCACCTCTTTGATGGGATGGAGAGTATGAACATTCTTTGAGGCCGGAAGGTCGAAAGCCTGCGGTCGCTCACCTAATCACCTGAACAAGAGATATGATAGCTTGTATTAAAGCTTGACCCGGGGCAATTTATATGATGCGTTGAAAGGTTGTAGAACTGGGGGTCCAATCTCCGGCAAAACCAACCCATTGTCCACCACCTCATCACTCGAACACGTCATCGGGGGATAATACCGGGCCATCCGCGTCCTGTCCGCCGCCAGGACCCTTTTTGCGGTAAACCAGGAGCCAATAGAGCGCAAGGGCAAGGGTGATGAGAAGGACAGCTACGGCTCCGAGGACCCAAAGCCATGTATCATCTGTTTTCCCCCCTTCCCGCTTCTCCGTTTCCATTAGGAACACCGAATTCTCCGGGTCGTCCGGGTCAAGTATCAGCTCCTCGCCGTGGTCCTTGTATCCCTCCCGGACGATCTCCACCTCTATTATTTGACCTCTGATCTGCTCCGGCAGGATGAAAACGGCCATACCCTCGTTGTTAGTGGTGGCATGGAACACTTCCCCGCCGTATGCAATGGAAACCTCGGCCCCTTCCACGGGGTTACCATTACTATCCCTGATCGGGCCAAAACTATAATTAAATGTCATTTCTCCGTCTTCCCCGCCCTCCTGGTTCAATGGTACAAGGGGAAGCGTGTAAGAGGCATGGCCTGTGCTGTAGACCACCAGCACGAAGCTGCCTGACCAGTTACCCAGGACGAGGGAAACATTGTAACGGCCGGAGCCCAGGCCAGATAATACCGCTATTCCGTCATCATCGGTCTCGTTCTCCCTATCCTGCCCCTCTAATGTCACCAGAGCACCGGGAGCGGGGCTGCCGTCCTCGTAGGTCACCGGCCCTATTTGGATATCGAAAAGGTCGTCGGAACCCGAAACAACCACCATGAGCTTGATCGCGGTAGAGTTCACGTTTCCGGCCAGATCACAGGCCTCGACCATTATTTGATGCTCGCCCTCTGCAAGGGAGGTCAAAGCATATTCGGTTCCCGTGCCGTTGTACACCTCCCCGCCGTCGAGGTATAGGCAGTAGCGCTCTATTCCCGTCAGCCGGTCCGTGCCGCCCCAGCGAACCGTGAAATCCGTTGATTCGGTAACCACCTCGGGCTCGTGCTCAAGCACGACCTCGGGAGGCTCCGGGTCTACCACTATTCTTACCGTATCGCTTGCGTCGTTCCCTCCAAGGTCCGTGACCAGGACCGATAGGTCGTGATTGCCGGGGGAAAGCCCTGATATCTCATATTCCGAGGCAAGGTCGGCATCCTGCCATTCCCCGCCGTCCGAGGCCACCATTGTTGCCGCCAGCCCCAGATCATCGGACGCGTTCCATTCCAACACCACGCTCTCCGTAGACGTCACCAAACCGTCCACCGGTTCGATTATGTAGACCTCGGGGGCTGTGAAATCCAAAGTGAAGTTCACCATGCTCCGGCCCTTGTTCCCGGCGAGGTCGTAGGTCCTGGCCTCCAGCTGGTGTCCGCCACCCACCAAACCATTTAGTTCGTAATCCTCTCCCGTGTCCACATCATGCCAAGGCCCCAGATCCAAAGATACCTGCGCATGAGATATTCCCAAGGCGTCGGTACAAACCAATGAAACGGTGACGTCCACTACATTCAATATCGACCCCTCCTCCGGCCTCGCTATGATCACCTCGGGAGGGGTGGTGTCCACTGTAAAATGGCAGCCTGCTGTTGCCTGGTTTCCTGAAGTGTCGGTGACCATTACCTTTATCTCGTGCTGGCCGTCGTCCAGGTCGTAGAGCCAGTGAAAGATGGAATCGCCCATGTCCTCCCAGGTCCCGAGGTCCACCTGCAGGGCATAGTTGGATATCCCTTTATTGTCGGAGCCTATCCACTCCACCAGCACGTCAGAGGTGTCGAATACTGTGCCGTTCTCCGGCGAAATTATACCAACAACAGGCGGAATCGTATCAGTCTCTCCTCCGCTAAGGTCCACAGTGAAGTTGACCACCGCATCACCATGGTTACCGGCATGATCAAAGGCCCTGGCGGTGAACTCGTAGGTGCCGTTGGCAAGGGAGTTCAGGGTTACCTTTGTGCTCATACCGGTGGAAGTCCATGTCCCGGGCCCGTAATATAAGAACTCGTAATGCTCTATCCCAAGGTTGTCGTTACCGCTCCACCACACGTCCACGGTGTCGGTGTTGAACACCGCCCCCTCGCTCGGGGTAAGGATGGATACGGACGGGGAGGCCGTGTCTACGTAGAACGAGACGGTGTCAACTGCGGAATTTTCCGAGGTGTCAACTGCCATAACGGACACCGTGTGCTGGGCGTCGTTAAGACCTGTGAGATCGTGATGCGTATCCATTGTCTTTGACAGCCAGGCCCCGGAATCCAACTTTATCCGATATTCCCCTATGCCCACGTTGTCGCTTCCGGACCACCGGATAGTGATATCCTCCGTGGCATGATGGCTTCCCTCCTCCGGCTCCGTTATGGTCACATCGGGGGGCGTGTTGTCCACCTCCGGGGTTGATTTGAACTTTTCCACGAGCACCTGCCAAAGATCGTCATAGCCCTCGTCATAGCCCAGGGCCCATATCCCTATGCCCTGCAAATCCTGGGAAAGGGCGTAATCGCATTTTGCGGCAAACGAGGTGGCATTGTCCACCCATACCTGGTGCCAGCCGTCGCCGTCCACATAGTAATTGAACCAGGGGCACTCGTAGGTGGAATCGTAGTTCACAGTCGGGGTGTACTGCTGTATCATGTCCCGGTATTCGTAATAGAAAGTGGCGTCCCCGCCGTCCCTTGTGTTCGAGTGCTTGCTTTGGTCCTCAACCGGATAATCGTAGCCGTAGAAGGGGAGACCCGTCAACAGCTTGGAGGCGGGGGCCCCTGCCCCCAGGTGATCCTGGACGCTGTTCTTCAGATTATAGCTTCCCCCTTCAAGAGGGGCGGTTGGGCCAGCGGAGGCCGAACCGCTGTAATAGTAACCGTAGCCCATCATCATCAGGGCGTCGCAATGCCGGCACAGAGCCCCGTAATCGTAGGTGTCCCACCAGTCCACCGATGGTGTGCAAAGGGAAACGTGATAGTCCGCCCTAGCCGACTTGAATGTGGTATTGAGAATGTCCATGAACTCCACCAAAAGGTCCCCATCGCCCGTCTGTTTCGGGTGCTCGAAATCTATACAGATGCCGTCGGCGTTGCCGCTCTGCACCAAATCCAAGAGATTGTTGGCACAGGCGGTTTTGTATGACGTCAGCATATCGTGAATGTCATTGGAATCGAACATGGTGGCGGTGAGAACCACCTTGACCCCTTCGTTGTGGGCCTGGTCGATGACCGATGTCTCGGGCCAGCCGTGACTGTTTGCCAGGGTGCCGTCAGAGTTCACCGCAACGGAGAACCAGGCAAGGTGAGTGATCGCCGTGAAATTGATACTGCGGGACACCCAGTAGGGTAAAAAGCCCATCACGGTAGCGTTGCCGGAGGTGTTCACCGGTGGCTGCGATGTCTCGGTGATATCGGTGACATAGCCGGAGTGACTCCATTTCTGCTCCCCCGAGTACCAGAAGCGGTACCAGTCCCCGTCCGTTGAATCGCTGACGAAGCGCATGCCGTCGTACACCTGGCCGAAGACCGCGTTTTCCGTGCCCGCTCCGTCCCGCACGTTCAGATACGCGGATACCTCGACCTCGAAGGGCTGGTTCGCCATGACCTCCCGGGTATAGACATTGCCGCCGTAGTCCGCAGCGCACCAGGCGGCCCGGTCGTCGAACCAGAAATGCCACCATTTGTTGCCGGATTCGTCATAGGCATATTCAAAGGCGATATATTCCTCATCCTGACCCATCTGGCCGATATCCTCGTACAGGTTACCCAGGGCGTTGAGGCCCGGTCCCACCCTCACGGTCAGCGCCGATGCGGTGATACGGAAGTGACGGTAATCCTGGCCGCCGTCGGTAATGTGGTAGAAGGTCGCGCAGTCAAAGCTTGAATAGCCGATCTCCGTAAAGAAATCAACGTCCCATACCTGGGAGGAGTGACCTGCAAGACCAACAGTGGAGCCGCTGTCGCTGACCACCACCATTGCGTGCTTGTATTTGTCGCCGTTCTCCTCGCCGAATATCACCACGTCCCCCACGGTCACCTCGTCCGGAACGTAGGCGCTGCCCTCCACCACGTGGGTAACGGTGGTGTCCTGATAATATCTCAGATTCTGGTCCATGTAATCGCAGTAGGGCATGGTGCCGTGACTGCTGCTGGGACGGTCCAAGTCCGGATATACACCGTAACCCTGGCCGTCGGTGCCCTCGTGAAAGGATATGCCGCCGGCAATGAGGCACTGGGACACGAAATTCGCGCAGTCCCCGCCGCTTCCCGAATAATCATTGTACTTCGGGGTATTGGCACCGTCCCACCAACGGTAAGCATAGCCGTAGGAGGCCTGACGGTTGTAGGGATGGGTTTCGCGACTTGAGCTCGGGTCAAAAGAATTCCACGGTTCAAAGGGTGCATCAACGGATTCCCGGATTACACCGTCCCGTATGGGAACGAAAGCAACAATTATCAGGGCCGACACAAGCAACAAGTTCAGGACCGTTCCTATATCTCGTTTCATAGAAATAACAATGGCGTATGTAATTAATATATATTTTGTCGATTTCAATTATCCATCCTCGTCCTTCTCGCCCTTTCCGCTCTCGGGCTCGAAGTGGATGGTGACCTTTGCCCCCAACCGCTCCCCGATTTCGTGCTCTATATCGGAGACTATGGTATGGGCCCGGTCCAGGGGCATCCGGTCGTCCATTCTCAGGTGCATGTTTATTGCCAGGTGATCGTGACCGTAGTCGTGGATGTCCAGCTCGTGAAGGTCCTTTACCTCTTCCCTGTTTTCCACTATGTTCCTGATGGTGTCGATCTCCGAGGGTAAGGGACATCTGCCGAGAAGGGTACTTGAACAGCCCATCCCGATCCTGAAGCCTACTATGACTATCAACACCCCGATCATCACCGCCATTATCACGTCAAGGTAGACCAGGCCGTACATTGCGCCCAGGACGGCTATCAAAACCCCCAGGGAGGACAGGGCGTCGGTACGGTGATGCCATGCATCCGCCTCCAATGCCTCGCTCTCCATATCATGGCCGACGCGATGGGTATACCTGGCCATGATCTCCTTTATGATTATGGTGGCCACTACAACCAACACAGCCCACCAGGTGCCTGCGAACTCGAATATGGGATCGTTGAACAGCAGGCTCATAAGAGCATTATTCACTATCTCGAGACCTATAACCGCAAGGAGGACCGCTATAATCAGACCCGTGATATACTCTGCCCTGGCATGACCGAAGGGATGGTCCCTGTCCGGTTTTTTGCTGCTCACCCGCATACCCGCCCAAACCATGCCCGTGGTCCCGGTATCGCTCAGGGAGTGGAAGGCGTCGGCAAGAAGAGCAACGCTTCCTATGAAAAAGGCAAGAGCGATCTTTACGATAAAAAGCGCCAGATTACCGATTATTCCCACCAGGATAGGCCCTTTGGATCGGTCATACCTATTGTCGGTGTCGCTGCGGCCCATGCTTTATGAAGTCCTTATTATATATAAAAGAGTATTGGATTATGGTTATCTATATCTCGAACAGGGAATCCTCGTCCTCCTCCTTCTTCCTCTTTATCTTGATCACCGTCCCGTCCTTGTATTCATATCTCATCTGGCCCATGTCTCCGGCCCTTTTCAGTTTCTGGGACTCGGTCACCGGTTCATAGACTATCTCCGCTTCCACGAATTCCGCCTCTGTTCCCTTGGCCCCGGCCAGCTTGACGGTCTCTTCCCCCTCCTCCGGTTTGGCAAACGCCCTGTCGCTTTTCCCCACCCCTTCGTAGGATGAGTAATCCACTGTTTTGGTGCCGGAAAAGTCCATCACCTTTTCTTCCCGCTCCGGGGTCGCTGCGGCCGCCGCGCTCTTTGCCTCCACCTTCTCGTCGTTCTCCAAGGCCAACCTCCTCTGGTCGAACTCGTAAACCGAGCCCTGGACCCCCGAATAGATATCCTCGTCTGTCTGGGCCTTCAGCTCCTCGCTCTCCTCGCATTTGCGGCTTATAGGGTAGTATCTATAGGGTACTCTGGACTTGGAACCCTTTCCTGACCGTCCTCCCTTGACCATGGTATATGAAAAGATGGACAATGATAAAAATCTTTTTAACGGAATTGTTTTATTCATTCGATTGATGTTCAGGTTGCGGAACGGGTGGAAAAAAGATGAAAAACAAGAACTATAGCCCCCTTGGGAAAAGGCGTTAAAAAGATGGGGAAAAAGGGGGGGAAAATTCGATGATTGTCCCAAAAAGTATAAATACGCTGACAAATAATCTTTACTACAGAAAGAAAAAGAGAAATAAAGGTGGTGATATAATATGAAAAGAACAGTGGCAATCGGAATCGCGGCCGTGCTCATTTTTTCTGCATTCTACGTAATTGGCGGAGCCACGGCACAGTTTATTCCGAACATAGGAGGAACCAGATCAGGGCTGGACCCCCTGAACAACAGCGACGGGTCCCTGGACCCGGACGGAGACGGATTGACAAACGTTCAGGAGTTCCAGTACGGAACCAATCCAAACAGCCC
>CAZUZU010000123.1:0-1431 GCA_964624865.1 uncultured archaeon
AGATCTTCCAACTGATCTACCGGCCCATGATATTTCATTGCAAGTGATGGCAGACCTTATGGTCGAGGTCGGGAAACGTTTTATCTTTTCTTCCGTCTCTGTCGGTGCTTCCAGTTCATTTTTCTGGACGGTCGGAGCTTCTCTGCCCCCTTTCCCTTGTTCCGAAGGCCGCGATGTCTCTTGCCGGCAGAGGTGAGGCCGCGATAAACCCGCTTTTTGTGCTGCCTTTCGTGTATCCAATTAATATCCTTCGAAGCCAGTACGGAGGGGTGGAACGGATCGACCACTATCACCTCGTAGTACTTGGCCATTCCGTCGTCGCCTACCCAATAGGAGTTAAGGACCTCCAGGTTGGAATATTTGTTGGCAACTCTCTCCTCAGCAATACTCTGGATGTTCTTCGCTATGGGCATCTTCAGGATCCCGCGTCTCTTTGCCCTTCTCCCGCCTTTGATCCTGTGGCGCCTCAAGCTTCCACGCCTTACTCTGCACCTTACCACGATGATGCCCTGTTTTGCCTTGTAACCGAGGGCTCTTGCCCTATCCAATCTCGTGGGACGGTCCACCTTCAAAATACTGGGCTCTCTGCGCCATTTGATGAGGCGTGCCTTGTAGGTCTCTTTCAGAGGGCCCTTTCTGGGGTTCTTCCAAATTTCGTGTATATGCCTATATACGCTCTTGCTCATATTTATCACCTTTCAAGGATTCTCCCTTTTCGGGGAACATCTCCTTATTTGGAATCAGACATTATGTGCATCCAATATATAAAAACTTCCGATGATATCGGGTTAGAAGTATTCGTCTTCGCCCTCCTCTTCCCATTCCTCTTCCTCGTAGAAATAGGACCTTGAACGGCGCTTGCGCAGAACCATTATGACCGCTATCATACCCACGACGATCAATATCACAACAATCAGCAGCCCCATCAACCAAATTCCCGTATCCTGTGCTTCCTTCTCTCCATCTTTCTTTCCCTCCGGTTCATGGGGTTTATATATGGTGACCTCGAAGGTGTAGTTCTCTGAAGCTCCGTATTCATCTTTTATCAGCAGGGTCACATTATAATAACCCGGAATATCATACGTGTATTCAACATTCTTACCGTTTCTGGTATAACCATCGTCCATGTCCCACTTGAATACCGTTACTTCATGCTGGTCCGGATCCGATATGGAAGTGGCAGCCAGGTTCAGCTTGGTACCTACCTCGAACCTTAGTTCGTCACCGCCCGTGGTCCTGTTATTCACCTTGATAACGCATTGCGGGTTATTGTTTACCACGGCCACCATTAAGGTCCTTACATTGCTGGATACCATTAAGGAATCCACTACCTGCAGGGTCACAGTGTATGTGTCGGTCTCCTCGTATACATAAGAATACGGATGTTCCTGGGTGCTCTCATTTGTACCGTCGCCCAGGTCCCATTTGTAT
>CAZUZU010000123.1:1441-8913 GCA_964624865.1 uncultured archaeon
TCCCGAACTTCGGCCAAAAAGGTTACCTTCTTGCCAACTATCGTGTTAGACGGGGGGTAAAGCTCCGTTATCTCCGGTTTCGTTTCCTCCACCACAGTGCCCTTCTTCTTACCTATCAATGCAAATATCGAGAAGTGATCCACACTTGCATAAACCCGATTGTTCTCTTGATCCAGGGAGTTGTAGGGACATATCTGCCATCTGCCGTCGTTCTCGTCCCAGTATTTCAAGTATAGGCTATCCTCTTTTAATTCCGTGATCTCCGATTCAAAGTATCCAATGGATATGTTTGCCCGATCCCAATCCTCTGAAGGGATATCAGTGGTCACCTGATAAAAGCAAAGCCCTGTCTCATCTTCCCCCACTGACCCCGGTGGTGTTGCCTCCGTAATATATACATCTCCGTTACCGAAGGTAGGGATGATAACCTTCATTTCTCCGAATTCGTAAGTCTCATGGTATCCGACATTTACAGTCACATTGGCCTTGCCTTGAGCCCCGTTATCGCCCTTAACGGTAAGCACTATATTATGGGTCCCGCCGCTGATAGGTCTCTCGAAAGTCTCGTGATCGCTGAGAAACCCTTCCAGTGACGAGGTCCAGCTGTAAGAATCTATGGTGACCATGGGATCTTCCGAGTAACTGCCGGACGCATCGAAAAGAACAGGTTCCTCCGAGTAGTATTTATACGTCGGACTGGGCGAGGTGATCACCGCCTTAACGCCGGGAAGAACTGTAATCTCTATATTCACGAAGTTCATTAGGTCGGGGTGCGAGACAGGGTGAGCTTTAATTTTTGTATAGTATGTCTCACTGTTTGCCGAATCCGGGATGCTAATCGTGACATCGATATTCAATATCTCGGACTTGCCCAAGGTTACCGTTTCCTCCCCATTCACCAGCGCCGGCCAATGGTCGATCGGCTGTTCAAGTTCGAAAAACATATCCATTACCGTATTGCCCGTGTTTGTCAGAGTGACATTATATGACACGCTATCTCCGGCCACCGCTTCGGTGGATGCACCGGATTGCAACATCATCGAGAACTTCAGCTCCGTTCCAATAAAGAGCGAGGCCTCCATTGAATTGTCGGATGGGTCAATGTCTTCCGCGATTATCACTCCCACCTTTAGGGTAACATTACCCGCATCGTCGTCCGTGGTTACACGGGAGAAGTCAACACTGGTCTGATCCCCTGTTCCAAGGCTACCTGCATTCTTGGTTTCGTTCCAGGTCTCTACTGCGGTATCTTGATTGTATATTGCGGCATAGGCTTGAGGTGAGGATTCCACGCTACCCTGATTCTCCACCGATATGGATACCTCGATCTCCTCCCCGATCCCGTAAGATTGCCCGGAAAAGGGAGACAAAAGGTTAACCCCGAAATCCACCACCGATTCCACGGTAATTGGTATAGATGCGGTATTGTTGGTCATGTTATCGTCCATGGGAGGGTTGGTGGGGAGTAAGTACGCCACCAACGAGTAATTTCCCGGTGTCGTAGGTAACGACATACCGAATTGGGTGGTGTATTCGTTGGTCACGGGTAAATTAAAGGATTCATTATGATAATCCACCACCGCGTCCGATTCGTCCGTTATGTTCAGAAATAGATTTACATCCTGGGATTGAAGTCCATGATTCGCGATATACAGATTAACATCCAGCTCCTGCCCAGGGGCATATATGCCGAGAGGGTTGGGGTCGGATATCACTAATCTTTTGACCAGAACATCGTAACCCGCCCTGGTGGTTTCCCCACTTGTACCCGGAGGGTAAGAAATTAAAAATACCTGGATCAACAGCAAACATATGGTTACCTTTGCAAAGAATCGCTTCTGCATATAGAGCACCTCAATCTATCGTTGTCTCTCACCTTTTTTTCCGAATTTTTGCTTACAGAACAGGGCGAGTCCGATTATCATCAAGATCAGCATGGGGTCCACGGCAAAAGACGAGGTAGTGGAGACCGGCCTTACCACCACCAATGTCATATCGAGCATGTCATTGTCCGAATATACGTCCTCATCGTATGACGGGTTCAATTTCGTCCATTGTATCTCCACGTGTACCTCGTGGGGACCGGTATTGGCAAAGGAAAAGTGACCGGAAGAGGGTATCACAACCTTATAGCTTTCCCCTGGATAGAGGTCCCCGACCGAGCCCGTTCCGTCGGGTGAACCGTCATTATCAATATCGAGCACCACGGTTGCCTGCATTTGCGTGGAATCAAAGAATGAATATCCTACATTATTGATCATCACCGAGAACTCGAACCTCTGGTTAACCATCACGGCAACCGGAGAAACGCTGGCAACAGCAAGATCATAGGAGAACACAGTATGGAACTCGTGATAACAGAAGTTGTCATCCCAAGAGTTAGATACCCTTGATGCACCGTGCTCGTCCATGGCGATCACCCGCCAGTAATACCAGGTGTCGTCACTCAGATCAAAGCTCAAAGTATGCTGTGTAGTGGAGATGTTGTTGACCTCCACCAGGGAGCTGTAGGAATCCCATCCCAGTTCTGACGAAGGTAACGTGGTCGATATTCTAACCGGTGAAGAAATGATCTGGAATCTGTAAACAATATCCTCATCATTTGGGTCCGGGTCATCCGCCTTCTCCCATTTGAAGGTGGGTCTGCTAACACCTACGGTGGGCTCGTTGCCAGGAACATACGCGGAGGTCGGTTTGGAAAGCGATGAGGGAACCGGTGGACGGCTAAGTCGGAAGCTGCTAGGCGGATCATTGGTATTGCTGACCTTGATGTAGAAATCCTGGTGGTTGCCTATTCCTCCGTCATCATCCTCGGGATGGATCCTTACATGAACGCCTCCGAACTGGATGGTCTCGTCCACGGCACTCTGGTCCGGTATCCAATCCAGCCTTGCAGTGGTCTCGTCCACCTGCAGAACGGTCATTCCGGCAGGGAAGATATCCATTACCAGCTCACCCCTACTACCATAATTCGGGCCGTTCCTTCCGGAGGTAATATCGTGGACCACACCATCCGGATTGTCGTTTGCTACATCGTGCATCATAACCACGTAGGTATACGGCACGTCCTCCATGGCCGTGGTCACAGGCAGCGAGGTGATCTGGGGAGCCACATTGTATACTCGAATAGGTATGTCAGTTTCAGAATGGTTACCGGCGAGATCGTCCAAACGGCACCTCAGCACATAATCGGTATGGCCCAAGCCCGCATTGTTACCACCCTCCCAGTAAATGTGTTCTACAGGCGATCCAACGGCATCCACATCATTTGCCGGGTCCCCGTCGGGGGGACCGGTAGGTGTACCGTCATTCGTATCCACGGTGATATCGAAGTCCCACTCTATGGTGGATTCGTCCAGGCCAAGGCCGAGGTCGCTGGAACTGGGCTCGGTCGCCGGAAAAGCATCGATGATGACCTGCTGCCCCTCGTTGGGGTCATCCGGAAGGAGGTCGATCTCGACATGGGGGGCAGTGCGGTCGGCAGCAGCCCAACCTATCTTAATAAAATCAAGCCAGATATAATCGTTGTCGTAGGCAGCGGCTCCGAAAGGTAAGAATGCGATTTCTTCAATCAACACTCCATTGTACCATTTAGGATTGCCGCCCACATCAAAAATATATGTATATTCGCCTTTTACATTGGGAATAGTGGAGGCCTTTGCCATCTTTGTGGTGTCCCAGGCCCCGTCCGCGCTGGTAACCCACCAAACCTGGGCCTCCGTAAATCTCTGGACAGCGGGGTTTACCTCCATATTTACAATGACCATCTGTCCGTTGGACGGGGTTATGTCCACCGAACCATTTACAATATGAGGTGTGGCGGTTCCCGATCCTCCAGAAGTTACCAGCTTGAATGCGCCATTTTCATAGGCGCCTTTTGACAGGTCTACGTCATACTTTTCGTACTCCGCTGGATTAGAGGGATCATTAGGCTCCCAGCCTTCGAAATCCCCGGGGTTGTCAAAGCCCCATGACGCACCGGACGCGATGTTTCCCGCGTTGTCAACAGCCGCCACGTCAGCGGTATAGAATGAATTATCCGGGAGTTCCGTGTCCGGCGAGGTCGTGTCGTGGGTAAATGTCACCGAGTGGGGGTCGGCGCTGTGGTCAAGATGACAATAAGTGGCAAGGCGATAGACATCCTCCAGCATGTCCATTCTGCTGCCATCGAAGCTCTCGGCCCTGTACCTTACGAAACCGGAGAGAGGATGGCCCGTGTTGAAATTCTTATGCCATGAAAGCGCAATATGTCTTCCCACTCCACCAATGTTTGCCCATGCATCGGTCAAAGCGGTGGTGCATTCATTGTAGGGTATGGGGCGGATGGCTGTGTCCTTTACCGATACCCCCATGGCCACCCCTTCCGGTGTGATGTTTCCCTCCACGCTACCGAGGCCGGTGGCCCAGTATATATTTCTCTGCATGATGCAGGTTCCCAGCAAATGTCTCTGTCCCTCATATCCCCAAGTTGAGGCATTGGCCCCGGGACTGGTCACATGGTAGAATGGTACATCTCCAAGCCACACTATGGTCCCACCCTGTATCATATACTCCACTATCAGGGGATACTGGTTCATCGGGTGTGGGGTGTTCGAATCGCTCCAGGAAGAGGCGTCGAGGTTCAGCTGGGTACCCGCGGCCGTGTTCAGGTCACAAACTGTCTGAGGGACGTTGCCAGAGGCCATGACCACCACGCTGCGATGGGCATTGCCGCCGCTGATCCTGTTCGCGAGGAAGCTCTGCAGTGAGCCCGCGTTCAAATGGTCGAAACCTCGCGATCCGAGGAACGAAACGACATTGTTCGGATTGGAAACCCAATAGGCACCGTTGCCCGTGCCGTAAGTCGAGTCGTAATATACACCCTGGTAGAGCTTTCTCTTGTTCAGGTCCCAGGTATTTTGGGTGTGCAGTTGATCCCCCCTTAGCCACTTGGTCTCCTTGAACGGGGCGGGCGTAGTACCTTTCCAATCTCCGTATACAAGGGTGGCGTTATCGAAATACATTGTCCCGCCGCTGTCCCACCTTATATGGAGAACGTAATACGATATCTCCGGATCAGTGGTCTCCGGGATATACGCCGTGCCGTCGTATCTTGCATAAGCCGCTTGAACGGTTTGGGATGAGATCAAGGGAATAGCGTGATTATCGATATTCCCGGGGCCAGGTAATCCATTTGTATATTTCCGGGGAACTATTACCACACTGAAACTTCCGGTGCCCTTTGCATCAATGGAAAAGGTCAGGTCTCTGCCCTCAACTATTTCCTTCTGCAGCTTGGTATTGAGTGCGTAGTGTGTATTTCCCCCGGGGTCGTCAACTTGCACACAGGTCGATTGGCTCAGGCCGTTGTAGGGCTGACCTTCCACGTAATTAACATTGACATAGCCAAGACCCGGGCTTCCCGCATCGAGCTCGCCCTCGTACCAGCCGTCCGCAACACCGTCGCCGTCCTTATCGTATTCGAAAGCATTGTTGCCGATGATGCTCTCCGCCTTCAAAACATCGATATTATAGCCGTAGAGCCCTGCGGGGCTGTCCGATGCGCCATTAAAAGATACGGTGATGCTGTCGGCGTGACCTGAAGCAAAGGGGCCGTGGGTTCCAGTGATATACTGACGGGGCAGCTTCGGCCTGCCGGTCTCTCTATAGAATCTCCACGTTGCCGAGCTGCCGCTCTCGTAGCTCGGCCCTATCTGATACGCCGAAGCGGACCAATTGCACCAACTGTTCCAATAATATTCCGGGGGCGTGAACATGGGGTACGGATAGGGATCCCCGGTGCCCCAACCATTGGGATAGCCTGCCGTGCCGTAATATTTTGAAGTGATGTGGAAACCGGTGTCGGAATCCAGCCTTATGTAATAACCATCCGGATTATCTAAATAATATGGGTCGGAATGAGATGGATCAGTAGAAACTACTCTAACGTATCCGTTTGGCCTTACTACCAGGGTAGGGACCAAATCCTTGATGTACGAATTATTGGTCGGGTAAACAAGCGAGGGAGGACTAGAGGATTCAATTGCCGCTCTGGTTTCATTTCCATCTGACTTGGGCCCGGATATAAAATTAAAGCCGTGGAGGAAGGCGGGATAGGTCCGGTTCACGTGCACGTCCAGGACAACGGTGTTCTCCGGGCTTAACATATCGTAGGATATTCCTTTTCGATATTCGATTAGATTATTCCGGATGAATGAGCTATTATACTTTATTTCCGATATGTCTATCGCTTGTCCCTTGGTGGCCTCGAAATAACATCCCGTAATCTCGACATCACCCAGGGACGATTCTTTTACTTTAACGCCATTATTTCCGCCTATATAGGCAGAGGAATGGCATATATATCTCTCAGCATCCCGTATATCCACACCGACATTGCGGGAATATAACCAAGAACCGCTAATCAACACTCTTACATCTTTCCTTTGTTGATCCAGTAATACAGAGGTGTCAGAGCCCTGGAAGATCGATGAAACGACTTCGACGTTGCCTCCCCTTGCCCGCAATCCTACGTCCTTTGCTTGGATATGTGAGAGATGCAGGGAAAGGTCGCCGTCATTTATCTCGATACCTGTATCGCATCCCTTCACCGTTATTTCGGCCGCGTCCACCGCGCCGCCGTGCACCGTCACAGCCCTCTCCGACCCGGATATATCAACATTGTAAAGGGCTGTCGTGCCGGAATAGACATGCATGCCGCCCCACGTTCCGTTCAATGCGGATATCTTGGCGCGGGATTCGTAATCGTTACCCAGGTTCAGGTTCCCGTATATCCTGAGAGAAGAGCCTTCAGCCATCCTAAGCTCGTTGACAGTGCTGACGGTCAAGGTCTCGTCTTCAGGCACGGTAAGTTCCCCTGCCACTCGAAAAGCGCCGTTCCCTGCCTCAGAAAGACCGGATTCTCGGATCGCAACGGTCCTCAAGCAACTTGATTCCGATATCGAATACTCCGATTCCGTTCCATCCATTAGTGGGTCGGAGGCTTCTTCCTCTTTCTCCTTTTCATTGTCCATCTCGTTCAATCGATCGGCAATTTTCTGCAATTCATCCTCCTCGACATTGTCTTCGCCTCTTGTCCTAGGCAACGCCTCTGAGGACGCGGGGTAGAAATGGCCACTGGAACCGTCGTCGTATCTTACATAAAGATAGGATTCGGCTGTTGGCGAGGCCGGGGAATGATCCGCAAATATCCCTAGGCAATAGCTTGACGGGATGGGAAAATCGTCCCTTCCGGAGGAGGAGCGAGGAAACAATATAAAGAGGGTCCCGAATAAAAGCACACCTATAAGGCACATGATGACCAGGGTCCGGGCCTTGAATGTCATATATGTCCAGCACACTCCAATCGGAGTATATCCTCTAGATATCTTTCTTTAAGATATATATTGTAATAATAGTAAATAAAGGTTTGTGCTTTAACAGTATCTCCGAAAGAATTTCACGGCCCTTGATTGATCGTGTTTGAACTACTA
>CAZUZU010000124.1:0-8896 GCA_964624865.1 uncultured archaeon
CCTTGGACAAGCCCACCACGTTCCGCGAGGACGGTCACAAGCTGACCGCCAGGGACGTCAGGGAGAGGCTGGAGAAGATAGCCAGGACCGAGATAGTGGACGGGGACGTGATCGTGGTGGACGATCTCAAGTATCCCGACGATATCATGCTGATGGGCATGAACCCCCATGTGGCAAGGCCGGAGTGGCTGGTCATAACCGCACTGCCCGTTCCGCCGGTGAATGTCAGGCCGTCGATCACCCTGGAGAGCGGGGACAGGAGCGAAGACGACCTTACCCACAAGATGGTGGACATCATCCGTATCAACCAAAGGCTTCTGGAGAACAGGGACGCAGGTGCACCCCAGCTCATCGTTGAGGACCTTTGGGAGCTGTTGCAGTATCACATAACCACCTACTTTGACAATCAGACCTCGGGGATACCACCGGCAAGGCACCGTTCCGGCAGGCCTTTGAAGACCCTTGTGCAGAGATTAAAGGGCAAGGAAGGAAGGTTCAGGGCGAACCTTAGCGGTAAGAGGGTTAACTTCTCCGCCCGTACCGTGATATCGCCCGACCCCTACATCTCCATAAACGACGTGGGTCTACCATTGTCCATGGCCAAGGAGCTTACCGTTCCCCTGAGGGTCACCGACCACAACATCGAGCAGATGGCGGAGCTGGTGGAGATCGGGGCATCGAGGTATCCGGGCGTGAATTACGTGATCAGGCCGGACGGCCGCAGGTTGAAGATCACCGAAAAGAACTGCGAGCTGCTGGCCGGCGAGCTTAAGCCGGGTTACATCATAGAGAGGCAGCTTGTGGAGGGCGACATCGTGCTGTTCAACAGGCAGCCCTCTCTCCACCGAATGTCCATGATGGGACACAGGGTCAGGATCATGCCGGACAAGACGTTCAGGATCAACCTTTGCGTTTGTCCCCCCTACAACGCTGATTTCGACGGGGACGAGATGAACATGCACATACCCCAGAGCGTGGAGGCCAGGGCCGAGGCTAAGATACTCATGCAGGTCCAGGAGCACGTCCTCTCCCCCAGGTTCGGAGGCCCGATCATCGGCGCCATCCACGATCATATATCCGGGTCATATATTGCCACCGTGGGGGATAAATGCTACAACAAGACCCAGGCTCTTCATATCCTTAGCGCGGTGGACCACAGGGAGGACCTTCCTCCACCTGCGTTCGAGATAGACGGGGTGGAAATGTGGACAGGGAAGCAGTTGTACAGCGTTCTTATCCCCGAGGATATCTACATGTTCTACAAGGCCTCCGTTTGCAGGAACTGCGACGAGTGCGTGGGTGGAAAGATGACCGAGAAAGGACTTGACATCTACAAGAAACTGAAGAAGAAAAAGAAAATGGCCAAGGAAGATATATATCGCGAGATGGCCGAGGCGGTCAAGGACATGTGTCCCGAGGATGCCTACGTTTGGATCTTCGACGGCCATATATTGACCGGCACCATAGACGAGAACTCCATCGGCGCGTTCAAGGGCAAGCTCATCGACAGGGTGTCGAGAGAGCTGGGAGTGGACGCGGCCAGGGAATTCCTGGACAATATCACCAAGCTCGCTGTCTATGCTGTGACAACCATTGGATTTTCCACTGGTATAGAAGAGGAGGACATCCCGGCCGATGCCACCACGGATATCGACAGCATCGCCGCGGATGCTGTCAAAAAGGTCGACGAGCTGGTTAACGAGTACAATTCCGGCAAGATGGAACCGGAGCCCGGCCGCAGCCTGGAGGATACCCTTGAAATGAGGGTAATGAGGGTTCTCGGTCAAGCAAGGGACGGGGCGGGTGAGATCGCAGGCAACTACCTCGGTCTGGAGAACTCCGCTGTTATAATGGCCAAATCCGGTGCCAGGGGCTCTATGCTGAACCTTTCCCAGATGTCAGGCCTTATCGGACAGCAGTCGGTGAGAGGTGAGAGAATAAACAGGGGCTACCAGACCCGGACACTACCCCATTTCAGAAAGCGCGAGCTGGGGGCCGAGGCAAAGGGGTTCGTGAAGAACTCCTACAAGACGGGTATGACCCCGATCGAGTACTTCTTCCACGCCATTGGCGGCAGGGAAGGCCTGGTGGATACCGCGGTGAGGACGTCCCGGTCCGGGTACATGCAGCGCAGACTGATCAACGCGCTCGAGGACCTGAAGGTGGTCAGGGACGGCTCTGTAAGGAACACGGCCGATACGGTTATACAGTTCAATTACGGCGGTGACCGCATTGACCCGTGCAAGAGCGAAAGAGGTATACCCATCAACGTTGATAACGCCATCCTCCACGTGATAGGTCATGACCGGGGGATAGAGGAGAGCGAGATGGAGGAGATCAGCGCCTCCTTCGGCACAATAGAGCAGGATATGCTGGGAATGGATGAGGAGGAATCGGAGTACGAGTTCTCAGAGGAGAGCTCGGACAGACTGTAGGGAGGTGACGATCATGGCAAATAAGAAAGGAGTTAACAAGAAATTGAAGAGCGGTGTGAAGGCCATAGAACAGATGAAGCTTTCCAAGGGAATTGTCTGGAGCGCGGACCAATCCGAGTCGGACAAACACTATCAGCACTATAAAAAGAAGAATAAGGTGATATGGGCCACCAATTTCCAGATAAACCCGGAAAGGATGAAGTTCCCCATGTGGGGTTTCCTTTATGTCAGAAAGAAGGGAGTTCATTACCTGGTGGAAATAAAGGACATCCAGTACTTTCAGAAGCCCAAGAATCCGTCAAAATCGGAAAAGAAGCTGATGCCTAAGTCCCGCCACGACAACAAGTACCTCACCTACATCGAGCTCAAGACCATGGAGAAACTACCCGAGTACTTTCCATTGGAGACCCTGCAGAGCCCGGAAGGCAAGCAGATAAAGAGTGCCAGGAACTACACCAAGGTTTTGATACCGCCCAGGGAGAAGGTGGTTGATTACCTGAAGGAGAAAAGGGACGAAATGGGACTGGCCCCGGTGGAGTACAAGAAGTCCAAGGAAAAGAAGGAGCCCAAGAAGGTAAAGAAAAACGAACTCGGAATTATCTGGACCGCCGAATCCAAGGACCTGATCGAGGAGTACTTTAAAAAGTATAAGAAGGGAAAGAAGAGGGAAGTTGCCTGGGGCACCCACTTCCAGATAAATCCCAAGCATTTCGAGTTCCCCATGATCGCTTACGTGAACGTAAAGAACAAGGGAGTGAAGTACAAGGTCGTCATAGACGAGATAAAGTCACAAAAGAAGGAGACCGCTCCCCCCAAGGGCTACAAGTCCAAAATGCCAAAGAAGTTCAAGGACAACAAGTACATGACCTACATCAAGGTCAGCGAGGTGGAGGAGATACCCACCTATATAGAATTGGGCAGGTTCAAGAACCCCAAGGGCAACAGCGTGAGGAGCGCCAGGAACTACACCCGCATCGTTGACGTCTTCGACCCGTTCGAGGTGGCAAAAAAGGAAAAGAAGAAGAAGGGGAAGAGGAAGAAGATGAGATACGAAGGGGAGGAGGGCATCATAATCTGTCCCCCCCTGCCGTCCCTAGAAGGGGATTTGAAGAAGTTGGCCAAGGACCAGAAGATATCAATGCCTGACGACGTGTTCATGTACCTGGGACGAAAGTTCTACGGTAAGAAGGAAAAGAAATGGCTGAAGAAATACCTCAAGGTACAGGACCAGGTGCGGAACGTGGTGAAGAAGGAAGGGGTGTCGATGTCAGAACAGATGATAGAGACCCTTTCGGAAAGATTGATCCATTACAAGGTTGCCAAGAAGAACATACCCAAGGCGGTGAAATATATCCTGGCCCGTTACGAGGCCCGGATAATCGATCCCCACGAGGCGGTGGGCGTCATCGCGGCCCAGTCCATCGGGGAGCCGGGGACTCAGATGACCATGAGGACCTTCCACTACGCAGGTGTGGCGGAGATTAACGTTACCCTCGGTCTTCCCAGATTGATCGAGATAGTGGACGCCAGGAGAAAACCCTCCACCCCAATGATGGAACTGCATCTGCTGCCCAAGTACCGGGACGACGAGCCCTCGGTAAGAGAGATAGTGACAGAGATCGAGTTGACCCGCATGGACCATATTGCCGATATCGAGGTCTCCGCGGATAGTATGAGCATCCTGATAAAGCCCAAGGAAAAGGAGCTCGAGAAGAAATTGGTCACATTCGAGGAGATTGGTGAAATATTGAAATCCGCCCTTAAGAAATGTAAGATCGAGGCGAGGAAAGAGGGGAAAAAGGATGTCTACGAGATAGGCATAGAGGCCCCTTCGTTCGTCAAGCTGTTAAGTGTGTTCTCAAAGTTGACCGATCTTAAGATAAAGGGCCTGAACGGCGTAAAAAGGGTTATTATCAAGAAGGAGGATGAAGGCTTCGTGCTCTATACCGAGGGCAGCAACCTTAAAGGTGTGTTCACGGTAAAGGGCCTGGACTATTCCAGGGTGAGCACCAACAGCCTGACCGAGATATACGATGTGTTGGGTATAGAAGCGGCCAGGAACGCAGTAATACGAGAGGCCTATAAGACACTGTCCGAGCAGGGTCTTTCAGTGGATATCAGGCATATCATGCTGGTGTCGGACGTGATGACCAACGACGGTTCGGTAAGGGCCATTGGGCGTCACGGCATCTCCGGGGAAAAGTCCAGCATACTGGCGAGGGCGGCCTTTGAGATCACCTCCACCCACTTGCTTACCGCGGGCCTAATCGGCGAAAGGGACGAGCTGGCGGGGGTGGCGGAGAATATCATCGTAGGCCAGCCAGTAACCCTTGGCACAGGTGCCATCGGCCTGGTCTACAGCCCAAGGAAGAAAAAGAGGTGAGATCGATGATAGATATTGGAAGGGAATTAAGGAACGCAATGAGCACCGGAAAGATAACCATTGGGACCCGGGAGGTAGAAAGGGCCCTAAATAAGGGCAAGGTGAAGCTGTTGATCGTGGCCGACAATACCAACGAAGACATAGAACGTGTTTTGGAAGCCTACGAATCCACACCCAGATATCAATTTTCCGGGGTAAATGTCGAACTGGGCTCTCTCTGCGGCAAGCCTTTCCCGGTGGCGGTGGTGGGGATCCAGGACCCTGGAGAGTCGCAGATAATGAAGCTCATGGAGAAATGATCGTAGGTTTAAGGTGTGAAATTTCATGGTGGATATTACCCTGGATCTAAAGACAATGCAGTACATGCGCCTGTTTGAGAACGTGACCAAGACAAAGGTCGTTGACTGTGTAAATTCTCCTAGGCGTATAGTTTTTCTGGTGCCCAACGGAAAACTGGGCAAGGCCATAGGCAAGGACGGCTCCCATGCCAAGAAGCTGAGGAATATCCTGAAGAAGAACCTGGAGATCATAGAGATGTCGGAGGAGCTAGAAACATTTGTAATGAACATCTTCCATAAGTTCAAGGTAAAGGCGATAAATCCGCAGGACGGTCCCCAGGGTATCACGGTGTATGTCCAGGTTGACCCGGGTCAGAAGGGCCGGGCCATAGGCAAGGACGGGGAGAACCTGAAGTTCTATACCGACATAGTGAAGAGACATTTCGAGAACGTGAACGACATCTATATCAACTAAGTCTATATCAACTAAGGGATTTATTGGCAAATGTCGTGTCGTAAGTCACCTCCTTGCCATGTAGCCACTGTGTGCGATAACAATATAACAATAAATAATAGGGATTGGAAATTTTTAAATATCCCTTTAACATATCTCTTACCAATACTACATTCGGAGGTAGCTAGGCATGACTCTGGTGAACGAACTGTCGAATCTCGTGGATACCGAGATAGCAATGACCATGACGGACGGACTGATATACCGAGGAGTATTGAAGAAATTCGATGCGGAGACGGTGGTACTTGTAAAGGTTTACGAAGCATCCAAGAAGGACATCAACTGGGTGGAAACCAAGAAGACCAATGAAAAGGGCGAGAAGATGAAGGCTGTGAAGGGCTTCATTTACTGGAGGAAGATAACCCTCCCCCGTCTGATGGCAAGGACCTCCAAGATACTTAGATTCTGGCCCTGGGAACCATAGTCAATCTTTAGTATTTTTTTCAGAGATTATATTTTCACGGTTATCTCTATCTAAGATAGGGCCGTTGTTGGCAGTAATATGTTTGGAACTCCGGTCTGGATTTTCGATAATTATAAAATCACAATAGAATTATAATATTATTTTCTGGTCCATGATGGTGGCTTCACCCTTGAAGGTCAGGCCGAAGGTAGCGTTCTCTACCAGGTTCGCATCGAATGAGAAGAAGTCGCCGTCGTTCAGTATCCCGTCGTAATTGCTGTCTATATAGACTTTTCCGTAAACCGCGGAGTCGTTCAGCCAACCCTGCATTAGGTTGACGCCTCCCGGGGAGTTCACAAAATAGATCACGTCCATTATGCCTATGGTCTCAGACACATCCTCAATGAATACGTAGACAACGCCGTATTCTACGTCGCTAATGTCCACGTATCCGGATGCGGTTGGGCTTCTGGCCTTGGTGGTGGGGATAAAGCCCTGCACCCAGAACCATATTGCCGAGGTGATGACCAGGGTAATGGATACGAGCATGATGGTAGCGATTATCTCGCTTACACCAGAATCCCTTTCTTTCAGAGGCACGAACATAACATATATAATAGAACGTCTCAATATATAAAAATTTATGTTCGCATACG
Organism: uncultured archaeon; assembly: GCA_964624865.1. Classification (GTDB taxonomy): domain Archaea; phylum Thermoplasmatota; class Penumbrarchaeia; order CAZUZU01; family CAZUZU01; genus CAZUZU01. Next base: position 6,670 of record CAZUZU010000124.1, read on the forward strand.
CAAATTATAAATATGTATGGTCTCAATATATTACAACACGAAGTTGAGAACAAAGCGTTGTATTATGGTGCTTGGTGTCTTGCATGGATGAGAAGGAAAGGCTAGAGGAACTGGACATCGACACAGCCCTGATGGTACTGGAGAATAAACTGAGGAGGAAGATACTGGACTACCTGTCCATGGAGCCCCATTACCCCCTCCAATTGGCCAAGAAGCTCGGCGTAAGCCAGCAAGCCGTGATGAAGCATCTTGCCCTGCTGGAAAAAACCGGTTTCGTCACCCATATTCCGGAGGAGGAGGGCTACCACAAGGGACCCCCACGAAAATATTACATCCCTACCAGGAGGCTTTCCCTTTTCATAGACGTCGGCCACAATCTTTTCCGAACCGAGCTGAGGGCCAGGGAAGAGCCTCTCGATATGGAAAGACGGGAGCCTGATGAACTGGTGCGAAGTATAAAGGTCCTTGGGCCGATGGAGGAAAAGGAGAGGCTGAGGGAGATGTCGGAAATACTACAGGACCTCCAGGTGGGGATCAGGGAAAAGGAGAGGGAGAGGGAGAGATTGATACAGGCAAGGGACGCCCTGTTGGAAAGGGCCCACGATATGATCGCTGATCGCTTCATGGATTACAACAGAAGATTGATACTGTATCATCTGATGTGCGACGGTCCCACTGAAGTGGACGCTCTTTCCGAGGCCCTGAATATCAGGGAGAACATCATCCGGAAGATAATAAAGGACATGGAAGAATTCATGTGGTTATAGCTACTTGTTATCTTTCTTCTTTTTTTGGCCCTGGTTCGGATACTGTCCCCTTCCCGGCCCGTAGTGTTGTGGATAATTATCTCTCCTGGCCATTTGCATGGGATTCATGTTGGGGACCTGGGCGCCCTGCGGCCTGTATTGGGCCTGCTGCCTAGATTGTTGGGGTTGTTGGGCATGCCGGGGCATTTGCCTCTGCTGTGTCTGCACGGGTCTTTGCTGCACCTGTCCTCTTTGTTGCTGCTGGCGCTGTTGCTGTTGATAGGCGGGGACCTGTCCCCTGCCTGGTTGGGGCCCCGGGGCCCTTACCCTCTGCTGGGGTACAGGTGTCGAGGTTATCTTTGCCCCCTTTTCCCGCTTTTTTTTCTGGTCGTGGAAATATTTTGCAGCGGACATGCAGCTGTCGGTGTCCCATGGGCTGTAGGGGTTGGGGTTCATGAGCAGCGATTCCACCGATTTGATGAATGAGACCAGTGAGAAGTTGAATCCCTCGGTTTTCAACAGACCGGAGCAGAAATGCCCTCCCTTTTCCGGTGTGGTGATATTGGGGTGATAGATGTCGGTAAGCCATTGAACGATGGGCTTCCTGTAGGGATACTCGTCGGTTATTATTATGGAGAACTTGTGCTTTCGAACAAAGGTTATCCTTCCCTCCTTTAAAACAGGGCCGGGTACATTGCTCATAGTAACGAATATCCGGGTGGGGAACTTGGTGAACTCCGGATCCTCAGGCTCTATGGTGTGTTTGAGCTCCTCGTAACACATCTTGAGCTCGTTCTTCAATCTGGTCCTCAGGATCCTCTCGGGTAGTTTGGGCATTAGGCCTCGCCTCCTTCGGAAGATCCTATGCTCCTCCGATGGTCAGAGTTACCTTTGATCAATAAGGCGGCCTTTCCCGCCCTTTCACTGGGGAAGCATTGTGTTGATATCGTTCTTTGTGGGTGGACAGTCATCTTGATTTCACTCTTACTTACCGCCTTCCGGGTCGGGAATGAGCTCGATGCTGTCCCCGTCATTGAGCCCGTAGTAGGATATCTGATCGTCTCCCCTCATTAACCTGGTACCATACCTTAAAACGTAGGCCCCGGCAGGTTTGTTCCAGAAACCCGCTACAGTGTCGATCACTTCGCTGACCGTGTTGTCCTCTTCCAGTTCAAGGTCTACCTCGTCTCCACTGTCCGCATCTCTAACTGTAATCTTTATGGTCATACTGTATCACCTTGTCCGACTCGCTGTTTTTACCTAAATAGTAAGGTATATAATAATATTTGCCATTGCTTCCAGTATTCTTTTTCTATATTTGGGTCTTACCGCCCTAGTTGTCAATGTTCTTACTTTTTTACTCCTATTTACGCTCAAAAATAAAACTGAAAAATCATTCAGGCAATATCCGGTAATGAATATAAAAAATAAGTATTTGTTTAGCGCATAGCTCTTGAAGTATTTATTTTCCTCCCTCATTC
>CAZUZU010000125.1:0-8787 GCA_964624865.1 uncultured archaeon
TTTGCAATATGGGAACTGTTAACTCTACCCGAGCTTGTTCTCAATTGTATTCCACTTGAATTTTCAAAGAACTGATTGTTTTCGATGAGGAGACCCTTAATCTGGGAATTGGAGGCGGATTCAATGCACATGCCGGATGAGTTCTCCAAAAACACGTTGTTCTTGATCTCCCATCGGTCCATGGATTCGTAGATGGTAAGGGAAATCCCGTTATACCCGCCAATGGTATTGTTACTTATCTCGCCTGTATTGTCGTGAAGTAAGATCCCGGGTGTATCGTACATCCTAAATGGAGAAAAAACATTGTAAAAGTAATTCTGGCAGATCTCCATGTCATGGGGATTGTTGTTCCCGATTACGTCTATGCCTATATCACAATATCTCAAATCGTTATCGTAGATGGTAAAATCGTTCACCACGGGATCATCTGATATGTTGATGTAAATGGCCCCCCCCCAGGTTGCATTGGAGAACGTGTTCAGGGATATGTTCAACCCGTTTATTTGTGTCGATAGATTGATATTTATCTTAATAAATGACGTGGCTGGACCATTAAATGTATTTTGGGAGACATCCATATCGTTAACGGTGCCATTTGCCAGAGACAGTGATAGGGTTGAGTTCTTACCCATATATTGGTTATTCGTTATCTTGACGTTATTGTAATATCCGCCTTCATGGGAGTGGATGATCAAGCCTGCATTGGAGAATTGATTGTTTTCTATTGACACGTTCTTTACCGACGGGTCGTATTGGGTGAAGCCAAACTCGTAGCCTGAACTCAGCCCTGTTTCACCGCAATCCATAAAGATATTATCCCTCAACTTAATATTTTCTAAGGTGTGGAGAGCGCCGAAATACTGGCTTGTTGTGTCCGCGGATCTTATCTCCATTGAATTTCCTGGAACATTAGTAAATTTGTTTGAAATGATGTCAACATCTTTTGAAGCGTCAATTGCAATGCCGTTTTTTGATATATTGTATATGTTACAACCTTTAATTAACAATCCGTCGATGTTTTGGATCGACATTGTGCTACCGGAATCCGTGATATCAACATCCTCAATCCTAATATTCTTGGAGGACCAGTTCACCGGAACGCCGAACAGGGGGTGTGTGAAGTTACCCCCAAAGATTGACAGGGCTCCTAGCATGGGAGAGGTCGCGTTTTTGACAGTGCAGTTCTTGATCCGGAGGTTGCTGACCCCCATGGCAAACACTCCCGAGTACACGTCTTCGAATGTAGTGTTTTCAATGTGTGTGCCGTTAGACCTTACTGTAAGTCCCATGTGCTCCGCATCGCCTACCGGGTGTCCAAAGAAACCCACGTCCATCTCCCAGCCGCAATCACGGATATAACTGTTTGTGATATTGAGCCCCGATCCTAACTCGCTGACGAACCAGTACCGATAAGAGCCGTTGGTGTTATTGCTTCTGATCACCGACCGGTCGCTCGGGGTGTCGGGGTTGTCGTCGATGTCCTGGATACGTAGAGAGCCGTTGTTCCTTATGCCGATCGAGCCGTTGGATCTGAATTGGAAGGTCTCTGGATCTTCGGATATCAGTATGGGCGCAAGAGTCATAGGCGTAAAGAACGTGATGTTCGTGCCGTTGATGTGCATCTCTCCACCTTCCTCGATGGTGATGTTACCGTGCATCTCCACTGTCATGTTCTCCAATACCAGGGCAGCCGTATCATTGATTGTAAGGTTGCCGTATACAATTAACATACCGTCTTTGTACACCTTTGTTTCACCGGCATCCAGGTACCAGTCCCCTGCCGTTTCGTTCTCATAAGGGCCGGTGACCACAGGATCTCCGTCGCCCCTTGCGGGTTGCGTTGTCGGTGAAACGAGGGTATTGATCGCAGCCGACAACAGAACCATGGCACAAAACAAACTCAGTATAAACGAGATTATTTTCATGTCTTTATCACCCTTGTTCATCTTCTCCTTCCAGACTTTTTATATCTTCCTCGGAGAATGTCAATGATTCTTCCTCCCTTTTAGCGCTTACTTTGATCGGGACCTTTGGCTGTTCCCTCCCCCCCTTCCTTTTCAGATCTTTGGCTTTTTTAGTCTTTGCTCCTTGGAGCGCCCGCCTCTTTGCCCTTCTAGCCCTCTTTTTCTGTTTCCTTTCGTAAGTAAGCTCCTCCTCCCTCTCCTCTTCTTCCCTACGGTATTCCTCCCACTCCCTTTTCCTTTTCCTCTTTTGAAGATATACAATGAACATAATAAGGGCAATGACCGCGATTGTTGCGGCCAGGTAATACCAGGTATTATCTTGGCTCGCTTCGCCCGTTTCCTTGTCCTTTCCATCGTCCGATTGTTCTTCCGGGTTTATTGATATGGATACGGTGGTGATGTTGGACTTGCCGTGGCTGTCTATGACCAGGATCGTAATGTGGATGGTTTTCAATTCGGAACCATTGTTGTAGAATCTGCGGTTGACCACAGGACCTTCCACGTCGTAACTACCGTCCCCGTTAATATCCCAGCCGATATAATTGAGGCCCCTTATGCTGAGGACGGTTGAGTTCATGGTCGAAGGATCGAATACATCGGGGTCGTAGGAGTTCGATGCGTTGATGCTCAATAATTCCCCGGAATCTATAACATCTTCAAATGAGGACAAACGAATGATCGGAGGAAAGGAGTCTATATTTGTAGTAAAAACAGAAAAGACAGTGCCCGGGGATATGTTATCTATGGTACATTTTATAGTGTAGCCGTCCAATATCGCTTCCTGGTAAGCAATCTTTTTCCATGTCATCATGTCAGTGCTCCGATACACTGCTGGAAGTTCGGAAGTCAGGTCAGCGGAGTTCGTTATATTCACCAAATCTTGTCTCGAAGCATAGTTTACCACAAATTCCATGTGATGCCAGTTATCGGATGTGATCGAAAACGAAAAGAAGATACCATGGCCCATGGACATATCCGATATGTTCTCTTCCACCGCCGACTCGTCCACGGGAGGGTCTATATCTATGGTCAATGCGGGATTCGAACCGAATAGATGATATAATGTCACCGATACGTAACCCGTTTTATAATTGCTCTTAGTAAGATTTTCCACGCTTTTTTTCTGGACATAAATTGTGATCGAAAAATTTCCTATGCCGCCGTAGGGATCGGATACCGTAAGTTTAACGGAGTAGCTTCCGGGCTCGATGAAAATATGGGTGAAGCAAGGTTCACCGGATGCCAGGGCGGAGTTTATGATCCATTTATATTCAAGAGGGTCGCCGTCCATATCATAGGAACTCGTTCCGTTGAAGGTAACTGGCACGGTAGTGTTAAATACGGCTCCCTCCACTGGTTCGGATATGATGCTCACGGGATCGACGTTCAAGTCGGATGCGGGTACGACATCGAATACACCGACATGTTTATTATCTGAAAGTTTCGAATCGCCGGAAAAATATAATTTGGCGGCAAGAGAAAAACGTCCCACTGATAGGTTTACGAAATAATGCAGCGTCTTTGATTCATACGCGTTTAGGGATACCGATGTGTTTTCGTTCAACACCTCCGATCCCGAATATCCCTTTACAATGAGGTCATCGAGAAAAAGGCCAAAATGGCCCGATTTGTCCCCTTCCTTGGTGTCTGCGAATAATCCGATCCTTACGATGTGGCCTGAGAAATCACTGATGTCAACCTCGTACCTTATCCATCCGTCACTTTCACCCGTCATCGAAACAATAGTGTCCGTGCGGTTGACCTCGTCCCAGATAACTACCGTGATATAATCATCATATCTTATGAGGTCATACTTTGCCATGAACTCCATGGATGAGGCCATGGTTGTCTTGAGGTTTATCTCAGGTGAGATAAGCATGCTCCTTACGTCTTCAGGATAGCTCGTCTCGGATTGTTCACCGAACCTCAGGGCCCTTGAACCGGAATATTTTTCTTCCTGGGATGAGTGCCATTCCCCCTCTCCTTTTTGGTCATCTGTCTCCCAGTTCAATTGGGAGGATTCGAATTCGTCCTCGAATACATTGGTGCCGCTGCCCACGGAATTCAAGGTTACCTCTAGGTATCCGGAATGAGATGCCGGGTCGGAATTCTTTACTCCTATTCCTATCTCAACTTCCCCCTCTCTCTCTTCCGAGCCTTTCTTTGGCGTTACCCGATATATCCCCACGTTGGTTTCCTGCTCAACTGCCTCGACGGACAAGCTCATTTTATTGTCCGACGCCCATTCATCACCCGCAAGTAATATTCCCAAGGTTACGTTATAGCTGCCTTCCAGCGATAGCTCAAGGGGACCGGTTGAGTTTATGGTGGCTGTTTGTTTTGATGTGAGGTTGATCTCCGTAGTTTCGTTATATATTTCCTCGGTATTGTGTAATACGCTAAAATACACGTCCCCCAGAACGTCTGTGGACCCGGTGTTTGTTATTGTTCCACCCAGAGAAACCGATTCCCCCACCGCATATGTTTCTTTGATAGGCGATACAAACAGGTCTTCCACCCTTAAATTAGTTAGGTCCTTTACCTCGAACTCCATTGAGAAATCGTTGTTTCCCGACAATAGGTCATTGTTACAGTTTACGGATGCCGCCAGAAAGTAGTTACCCTTGGGGTCGTTGGGTACATGAAGTTCGGGCAAGGATATGCTTGCGGATTCCGTGGCACCCATTCCTTCGATAAGGCTTGTTTCATTGTAGATCTCTTGATCGGATGGAGAAATTACCCTGCAGTTGGCAGTCACGTTACTTGCCCCCCATATGGTTGGGCAGTGGGTAATGACTGATACATTGACCACCTCCCCACCGCCGTAACCTGGCTGGGGCGTGGGATTCAATACTAGGTCTTCAAACGACACGTCATGAGCCTGGCCGGAAAACACTGTGCTGGATTCGCCGTCATTGGTGGTATTTCCGTCCCCTGTTAGATTTGTTGAAACAAGTATATCGTAATCGCCGGACGGGGAAGAGGGGACCACCCATTCCAAGGGGAAATGGACCGTGCTCTGATCTCCCGGGTCAATAGGAGGGCTCGTTGTCGAGTTGAAATAGATTTCCTTGGAGGCCGGATCTGTTATGGTACATTCTAATTCGAACCCCGATTCCTGGTTTGTTCCAAAGTTCTTCACTTGGGCAGAGATATCAACAACCTCGCCGCCCGTATAGCCGTACGTCCCCGGTTCGGGCACGATTATGATCTCAATAATCCCCACATCATGAGGAGCCCTTGTTTCTCCTGTGCCGGGGGGTAAGCTGTGTTGACCCGATCCGTCTTTGAATTCGATATTAAAGGCATTTATACTCACAATGACGAATGTAAACAGTGCACAAATCAATATAAAATTCTCTCTTTTTCCATCCATTCCTCTCACCTGCTATATCACGGCGGTCCGTTCATGAATGTCATCTCGATATAGTACAACCTTGGAGTTAACGAGGTTGAAGAGGACCTCATCTTCACTTTTACCTTGAACCTGTCCTTTAGTGGTGAGGTGACGGCCTCGGGATAGGACGGAAAGATGACACTGAGGCCGTTGGAAGCCCTGATCCAGGTCGCGCCGTTGTCCCGGGATACATAGATGTTGAGAGTTGTGCCGGGAGGCAGCTCCTCCCGCCACCCGAGACGGGCATAGATTATCTCTCCCTTTGCACTTGCCGTATTGTATTCGAACTCCCCGTTCAAGGCATAGAACTCATATGCAACCTCTATTGACCTGAGGACAGGGGTTACATCGTTAACATGGGAGGTGAGGGTTGCCTCGAAACGCGCGTATCTGCCACCTGGTATGGTGCTGGGTATTAGGCTGCCGCCACCGTTAATAAGCCAATCCGACCAGTTACCTGCCCATGGCCCTGCCGGCGAATCCGCAACTGCAATCCTAACCTTTATCTTACCGTCGTTGGGGCCCGGGCTGTCCCCGAACAAATACCAATCCCAGCTTATCATGTACCACCTGACATCAAAACCAGCGTCGTAAACGCGGGAATGGTAGGTTCCCTCGTAGGGTGAGCCAAACGGGTCAACTTCAGCGTACCAGGGATGATATTCGATCTCTGTCTGCATTGTATTCCACCCCTGCCACTGGTCCAGTTCAAGATTATGTATTTGCAGTGATATGGAGCCTACGGAAGGGCTGCCTCCCATTCCCTGCGTGTCTTCTCCCATGGTTTTTGGGAAATCGCCGGGGAAACCCGTGTCCTTGTCGAATTTGGGTCTTGGCAGGTCGGAGGGAGCGTCGAGGATCAGGGCGGATGCTCCCTGGAAGGTGAACCTGCCTGTTCCGGTATCGGGGTTTATCGTGTTTGCCCCTAGGCTCTCACCGTCCTCGTCCGCCAGTGTTATCTCCGCCCAATCTGTGGCTTGACTGGGAATCTTCCTGGTCAGTGAACCGGTGGTGCCTTCGAAACAAACGTAACCGTCCACATAAACTTCTTTTGTCGGGATCAGGGGGTCTTCCGGGGGAGTGAATGAGGGATCAGATGTAACGGTAATCGAATTCACATCCACCCAAAGGTCGTTCTCGGTAACCCAGAAATTTGAGATAAATGATTGGATTTGTGAATCGCCGAGGGGATGGAAGGCCGCCCATGCAAAGGACTCGTCCCCGTGAGACCTTTCGGCGTCCACCACCTGATCCTCCTCGGCAAAGAATGTCGATCCTGAATTGGCATAACTGCCCGCTGAACGGGCCCAGTATCCGTCTTTGTCACCGTCATATACACCTTGGATTACCAGAGCGGGATTTGCGGCCATAGTATAGGATATTGACTCAGCTGAATCCTCGACCCCGTCGTTGTCCCCGTCCCTGGGATGAACTCCTACTTCGTAGTCCACCCCGTCACTGGTACCGGAACCTACGGAGAATGCGATCCATCCCACCGTCTCCGAGGCCGTGGGGCTGCCGCTGTCCCCGGCTTCCTGCTGTACTTCGAACCCTGTTGAGGTTACCCCGTGGACATGGGTGGCCATGAAGGCCCCGTTATTATAGGTGTTTAGGGTTGCAAGCACCGCCGGACTGGATGAAAACGCATTGCTAAATGTTACGCTGTCTCCGCCGTATTCCGCTCCCGATGTGTGAACTTGGGATGTCGTGGTCCTGCCTGCCTCAATCCTCAGGTTCTTGTCCGCGCCTATCCATGAGCCGCTCTCCACGCAGATCCAGCTCACGGTTTCAGCGGCGTGCCCCTGATCGTCCGGCTCTTCCATGAATATCTCGAAGCTGTTGGCGGTAACGTTGCTCACACGAACGTCAATCGATTCTCCCCCGTTTCTGGTGTTGATATAGGCCGCGATCACCGGCGAGGTGTAGGCGTGGGATAGATTTACCGTTTTTACTTCACCCCCGTCAATAGTCGTTCCCAAGGATAAGGTGCCTGTTTCCAGGTAGGACGTGGTCACCCCGGTGGTCCCCGACATGTTCTCCCACAACCTGACATTGCCCTGCCCCTTTCCGCGCATGTATAGGTTGCATAGACCCGAGTCGTCGTCAAAGGGCCAAAGGAATGTAACGTTCCAATACACAGTAACCTGCCCGTCGCCGCCGTTAGGGACGCCGCTCACCTCGTAATAGGAACCGGAATCGAGGGTGGCGAATGAGCTGGAGCCTGATGTGGTTGTGGAAGATGAGGGGTGGGCCACATTGCCGTCCCAGGTCACCGAGCCCGCGGAGATGAAGGTGCAGGGATCCTCCGCGTTGATGTCCGCCACGCTGTTCGGTGCTATGAGGAATTCCGCGTCTTCAAGGTTCGCACTGAAGTCAAGCCTGCCGTAGAAACAGTCGTTACCGTCCGGGGTCGGGTTGGGAACATCAATCATGAAATCCACGAAGTCGAAGGCCAGGTATCCGTCGAGAACAAGTTCGTACTGGGCCTCGAAGGTGGTGGTGTGGGTGGCATAAGACGTTCCGAAATTATTCCCTGTTGCCGCATCCACGACATAGATGTTGTCCGGAACTCCCACTTCCTTGGTGGTGAAGCTCCATACGGTGGACCAGGGCCCCCAGGAAATGCCGTCAAAGGCCCTCACCCTCCAGTAATATGTCGTGTTGTATGAGAGATCGCCGGCCGGTACCGCGTACTCGCTGGTCGTGCCAGTGTTCTCGTCGACCTCATGAGCATCTGCGAACGTAGAATCATCGTTTACCTGCACATTGTAAGCAACAAGGGTATCGCCGGCGTCGGCATCCGTGGTATCGTCGTTCCAGTCGAGGTCGGTATCCGGCCTTATCATCAATGCCCCGTTGGCGGGATAGCTCAAAGTTGGCGGTGTCGGGGCATGATTGACCGCCAGTGTCCAGTCCAGCAATCTGGATGAATTGGTATCTCCTGCTATGGACTGTGAGAATGAGGCCAGGACCTTTATTTCGTTGTACGTTGTAGTATCAAGGTTGAGTAGGTTCACACCCGAGGTGTCGAAACCGGCGGAGTTGCCCACAAGGTCCGCATCAGGTATCAGGGCCCAGCCGTCGTAGGCCCCCGTTCCCGTGAAATATAATAAAGAATATTTTAGATCGGTGTTCGAGGGCTCGCTGTCGTTGAACTTCAGCTGGTACCAGGAAGCGTTCGCGCCGTAGAAGCTGTCCAGGTCAACGGTCTCGGACACCAGATGTCCGGCGTCCTTGTATTGCATAGTGGGGGCGGAATAAGCAAGAGAAGATGCTGATCTGACCCCATAATCCCCGTCGGAACCGGCGCTCCCTCCTCCCGTGCCGCCTGCGCCTCCGGCACCTCCGCTGGAGTCCCAGTCAAGGCCTGTGTTCACGTAACTCCCGTCGTAGCGTATCTTGATACGCCCCCCTCCTCCCCCTCCA
>CAZUZU010000126.1:0-8761 GCA_964624865.1 uncultured archaeon
CATGGTCCTGGGTGGATAGGTTGGTGATACAAATAATTTATTCCAAATATACCGCTGGCTTTAACGGTTGGGCGGTCTTACCCCTACCCTTCGGATCGTACCGGTCTGGCTCGGATTCCAGATATATCTCGATTTCGGACCCCAGCTCCTTGGCCAAGAAGCCCTTTGCCTTGGAGAGATAGTCATATTCCGAACCTTGGCCCGCCTCTTCCAGTATAGTCAGGATGTTGTCATCCAGCTTCATAAGGTCCTTGATAACGCTCTTTACGAAACCCGGTACGGACTTCTTATGTTCCCTGGCCTTTTCCAGGGACATAACCTTCTTCATCACCTTGCCGAAGTCCATCCCCCCTTTACCCTCCCGCTTCACTAGTTTGGCAATTGCCGCGGTAACCTCGTATTTCCAATGGTCAGCTATGTATAGATATGCCTTTTCCGGGTCTATGCCGGTGGCCTTCCTTATCTCTTTGATGTCTTCCAACAGTGATTGGAGTCCCTTTTCCATACCCTCTATTTTGATGTCTCTTTGCCTGTCATTGATCTCTATCCTATCGCAGGATACCAGGGTATCTTCCCGCTTTGTTTTTTCATGCAGCTCCTCTGCGATGAACGGGGTGAAAGGGGTCATTGCCTTTATTCCAAGGGCCAATGCTTCTCGTATCACTGGCCCCGGCACCTCTACCCTCCTTAGGTACCATTTTATATCCTGGACGAAGGTGTAGAATATTTTGTTTGCACCGCTTCTGAGATCGAAATCATCCATCGCAGCGATGTAACCGTCGTAATTGGCCTTGATCCTGGACGAAAGCCAATCGTCCATTTCGTTTTCCTCACCCGGGTCCCTGGTCTCGATGTTGATCAATCTAGAATACCAGGAAAATAATCGGGCAAGTTTTTTCTTGTAGTTCAGCACCTCGCCCACGTCCCACTCCACGTCCATGTTCGCGCCGCTCACGTGGCAGTAATACAGACGGAGTGTGTCAACTCCATAGTCTAGGATGGCATTCGGTATGGGCTCGGCCCCTCCCTTGCTCTTTGCTATCTTTTCCCCGCCCCTTTGGGTGATCCACCAGTGCACGAATATACCCCTGGGCCGGTATTCCGGCGGCATAACGGCCACGTGGTTCATCAGGAAGACTGGGAAGTGAACCGTCATGTGCTCCTTACCCCCAAGATTGATGTCGAGAGGATACCAGTATTCGAAATCCTTTCTAATACGCTGCGCCATCTCTACCCCCGGTTTCTCCGCGCTTAATCCGAACACGTAATCGAAGAACTTGTCGTCCATGTCTTGTGGCTCAAGTTCCCCGGAGTTCACGTATTTGGAGATTATGTAATAGGCCGGATAGAGCGTTGAGTCGGAGATCGGCTCGATGACCCAATTCTCCTTGAACGGGAAAGGGGTTCCCAGCCAGCTCCCGGTTCGAATACACGCGCGATCACCGAACCAGTCCAGTATATCCGGCAGCGATTCCTTGTATTCGAGGGGAATGATATCCATTCGATCTACGTGTTCCTTTGACTCCCTGGTAAGCTCCGGTTCCGTATATCGAATGAACCACTGATTAGGGATCAACTTGATCACTACGGGAGAGCCGCAGCGGCATAAAACCGGCTCGGAGAACTCCATGAACCGGTCCCCGAATCCTCCCCTGTTCAGGTCGTCGATTACCTGATCCTTTACCTCGGAGACCCTTTCCCCCTCGTACTCCTGGGTGTTAAAATTTAGGATGCCGCTGTGATATTCTTCCTTGTATATCTCCTTGGTGGCCTCTTCCAGTTTGGGATCGTCCTGGGTCTCGATACCCATTTCCGTGACAATCGCACCGGCCGGATCATCACCCCTCGCAGAATTTCTTATAAGACCTATCGGCTCGATCGCGTCCACAATACCCCTGTCAATTTCGTAATCTTGGAGCATCTTTCTATACTTGCCATCGGTTTTCAGGTCATGAAGAGCGATCCAGTCGAATGGGGCGTGGGCCGGAACGGACATAACCACTCCGGTGGCAATGCCTGGGTCCACGAAGGTGGAAGGGAGAACCAATGCCTTCCTACCGGTAAATGGCACCTCGACCTCCTGTCCTATGATATCCTTTCCCTCAACCTTGTCCAGCAAGTCGATTTCTCCTTCTTTCCTTTGATATTCCAGCTTTTCCACGGCCTCCCCGCTCATTATCCATATTTCGTCTTTATACTTTACACGGATATATTCCACCGAGGGATTAAGCCACATGTTGGTCACGCCGTAGACCGTTTCGGGACGAAGGGTCGCTGCGGGTAGGATCTCCCCGCTGGGAAGCTTGAACTTGATGACTGTGAATTCCATGGCCTCGGCGCTCCCCCCCTTTTGAACATCGGTCTCGCTGGCATCCACTGCCACGGGGCCGCAGTTCGGGCAGTAAGGCGCGAAATGGGGTTTGGTGGTTAATAGTCCTTTCTCCTTTAGTTTCTTGAACTGCCAGCCGATGAATCTTTTATAACCCTGGTCTATGGTGGTCATGCTCCTGCTGAAATCTATGAGGAATCCGAACATCTTCCAGTAATTTTCCTTGTAAACCTTGGAAAAGTATTCTACCGCGTAATTGGGGTCCGAGAGCTTGTCGATAACCTGTTCGGGGGTACCGTTCCTCCTAAGGTAATCGATGGTCTTGGCGTCCCTTCTGTCCACCCTTTTGGCCAGGGATACCGCTGGAAGGCCGGTGGCATGGAACCCGGCTGGAAAGAGCACATTGTAGCCCCTCATCCTCTTGTACCTGGTTATCACCTCGGCATAGGTAAAACCTCTCATGTGTCCCACATGAAGAAATCCCGATATTCCCGGATAGGCGAATATCAGAAAAAATTTTTTCTTATCTTCATCCCGTTCCGATTCGTTTATGCCTTGTTCGTACCATATTGAACGCCATTTCTTTTCGATGGTCTCGTGGTCATATTTATCTGCCATCGCTTACACCTCAAGCAACAATGCCAATAAAAGGTCCGACATATATCTTTTTGCTTGAAAATATTATTTTTTGCTCTTGAGTATTTTCTTGATCATGGATCGGGCTTTCTTTGCCTTTTTCAGGGCCTTGTCGTAATTTTTATTCTTCAGTTCGTCCCTTCCCTCGTCCAATATCTTCTCGCTGTCGCCAATATCTATACCGTCTTCCTTTGCCTTGGAAATGAGGTTCCAGGCCTTTTTTATGGTAAGAACGCATTTCTTCTTTGCCTTTTTGTCTTCGGTCTTTTTCATTTCGATATCGGCATCCGGGGCAAAGCGGAACTTTAATTCGTCAGCGTAGTCCTTTGCCTTCTTTGCATATCTCTTGGCGCTGTCGTATTCCCCGTCCTCCAGTTCGCTTTCCGCATGATGTAACAGGTTCGTCGGTCCCCTGACATTCACGTCCAGGGCTTCTATCCCTTTGATGTAACCTTCAACTGTGTTGAGGTATTCCTTGATCTCTCGGATGAATTCCTCCTTGGCGTTCGTTACTCTTTCCAAAACAGGGTTGAATTCTTTATTGAATTTCTTTATCTCCCCTTCCTCGATATAGTTGTCGAGCTTCTCCACCTCGGAGTTCAGATCTTCCACGTCTCCACCTTGATCGGACAGTTGGGCCACCGCCTCCTTGATATCTGCCATCTTCTTGTTTGCCCTGTCCTTTTCCCATTGCAGTAAACTGTTCTCTGCCTTTTCCAAGGTTGACTTGGATTCCTCCACCGCCTCGATGTAATTCTCTTCTTTGTATAATTCTTCTACCTTGGATAGTCCCGCCTCGATCTCGTCAGTGAGCATTCCTTTTGTCTTCAGCTCGTCCGCCATCTTTTGTAGTTTTATCATATAGGACATTGATTTCTTGCCCAGGCCTTGTGTCAGCAGCTCGCTTCCCTTTAACTGTATCTGATCAGCTATGTCGTCCACCTTTTCGAACTCTTTTTCGTTTATTGCCTGTATCCCCTCCCCTATCAGGCCGTGCAGTTCCGATATGTCCGTTTCGATCTCGTATTTATTTATCTCCTTGACTATCAGATCGAACACCTTGAGTTTCTTATGTCCGATCCTTGCTTTTTCCATGAAATATTCTCTTTGTGCGGTGACATCCGCTTTAATATAGTAGTATAGGCCCAGGGCGAGTTCTCCCCTCTCCTCATATTCCTTTCCGAACTCCATAGCTTTTTTTGCATTGACAGGCTCCATTTCACTGCCCCTCTCTTGGATAGTATCTGTCGCCTTTTCCCTCTTTGTGTCCATGGCCTTCTTGTACAGTTCCTTTTGCTTTTTATTTATCTGGTCCTTGGTCTTTTGCATGCTGTCTTCTATGATGGAGAGGTGGGTTTCGAATGTGTTCATATCTTTCATTAACTGGGTAGGTGTCTTTTGCCAGTTCTTGTCAAGGTTGCTCATTTGTTCTTCGATATCACCCGTGTCCTTGTCCATATTTCGGAGCCTTTCCATACTGCTCTCCATATAGGTGAGTTTTCTTTCCCATTCTTCTATCCTGTCCAAGGCCCTAAGCTTGGAAAGGCAAGTTTTTAATTCCTCATATTTATCTTCCAGAGCTTTGGGCTCCATCTTCTCTTCGTCCATTTCTGGGGCGAGTCCGATTTCCAAGGGTTGTATGATTGGAATGTGGGCGAGCTGTTGGTTGATCCTCTCCTCTATTTCCTCGGAATCATTCTTCATGTTCCGGACCCTTTCCCTAAGTTGATTTTGATATTGCTCTGATATGTTCTCATCTAACTTCTTGGCCTTCCCCGCCTCTTCCAGTCCCAGGTCTCCCAGTTCCTCAAGTTCTCCGAGGCCTTCCACCTCCAATTCGAAATCCTCTATCTTTGTTTTTATCTCCCCCAGCTTGACCTTTTTATCCTTAATGAATTCCTTTGATGATTCGTTGATCTCCTCTTCAGTAACCTCTCGTACGACCTTAATCTGTTCCAGTTTATCATCGAACTCTTCTTCAGTTCCCTTGTCCAACGAGGTTATGATATCCTTAACGCCCTGTAACGGTTTCTCAAGGTTCAGGTCCAATATCTCTTTGGCCTTGTTGCTATCCTTATTGATCTTGTTGGCAATCTCCGTGATAGATAGTCTTTTATCTTCTTTACTTGCCTCGGAAAGTGTCTTTTTTGCTTTTAATGCGTAAAGATATGCAAGCTCCCCGTTCTTGTTATCGATGGATGTTTTTACACCCTTCTTCAATTTCCCTCTGATTTCTTCCAACAGTGGTTTCAACTGTTTTCTCTCTTCCAGCTCGTCTATTCCCTTTTCGATCTCTTGAACGGCATTGGAGGCCTTTTTCAATAATACCTCTTTTCTTTTTTCGTTTATACTTTCGTTGATTTCTTGATATGCCTTCCTAATCTCCTTGATATCGCCTTCAGCGCAGCGGTCTTTCAGCCCTGCAAGCTCGTTCTGGAGCTTGGTTACGTCCTCTCCGAGTTTATCAAATGCCTCCAAGGTCAGAAGAGAATCTTCTATGTCCTTCCTTTGTTTATTCCTTCTGAAATCCTCCACCTTGGTTTCGACATCCCCCAGGAGTTCCTGTCCCTTTTCAAATGCCCCTCTGTGATCACCGCTTTCCAGCTCGTCTTTCATTTCTTTCGCTCTGTCCACAAATTCTGACAGGTCCACTCCTTCATCCCCGTATTCCTCCAATATTGATTCAATGGCCTCAAGCTTTCCATTTGCCTCCGACTTGTACCATTCGTCCGCCATCTTCTTAGCATCCGATAGCAGGTGATACGATCTCTTGCCTATGTCGAGGTCGAGCTCATCGAGGCCCTCCAGCCTCTCAACTTCCATCATTATCTGCTCTTTTCCGTCAACCTCTATCCCGCCAAACTCGTCCTTTATCCCCTCCACATTTCGATCCCTGATCAAATTCAATGTCCCGTCCAGCTCTTGGTTAAATGTATCAAGCGCCTGCCCGGTCTTTACTACCCCCAGAGAGAAATTTTCATCCTTGAGGATGGGCTTGATCTCTCCCAATGTTGTGGCCAGGTGTTGGAGATGTGCTTTGATGGGGGAGAGTATCTCCTGCCTCTTGGCCGCCTTCTCTTCCAGCTCAATGGTCTCCTTAAGGGACTTGATCCGGGTCTGGATCTTGGCTATATTATTGTTGAGAAGTGACTTGTTCAGCCTGTCTAAAACATCTTTTCTTTCTTTTACATAGCTGTTGAAAAGGGGATGTAAATCGGTGATGTTCCATTCATCCGCTTCTTCGAGTTTCCGAGCCTTCTCTTCCAGATGATCCAGTAATCCAGTTTTATCTTCGTCCACTTCCTCTCTCAATTTCTGGAGATCAGTTGATAATGCCTCCTTTATCAAAGGCATCAGAATATCCGTTGCCTCCTTGTTATAATTGCCTTCCCTATCTATCAATTTGGTGTATCCGCCCGTGCTCTCAATTATATTCTTCTCTTTCAAAGCCTCCTCCAGTTTACCATTGATCTTTTGGATTTCATCCCTTGTGGATTGTAATTTCTTTTTTCCTTCTTCCAAACTTGATAGTAATCTTTCTTCTTCCTCCCCCCTTTCTCCTATGTTCGAACCGAAGCCTTCTTTTGCCAGGTCATCCATCCTCTCCAGTATCTCAGTTACCTTAGACCTCTTATCCTCGTGGTCCTTTATCAGTGTATTTGCCTCTTCCTTGATCTCCTGGATACGGTTTCCCAGTTTAAGCTCGTTGATCGCGCCCAAGGCGGAATCCAACTTCTTATTTGCCTCTTCCAAGTCCTTGTCTCTGATAAGGTCCACTACAACCTTCAATTTGTCAACAGTTGACTTTTCCACCTTTACTTCCTTGTTCTCTATAAGCCCCTTCGTCTTAGCCATGATCTTTTTCAATACGTTCAACCCGTATTCTCTGCTTTCGTTATTACAGCTGTCAAAGAGTTCAGCAGCCCTTTTCTTCTTTTCGTCTACGGCATCGATGTATTCCCTAACCGCGGCGTCCTCCATATCCGTGCCTTCCATTTCTTGTTCAAGCTTCTTGAGTTCCTCCACCCGCTCTCCCAATTTACCTGACCAGGGACCGACCCCCAGGACATCGTGCTGAAATTCTCTCCCACTTTCGGTCTTTCCCTCCTCCCCTTTCCCTTCCTCCTTTTCCATGTAACTGCTCTTTGCCCAAAGTGAAAGACTGCTTTCTTCGACCTCCTTTGCCCTGTTCATTAATTTAATAGAGAGTTCTTCGATTTTTTTTCGAATGTCCCTCGAAAGATCTTTTTCCACACATTCGGAAAATTCGGTGAAAGAGGTCTGGTATTGACGGGGGCCAGTATCCTTTGGTAATTCGTATAATCCTTCCGCCTTTTCCTTGAGCCTTTTATATGTGTCCTTCTCAGCGATGTCCTCCATGATTTTCAATAGGTTTTCAGTTCCCTCGATTATGTCGTCGTAACTGGATTGGATTATGGTAACATAATCTTTTTCAATCATATCGATATCGCTACCAATGTTACGATAGGCCCCCCGCAGTCCTTTTTTTGACAGTTCTTCCAGGTCCTCCATATCCCTTCTTATGGAGTTTAATTTCTCCACCACCTTGGTTATGTTCGATTTGGGTTCCGCATTCACTCCGATGACAATTCCTCCCAGCACTCCCAGCATTTGCTCCGCCTCTCCAAGAAATTTCTCGCCCTCCTCCATGATCTTTTCCATTTCTGCCCGATAAATCTGATCCGTTTTATTGTCCGTTTTCTTTATGATTTCCTTCGTGTTCTTCTCCGCGGCTTCCAGTTCTTCGATTCCCTCTTTTCCCTTATCTCGCTCGCACTTTTCTATCTCTTCCTCTATGAATCCTACGTCAAAACCGTCCGTCTTCACCTCGTCCCTCAGATTGGTAAGATGTTCTATACGATTGTCAAGTATCTTTTGGTAGGCCCTCACCAGGAGTTCTTCTATCTGGACGTTCAGTTTCTTTGCAGTCTTCAAGGCAGTGGTATGCTCCCCCTTTCCCACAAGGGACGATACCTTGCCCTTGATCACATCTATCTTTTTACTCTCGATCTTGGCACCTATTGATTCTAGTCTGTGTAGGATATCTTCCACATGGGAGAGTATTTTCTCCACCTTGTTCAGATATATCTCTTTCCTTCTCTCTTCTATCCCCTCCCTTAGTTCCATTACTTCACCCTTAATATCCCCCTTTCCATCCAACAAGGTGCCTACTAAGCCGGAATATTCGCTCATGATCTCTGATATCTGTTCGCTCTCTCCCGCATCGTCCAGAAGAGTTTTTAGCTGGTTGTTTACCCGGTCCATCTCTTTGCTGACCTCTCTTACCCTACGGGTCTTGCGGTAGGCTTCTATGGTTGGCATTAACCATGAATCCACCAACTTCTCAGCCCCCTTTTTGTCGCTTTGGTATAAAAGGGCAAGGGTGTCCAAGGCCCTTATCTCGTTGGAAACATCGATCCCGGTGGAGTCAAGGGTAAGCAGGATCCGTTCCACGCCTATGATATCTTCGTATTCCTCCTTTTCCTCCAGTTCAAAGGGGATGATATTCTTTTTCGACAGTTCCTTTCTCAACTCCCCCCTGTCAACTTTTCCTTTTCCGTCGAGATGTGATTCCAATTTTTTTATTTGGGCATCCAGGTCCTTTTTATCAAGTATCATTAGCCTGGAACAAAGGAGACGCAACCGCTCTTGGCCATTGCCCCCTTCGTCTTTGTCGTCGGCCTCCTCGTCGTCCATCATGGCGTCAAGCCTGACATTAGCCTCGATGACAACCTCTTCCAACTCCTTTTTTTTCCCTTCCTTGAAAGCCATCTT
>CAZUZU010000127.1:0-5871 GCA_964624865.1 uncultured archaeon
CCGGAGGCGGTGGCAAGCGCCGCTGAGCCCCCTTCCAGGGAGGCCAGTCTCTTTTCCAAGACCTCCACGGTGGGGTTTGAGATGCGGGAGTATATATGTCCGTCTTCCTTCATCTCGAACAGCCTTGCGGCATGGTCCGCGGACTCGAACTGGAACGCGGAGCTCTGGTATATGGGCACGACCCTGGCCCTGCCCCCAGACCGGGGTTCGTAGCCCCGGTGAACGCTCTCCGTATCGAAGCCTTTCTTCTTTGTCATAGCACTTGCCTCCTGGCAACGGATAATAGGTTACCGATTTAAACTTTATGGGGGAAACGTTTAAAAAGCCGGGACAATTGCGGGATATTCTGTAATAAAGGTGTTCATATGTGCCGGATTGAAGTGGGCGTCATGGGCGCCACCGGAATGGTGGGCCAGCAGTTCGTACGCATGCTCGAGGACCATCCCTACTTCAAGGTCGTTACCTTGAGCGGCTCGGACCGAAGCGCGGGTAAGAGATACGAGGAGGCGGCGGACTGGTTCGTGCCCGGCTCGATCCCCCCCGGGGTCAAGGACCTGGAGGTGACAAAGACCGACGTCGATACCATAGCGGGGAGCGGAGTGGACCTGGTTTTCAGCGCCCTTCCTTCACATGTCGCGGAAGGCATAGAAAGGCCTTTGGCCCGCAAAGGTTTACGCGTGTTCTCCAATGCCGGGGCCAACCGCACCGATTCCCTTGTCCCCGTGATGATCCCCGAGGTGAACCACGAGCATCTTGCCCTGGTAAAGGAACAGATGAAAAACGGGAAGGGATACATAGTTACCAATTCAAACTGTTCCACCGCCGGCCTTGCCCTGGGCCTGAGGCCCCTTGTGCACTTTGGAATAAAATCGGTAACGGTCAGCACATACCAGGCCCTCTCCGGCGCTGGCCGCAGGGGCGTGGCCTCCCTGGACATCATGGGCAACATCCTTCCCCGTATCGGCGGCGAGGAGGGAAAGATGGAGACCGAGGCCGAGCACATCCTGGGCACCTATGAACAAGGGAGGGTGCGTAATGCTGACCTGAACATATTTGCGTCCTGCGCCCGGGTGGGGGTAAGGGACGGTCACCTGGAAAGCGTGGTCCTGGACCTGGAGAAGGGGGAACCGGAGGATGTCAAGGCCGCACTCGAATCGTTTTCCTCGCTGCCCCAGGAGCTTGCCCTGCCCACGGCACCCAAGCGCCCGATAATCGTCAGGGAGGACCGGAACAGGCCCCAGCCTATCTTGGACGTCATGGCGGGCGAGCCGGAAAGGGCCAGGGGCATGGCTGTTTCGGTTGGCAGGATCAGGGGCGGCAGGGGGAATACGGGTGGCGGGGCGAATACCGGTAAAAAGGGTAAGACCGGCATGTTCCTGCTGGTCCACAATACAATCCGCGGCGCGGCCGGTACCAGCGTCCTCAACGCCGAGCTCGCCTATAAACAGGGATACCTGGAGGCATAATTATGAAGGTCCTCAAGTTCGGCGGCGGCTGCCTCAAGGACTCCCGGTGCTTCAAATCCGCCTCAGGTATAATCCTGGGAGAGGAGGGCCGTACAGCGGCCGTTGTCTCGGCCATATCAGGCCTCACCGATATCCTCGACCAGGGGCTTCAAAAGGCCCTTTACTCGGAGAAGAGCGTGCCCAAAGCGATCAAGGCCATCAGAGAGAAGTTCCATCAGATATGCGAGGATACCATCCTCGACCAGGGGACCAGGGACACCACCATGGGCTCCATTGCTATCCGCTTGGAGAAACTGGAGCGCCTTTTATACGGCGTGGCTTACACCGGTGAGATCACCGAATCCCTCCGAGCAATGATAATGAGCTTCGGGGAAAGGATGTCCGCCCTTACCCTGGCCGGAGTAATTACCTCCCGGGGCGGGGAGGGTGTTGCCATGGCCTCGGATCAGATAGGCGTGATCACCGACGAGTCGTATCGGAACGCCACTGCCGATCTCGGGGAGGTGGATAAAAGGGTTGGCGAGGCCCTCGCCCCTGTATTGGACCGGGGCGCCGTGCCAGTGGTCACCGGATATTTCGGCTGCACCCGGGAGGGCCGGATCACTACATTCGGCCGGAACGGCTCCGATTATACCGCCGCCGTGCTGGCCCACGCCCTGGATGCGGGCCGGATCGACGTGTGGAAGGACGTCGAGGGCTTCATGACAGCGGACCCGAAGATCGTTGGCGGTGCGAAACGGATAAAGACCCTGTCATATTACGAGGCTGCCGAGCTCTCTTATTTCGGAGCCAAGATATTACATCCCAGGACAGTGGAGCCGCTGGTGGAAAAGAAGATACCAATACGGATCAGGAACATCCTCGACCCCGGTTCGGAGGGCACAAGGATAGTGCCCGGCGGCTACGAAAAAGAGGACGTCATCAAGAGCGTTACCTACAACCGGGACATATCAGTATTAAGGGTCCAGGGCCCGGGCGTTGGCTACAAGCCGGGTATAATCTCTGAGATAGGGGAGAGGCTTTCAGGCCTGGGCATAAACATCTATTCCGTTATCACGGCCCAAACCTGTATCAACCTGCTACTGGACAGCAAGGACTCGAAGCGCAGCTACCAGGTCCTTTCCAAGCTCAAAGGGGGGGTGATCGAGACAGTGGACGTGCTTGACGACCGTGATCTCATCGCGGTGGTGGGCGAGGGTCTATTGACCAAGAGGGGTCTGGCAGCCAGGGTTTTCAGCGCCGTGGCCGACCGGGATATCAACGTGGAGATGATCTCGGCAGGCGCTTCCGAGGTGGCCTACTACTTCATAGTTCGGGACAGGGACCTGGAAACCGCGGTCAAGGCCATCCACGGCGAGTTCTTCGAATAGATTATCATCCATTATCATCCATTATATTTATATACGGCGTCAAGCTTCCAATAAATCGATGTAATAGCCGGCCATCCCCTCACGGGCCGGCATCAAGGTGATCCAAATGAAGCGGTTCAAACAGGTGTTGAAGAGCGAGGCCACACCGGTGACCTTCGAGATCGTGTCTCCCAAGGGATGGGATATCCAGGTATACCTGGACGAATATAAAGAGCTTGGCCTCGATACCCTGGTGGATGCGGTGAATATTCCGAATAACCCCACTGCAAGGGTCAAGGCGGACCCCGTGCCCTACGGCATGACCATCCTCAGGGACCTTGACAAGGACGTAATCCCCCACCTTACCTGCAGGGACGACACCATCGCGGGTATGCAGAGATGGATGCTGGGGGCCCACGCCGCCGGCATACGCAACCTGCTGGTGATGACAGGGGACCACCCCACCACAGGGGATTACCCCGCCGAGAAGAGGGTGGACAGCATAAACACACTGGAGCTCATCACTGGCATAAAGAAGTTCCTAAATAAAGGTTATATGATGCCCGACATCGTTCTGAGGGCCATAAGGCACAAGAACCGCTACGATCCGGACATGGAAAAGATAGACAGACCGACCGAATTCACAGTGGGCGCCGTGCTCCTGCCATCCCGGGCCAAGGAGGCGGAATACGCTGCCAAGAAGATAAGGGCCGGTGCCGATTTCTTCCACAGCCAGATCACCTTCGACCCCCTGGAGGTGGTGGACTTCCTAAGCTTTTGTATAGATAACGATATCAACTTCGAGCCCCCGGTGTTCATGAGCCTTGGGCCCATAGGCTCCCTCCCCCTGTTAAAGTTCATGAAGAGCCACATTCCCAACCTGGTGATAAACGATCAGGCCTATCACAGGCTCAGGAACGCGGACGACATCCTGGGGGAGAGCATAGACCTCTGCGCGGAGATAGCGGGTAACGCCTTGGACCTGGTTAAGGAAAGGGGGATCAGCACCAAGATCGGCATCCATATCGTGCCCATCGACAGGATGCAGGCCGGTGCGAAGATAGCGGCAAGGATCAGGGAAGAGGTGCTTTGATGGTCCGGCCAAGTGGCAATGTGTGCTGTGGGTTAACGCCTGATTGCCACAGGTTTTCAGGGCGTTTGAATAAACAGTGGTTATGGGGGGGGATGGGGCTTGGCTGACCTCTATCCCTGGGGCGGCGAATTCGAGACCGGCGAGGTGAACAGCCCTATTGCGGTGGTGACCCTGGCCCGCCAGATGGACCTGCCCGGGGACAAGGTTGCCATATGGGGTAAGATGAAGACCGAGAACCTGGGGGTGGAGAAGGTGTGCGCCAACGTGATATCAAACCCAAATATCCGGCGCTTGATCGTGTTCGGTACCGAGATACGGGGCCACAGGGCGGGGCAGAGCCTTCTCGCTCTCTGGGAGAACGGCGTTGATTCTAACAACCGCGTAATCGGGGCCAAGGGCGCCATGCCCTACATAGAGAACCTTGACGCCGGGGCCATTGAGAGATTCCGGTCCCAGGTCCGAGTGGTGGACATGATCGACGTAACAGACGGGAAAAAATTGTTGAGCAGGATAGACGAGTTATACGCCGAGGGTCTGGAGCCTTATCCCCGGAAGCCCTACATAGCCGTGCGGACGGTGAAAGAGGCGGGAAGCTTCGACCTCGGTGAGGGGCTGGTGGCCCTTCACAAGGACATAATAATGGATTCTTACTTCGAGATCAGGGAAAAGGAAGGTGAGGAAGATGTTTAACTTCTCCAAGGACCAGAAGGTGTTAGAGATCAGAGGCGTGAAGATAGGAGGACAGCCGGGACAATATCCCACCGTGATGCTGGGCACGATATTCTACAAGGGCCAGTTCAAGACCGTAGACGCTGAGGCGAAGACCAGGATAGAGAAGTACCTGAACCAGCTTTCCGAGCTCTGGGACACCACTGGACTGCCGGGCCTTGCGGATATCTTCATAGACAAGGAGGAGGACATCCGGCCCAGCCTGGAGGCCGTTCTGGAGCTCCTTGACTGGAACCTTCCCTTCAGCATAGACATACCCGAGGCCGGGACAAGGATAAAGGCCCTCCAGTATCTGGGGGACCAGGGCCTTCTGGACAGGGTGATATACAACTCCTTGAACCTCGGTCTCACCGACGAGGAGACGGAGGCCCTTAAGATGAACCGTCCGGCAGGCGCCATTCTTCTGGGATACAATCCCAAGGACTACACCACGGACGGCAGGTTGAAGATACTCAGGGACGGCGACGTCTACCTTGACAAGGGTTTGATACCCATTGCCAGGGAATGCGGTATCGAGAACCTGATGCTGGACACCGCGGCCACACCCTTCGGCAACAGTGCCGGCGAGAACATCAGGGCCCTGCCCGTGTTCAAGAATACCCTGGGCTACCCCGCGGGCCTTGCCATCCACAATACGGTCGGCTCTTGGAAGTGGCTCAGCGAGAACGGCGGGGAGGAGATGTTCGACCTTTGCGACGCCGCCGCCAACGGAATATTACCCTTCTTCGGCGCGGACTGGATGATATACGGCCCAATAGAGAACGGCCCCAAGGCCTTTCCGCCTGTGGCCATGGCGGACATCTTCGTTTCGGAGGCAGTGGATGATTACTTCGCTATTGCTCCCGAGGACCGGCATCCCAGGGGGTTAATGCCCTGAACATCACGGACCTGGAGCTGGCCACCACCGTGGTGGGTTCCTATCCGCCTAACCTTGGAACCAAGGACATAGTGTACGATTACATTGAGCAGACCGATCCCTTCCTCAAGGTAATGGAATGGGCGGTGGAGGATCAGATAGCGGCCGGTCTGGACTTTGTTACGGACGGGCAGGTCCGAACCGACATGGTAAGCCTCTACGCCTCTGAGTTCCGGGGTATAAGGAAGAGGGAGAAATGGCTGGTGGTGGACGAGCTTGAGTGGCGTGGGAATAGGATAATAAAGGACACCGAGCGGGCAAGGGACATGATAGGTGACAGGGCGGGCCTCAAGGTCTGCGTGACGGGTCCCCATACAA
>CAZUZU010000127.1:5881-8690 GCA_964624865.1 uncultured archaeon
CAATGTCCATGTCCCTCGGGGATCAATACTACGGTGGCAGGGAGGAGCTCTCCACGGCTCTTGCGGGGGTGCTTTCCCATGCGGTGAGGGGGCTGTCTCCCCTGGTGGATATCATACAGGTGGACGAGCCGTTCTTCAGCGTTGATTACCCCCCTCATGCAGGAGAGCTGTTGGACGAGCTGTTTTCCGGCCTTGATAAGGATACTGTCCCCGCTCTGCACGTTTGCGGCGACATCTCTGGCATAGTGGATAAATTGATGGACCTTCCCCGTGTCCTGGTCCTCGATCATGAGTTTGCCAGGAACCCCGGGCTCCTCGATCTGTTCGATGATTTTCCCGGGGATAAGATGATAGGCCTCGGCTGCCTTAAATCGGATGACATGGAGGTGGAGAGCGTGTCGAGCATCCGTTCCATGTTGAGAAGGGGTTATGATATATTCGGCCCGAAAATGATGATCGACCCAGACTGCGGCCTCCGCCACCTGAGCAGGGAGGTTGCAAGGAAGAAGCTGGGCAACATGGTGAAGGCGGCCGAGCAATTGAAGGAGGAGATATAGTTATGGAAGTTGAGGAGATCGAGGCCAAGAGGAAGACTGAGTTCGTTTTCGACCCCGAGGGATTCTTCTACATCTATCTGGATAAGAGAAGGAAGAAGATAGTGGTGGAGCACTACCTTAATGTCAGGAGGGAGGAGAAGGTGCAGGTGACCTCCGGCCGCCTGAACAAGGTTGTGGTTGGTGAAAGGGCGGACGCAATTTCACACACCCTTGCCGACCTGGGCTTGATATCCAGAACGGACCACGCACTGTATCTTGGCATGGAGCTTATGAAGGCCGAGATTGCACTGAAGAACAACCTGAGCTACGAGCAGGGCGAGGAATTGAAGATCGATTAGAATATATCCTGCTCCGTTCCGAGATCGGTATCCAGCAGCTGGAATGTTTGCTGTAGTTCCACCGCGCTGGAGGCCGCGAAGTACTTTCTTTTATCTTGTTTGTCATGCGGTCCGAGGTGAACGAACCAGTCCGAGTCCAGGGACCGGAGTGTTTTCAACGCCCTCATATCCCTGTCGATGTTGCCGAAGAACACGGCAAGGGTGTCTCCCTTGGACGCCTCGCTGTATATGATCGATATGGCGCCTTCGTCCATCCCCTTCCTTGGCCGGACGGATAAAATCTTCTTTCCCTGCACGGGTTCCAGGGGCACTCTCTTTTGCCCCTTTACGGCCATTAGTATGCTCTTCCTCACCTCCAGAACATCCGGGTCCGGAACATCGTCGTAATTTATTGACAACTGGTATTTATCCTGCTTTATCTTCAGGCCGGGTATCTCGCCAAGTCCCTCCTGTATCTCTTTCATTGCCCTTGTATACGCCATGGAGTCCGGGTTAAGGTAGTTAATATTTCCCATGTTGATCTCCAGGCCCCAGAACGGCGCGTAAATGGCCCCTGCTATTTCCATTACGCTCTGGAGTTCCTCCGGGCTATGGGGCCCAGTGATCACGAAATCGTACTTTTCATTGGAGGCCAGGGAATTCAATACGGGGGTCAGGCCCCCAAATCCATGGGGGTAGAGTGATCTTAATGCGCTCGAGTTAATGAACACCAGGACCTTGTCCTTGGTCCCGACCTCTTTCTTCAGCTCCGGTAACGCTTTGAGTAGGGATTTCACTGCCATTTTTACGATGCTACATATGACGTTCAATATAATTAATTGTTTTTACTCCTCTTTAAGAAAATTATATAAAACTCTCCGTGTATACCCTTAGTCCTACCCTAGACCTTAGGTGGCGATGATACATGAAAGCCGAAAACAAAGAAGAGGAAGGCAGCGAAGAGGCAAAGACGGAGCAGGAAGGCGATGAAGAAAATCCGGAGGAGGAAAAACAGGAGGATGAAGGCCAGGATGAAAAGCCCGAGCCGGAATCCAAGGAGGGAGAAGGGACTGGTGAGGAAGAGGATAAAGCTCCGCAGGAAGATAAGGAACAAGAGAGGGAAGAGGAAGGTGGGGCTCCAGAGCCACCGCCACCGCCGCCCCATGTGGGGGATGTAGAGACCAAGAGCCCTGACGACATGGAGCCCGAGGAGCTGTATAGGGATGCGCTGAGCTTGGCATGGGACGACTTCGAGCTGCCTCCGGAAGAGATTTTGATGCTGGACGGTCTGAGGGACAGGTTCGATATAGATCAGAGCACGCATTCGAAAATGGAAAAGGAAGTCATTGAAGAGATCATTAAGAACAGGGAGAAGATGGGGCTGGACATGGAGATGCTGGTGGAGTACTGCAAGATGGGGCTGGAGAAACACAAGGACTGGAAGCAGGGCTACCAGATGATCTCCGAATACCTGAAGAAGTCCGGCAAGGAGAAGGAGGCGGAGGATTGGAAGAAGAAATTGGAGGAAATGGAGGCGGAGGAAAAGAAGGGACCAGGGGAGCAGAAGGCCGTTTCCTGCCCCAAATGCGGTGCCGACATCCCTGTTGACAAGTGGGAGTTCCCCATGAAACTTAAATGCCCGGAGTGCGGATCAAAGGGCGTATTGAAGAACCCGCCTAAGTAGATACAATATGATTAGTTCGGCCGGCATTTTATGCCGGTCGATGAGATGACATATGCAAAAAATGCCGACTGCTATCACTTGCGTGACCTGGTCGTCAAGTTTACGTGATTGAAATGCCCCTCCAAAACTTGCCCACTCTCACCAAAAACTACGGTTTTGGCTCGGCCGGCATTTTATGCCGGTCAATGAGAGAACATACGCATAAAATGCCCACTGCTGTCACTTGCGTGACCTGGTCGTCAAGTTTACGT
>CAZUZU010000128.1:0-8636 GCA_964624865.1 uncultured archaeon
ACGAAGGGTTTCACCCCACCGAGTTCACAGAAACCCTGTTGGAAACGGTCTATCTCAAATGGGCGATACACAAGGCAAGGCCTGATATAATCCACGTTCAGCTTCCCAGCCCCAACCTGCTGGCCTTTGACCTTCTGGATCCGGATGTCCCCTCCATATTTACCATCAACCGCCACCATTCCCTTGAGCACGGTGCCAGTTTTGAACAGGCAAAATACGGGAAGAAATTGACCCTTCTCAGGAAGATATTAAAGCAAGGTCGACCAGTGACCGCGGTGTCGGAAGCCATTGAAAGAGAGGCCCTGGGCCTGGGAGGCGATCCCCAAAGGATTACGGTCCTGCCAAACGGCGTTAACCCGGAGGATTTCAGGTCCATACCCGTGGAAAAAGCCAGGTCTGCTTTGGCTCTGCCCCAAGATAGAAAGATAATACTCTTTGTGGGGAGGCTGGAAGAGATAAAGGGCCCGGACCTCTTGGTAAAGGCCTTTCCATTGATAAAGCGGGGGGTGAAGAATGCCTGTTTGTACCTGGTGGGCGACGGCCCCATGAAACGGGAGTTGGGTGGCCTGGCCAAAGAGCTCCATGTGGATGATCAGGTTCATTTCGTGGGCACCAAGGCCCCGCCCCAGCTCCAGCTATGGTACAATGCCTGCGATCTCTTCTGCGCCCCATCGCGCGAGGAGGCCTTCGGCGTTGTCTTCCTGGAGGCCATGGCGTCCGGAAAGCCCGTGCTCGGTCCCGATCGGGACGGACCCAGGGACATCATAGAGGACGGAAAGAACGGCCTCTCCCATCGATTGGGTGATCCCCGGGACCTGGCTATAAAAGCCACTATCCTTCTGAGCAATGACGAACAGAGAATCGAGATGGGAAAAACGGCGCGAAAGATGGCGGTGCAGAGATACTCCTGGGCCCGGGTATCCAGGAGAATGCTGGATCTATACCGACGTGTGCTGGTGGGCGAGGCTCCGTAGACGGGATCGGGGTATGCGGTGTGAATGTGGACACGAAGTTCATACCGGGGAGACGAGGGTCAGTAGACAGACTCCGGGCATGCAGGGTCCTGCCGGTCATTATATGAGGCCGGGTCTCAATCCAACCGTCTTGCTTGAAAATAAATATATATGCCCGAATTATACACAATCCATATGCCGTCTTCTACATTTGACAAGATAAGGGAAACCGGGAAGCATGCTCTGATCTACGGTGCGGCCACCACCCTGACCACGGCCGCCAGCGTGATCCTCATACCTGTTTACACCCATTATCTGCCACCGGCCGCGTACGGCGCTCTCTCCCTTATCCTCATCACACTGACCATATTCTCCAAGCTGTTCAGCATGGGCATACAGTCGGCTTTCTTCCGTTTCTATTACGAGTCGGACGAGGCAGGATATCAGAAGAAGTTGGCAGGCACAGCCACAATAGTCCTGTTCTCATCCTGCTCGGCAATGATCCTGCTCGGCTTCTTTGTATCCCCCTATCTCTCGTCCCTGATATTCTCCACAACAAAATACGCGCAGCACTTCATGCTGATGTTCTTTTCCAGCGCCTTCATGCTGCTGGTAAGCCTGCCCTACTATATACTGCGGGCGGAAAAGAAGTCCAAGCAGTACGCGGGCTTCAACATCGCCACCTTCTTTCTACAGGTGTTCCTTATAATCTATTTTGTTGTCTTCCAGGAATACGGCATAATGGGGGTCATACTGGGCCGGTTCATTACCAATTTCGTTTTCTGCGTACTGGCCTTTTTATACACCAGCCGGTCCATAACCTTATCTTACTCCCCCAAACTCAGCAGGGAGCTGGTGCGCTTCGGCTATCCCCTGGTATTCGCCGCTCTGGCCGGCCTGGTGCTTACCTATTTCGACCAGTACATACTCCAGATGTTCGCCTCTCTCAGCGAGGTTGGCATATATAATCTGGGCTACAAGATAGGGATGATAATACAGGTCCTTCTCATAACCCCCTTCATAACGATCTGGGGTCCCATGAAATATTCGGTGAGAAAGGAAAAGAACGCCGATCAATACTATAGAAAGATCCTAACCTATTTCGTGGCCTTCGGGATTTTACTCACCTTGGGGATATCCGTCTTCTCCTTCGACATACTGCGGCTCATCTCCCCCGAGGAGTATTGGGGCGCCCACCTTGTCATCCCGCTTATCCTCCTTTCCTATCTCTTCCACGGCCTTTCCTGGCCATTGAGCCTGGGGATCGCATTCGAGAAGAAGACCGAGTACTATGCCTATATCACCTTCTTCGGGGCTGGTCTGAACATTGGATTGAACTTCCTGGCGATACCTCGTTACGGGATGATGGGCGCGGCCTTCACCACCCTACTGTGTTATTTCCTGATGGTGGTTCCCAGGTACTATTACAATCAGAAGTTCTATCCCATAAATTACGAATGGCATCGATTGGCAAAGATCGCCCTTGTATCCGTTTTGCTCTTCATACCAGGGTGGTTCGTGCAGCCTCAACGCCTGCTCTATTCCATAGCTTACCATGCATTCATACTCGGCATGTATCCCACCCTCCTCTACCTCGTCGGCTTTTTCCAACCAGCCGAGATCAAAGGGATAAAAAGGATAATATCCGGGACACTGGGGAGAAAAAAACATAATGACGGAGATGAAGAATAATATTGCCTGGCCCTATATTGTATTGTAGAGATCGAGCAGATTTTCCGCCGCCTTGTCCCAATTGTATCGCTCCGTGACGGCCCCTTTTCCACTTGCTCCCATTTCCGCCAATCGCTCCCGCCCCATTCCCAAGGCCTCGCTTATAACCTTGTGGAAATCCTTTGGGTCCCCCGCCCTTGCCACCATCCCGCACCCGGCCTCTTTGACCACTCTTTTCAGGGAGCTAACATCGCTTACCAGGAGCGGTTTCCCGAGATACATGTACTGAAAAAGCTTGTGGGGCACCGCGTTCTCTGTCTGAGGCGTCCTTGCATAGGGCACCGTCCCCAGGTCCGAGCGGTGAATGAGCAGCATACCGTGGGGATAATCCACCCAGCCGGTGAAAAATACGCTGCTTTCTATTCCAAGGTCCTTGACCAGTGCCCTGAGCTCACGGAGATAGGACTTTCCAGGATTGTCGCCCGTTATGACCAAACCTGCCCCCGGGCGATCTCGGGCAGCCCTGGCGAATCCCCTGATCAGGGTATCAACGCCTCTGTGCGCACCCAAGGCCCCGTAGTAGATGACTGTGCTTTCCCTCTTGTTTATAAATTTCAAAGCCTCCCCTATAACCTGCGGCAGCTCTACGGCCCTCTCCCCCTCCAACGCTGACCGTAGGGCCCCCTTTATATTTTCCACGTGTGCGAAGTTACCCACCGGCCACGTTTTCTCCCTTGTTCCGGGAACCATCGCCTCCAATCGCTCTATCTCTTCGGGACACAGCGAGATGACCCCGTCGGCCTCCTCCAACAGCCTCTTTTCCGTCCTCTCCATGAACTTGATTAAAATCTTAGTCCTCATGTCTGGCTTCCTGCCCGATGCGGCCCTCATCAGCCCGGTCCAGTTCTCGTGGAGATCGATGACCAGCTTTTTACCCAGCATCTTTTTGATCATCACGGCAGTGCCCAAGCCCATGGGTATGTCGTGCTTGTGCACCACGTCGAAATCCCATTCCTTGTTCATTTGGCAGGCCTTGTGAACCACCAAGAGCTCGAAGGCGACGAAGGGATATCTCTTCAGCCTTATTACTTCGACCCCCTCCACCCGCTCTCTTGCCTTCTGCCCCTTTCCCCTAGGCCCCAACAACTTCACTTGATGACCCGCCGCCTGAAGGCTCTTGATCTCCTGGGAGACCCTCTCGTCCGGAGGATAAGGCCTGTTGAAGAGCAGCATGAGTATCTTCATCTATTTCTCCCTCTTTTCCAATCTTGAATACACTCCGTTCAATATCCGGCCGCAGCGCTCCCAAGAATATCTCTTTTTCACACACGACCGCCCGTTACCGCCCATCTCATTCCATATCTCCCCGTCTTCCCACGCCTCCATTAACTGATCCATGGCCCTTGCGCATGATCGAGCATCTTTAGTGTCGAAAAGTTTGCCGCATCGGCACGCCCGGACGACCCTAGCGATGGATGTAATGTCGCTGGCGAGCACAGGGGTGGAAAGTGCCATGCACTGGAACAGCTTGTGCGGAAGAGTATGGTCCCTCTGGACCGTGGCGCTGTGGGGCACCACCCCGATCTTGGAAGACAGCAGGTAGGTCATTGCCTCCTCGAAATCCAGCCATCCTGTAAATCGAACGTCAATCCCCAATTTTCTCACCCTCTCTTCCAGTGCGGATCTGGGCCTACCCTCACCCACCACAACCATCCTCAGCTTTTTCTCAGTGTATCCAAGGGCGTTGATAACCGTGAGAAGACCCCTGTCCGCTGTTATGCCGCCGACATAGCAAAGATCGTAATCTCTTTCCGCCCCTCTGTTGTTATATATTATCTTATCCAGTCGTTTCAGGTCGGCGCCGTTGGTCACCTCGTACACCTTCGATTTGCCGTAACTCCGTTTTATTCGCTCCACGTTCTCCTTGGCCACGGTGATCACCGCATCAGCTATATCAACCACCCTTCCCTCCTCGGCTAAAAGTTTTTTGAATACATAGCGGGAGAGAAAACGGGGCACCTTGTCCTTTATCAGCGCGGGATAATGCTCGTGGAAGTCCGCCACCAATGGCACCCCGAGTTCCTTGGCCACCCTCGCCGAAGCCAGTGCCAGCGGTAGATCATGAACGTGGATCGCGTCCGGTCCAAACTCCCTGGCCGCTGCCCTTATCTCCTTCCGTTTCCGGTGCCTGAGGAACCAGAGGTCGAGGAGACGGCCCACCATCCTCACCGAATGAAGCGGCATCTTCATCCGCCATATCGGGACACCGTGCCAGCTGTCCCTTTTCCCCTCCCCCTTTAGTTCGAGGCAGACCAGCCCTATGTCGTGACCGGCCTCTTGGAGCGAGCCGATCTCCTTCTCAACCCTTATGTCGGGGGGAAAGGTATGGTCCGAAAGCACCATGAGTATCCTCAATCCACCACTCCCCTCAGTATGTTGTATATCTTTTTACCCACCACCTGCACGGAGAGGTTTTTTTCCGCGTATTCGCGGCCTTTGAGCACGTAACTTTTCCTGAGTTCCTGGTCGCCGAGAAGTGAGCATAAAGCCATTTCCAGCCCCCGCTCGTCTTTTACGCCGAGCATGGCCCCGGCCTCGCTCTCCGCCCTGCTTATGTAGGGGACGGGGCCGGCAATGACTGCAAGGGAGGCGGCCATGTATTCGCCCACCTTCAGCGGGCTGCCTCCGATGATCCGGTGCAGATCGGAGAGCCGGGAGTAATATACGCCTATGTCGGAGGCATGCAGAAAGTTCGGAACCTCGGCGTAGGGGACTTGGCCAGTAAATACAACACTGTCCTCCAAGCCTTTGTCCTTGACCAGCTCCCGCATCTCTTCTCGCAGAGGGCCGTCGCCCACCATTAGCAGCTTAGCGTCAGGCTCATTTTTCACTGCTCCTCGAAACGCCTCCACGATCTCGCAAACACCGTGCCAAGGCCGGAACCCGCCAACGAATATGGCGGTCTTTCCCCGGCTGAGGGAGTATTTTTCCCTTATTTTTTTAACCTTCTCTTTATTAACGCGGGCAAAATGATCCGTGTCCACGCCGTTGGGAACGTGATGCACCCTCCCACCATCCAGTCCGTATCTGTTCATGAGATATTCTCTCAGCTGAGGGGTTACTGCAATGCAGACATCAGCGTTTCTCATTGTTCTCTTCTCCAAATAATCCGCCCATCGCGCCATCAGGCCGGTAAGGGGAACGGAGGCCTTCATCCTCAGCTCGGTACCGATGATGCTGTTCGCCTCCACCGCGTGCTTGGCAATGCCCCGGCCTAGTTTGGGGTAGTAGGTGGCGTCGCTGTAGACGATATCGTATCCCTCAAGGATATGTTTCAGGCCCCTGTATAGCCTTGAGATGTTTATCAGGGATTTGATTGGCCTTCGTATCTCTTCCCTTCCCACCCTACCCGGGATCGTTATACATTCCACCCCCTCCACCCTGTTGTTCGGATGTATGGCGGTGGTGGCGGCAAAGGTCACCTTTGCAAGTCGGGATAGTTCTTTGGTCAATGTCAAGGTGTTCAATACCCTTCCCGACGGCTTGGCAGCGCTGTAATCATCAATGGAAAGCACGAGGATGTTCAAACCAAAGATCACCTGGAATATTGATATTATGGTAATAAGTATATAGACAATTTTAAGGTTGCGGTCTCGATTCCACGATTCCAAAACAATATTAAACCCTTTATGATTGCGTATACCATCCAAGGTGATATGACATGAAGGTAAGTATAGTGGGCATGGGTTACGTCGGTATTGTATCGGCCGTGACCTTCGCCAAGTCAGGCCACGAAGTGATATGCTTAGACATCGACGAGGAGAAGGTGGAGATGGTGCGGGGCGGAAAGGCACCGATCTACGAGCCGGGGTTGGAGGAGCTTCTGCAGACCACCGTGGGGGATGGCTGGCTGGAGGCTACCACCGACCTGGACGCAGCGGTCCGTAACTCTGAGATGACCCTGATATGCGTGGGCACTCCATCAAGGCCGGACGGGAGCATGGACATAAGCTACGTGGAGGCCGCGGCGGAACAGATAGGCAAGGCCATAAAAGAGAAGAAGGGATGGCACACCGTGGTAACCAAGAGCACGGTGGTCCCCACCACCGGGAAGGAAAAGATCGTTCCTCTCATCGAAAAGTCATCCGGCAAGCCATACGGCAGGGGCTGGGGCTACGGCTCGAACCCGGAGTTCCTCAGGGAGGGGATGGCCATGGAGGACAGTTTTAATCCGGACAGGATAGTGGCGGGTGCCGACCTAAGACGGACAAGGGAGCACTTTGTTAACTTGTACACCTCATTTCAATGTCCCAAGGTCTTTACATCAATCACTACTGCGGAGATGATCAAATATGTGGCTAATTCATTCCTTGCTGTCAAGATCTCATTTGCCGACGAGATGGCACGCCTTTGCTCGGCCCTTGGTATAGATGTCTACGAGGTCATGGACGCCGCCGCGCTTGACAAAAGAATATGCAGGCCCTTTCTCAACGCCGGCCTGGGATACGGGGGAAGCTGCTTCCCCAAGGATGTCAAGGCTTTGAGGGCCCTGTTTGAAGAACGAAAAGTCGACGCTCTTATGATGGACGCCACTGTAAAGGTGAACGATGTGCAGCCAGGTTGGGCCCTCGGCCTGTTGAAAGAAAAGGTCGACACTTTCAAAGATAAAAGGATCGCCGTTCTCGGCCTTGCCTTCAAGCCAGAGACCGACGACGTTAGGGAATCCAGGGCCTTTCCCCTTTGCACCGAACTGCTGCGAGAGGGAGCCGCCGTGGTATGCTACGACACCATAGCCCTTGATAATTTCAAAGAACATTTCCAGGCAAAGGAGAAAAATCTGCAATTCACCGACGACCTTTATAAGGCAGTCGAGGGTGCGGACGCCGTAATTATCCAGACCGCCTGGGAAGAGATATGCGAGATGGACCTGGACAAGGTAAAAATGCTTATGAAAGGTGCCGTAATACTGGACGGTCGAAGGGCCCTGAAGCCAGGCGAGGCCCGGGGCAAGGGCTTTACCTATATCGGAGCAGGGTGGTAAACAGGTGAACCTGGACCTCTATTTCTTTGGAACCTCGGCGTCTTATCCCACCCTTACCCGGAACGTGTCCTCTGTGGGAATAAAGTTCGGCTCGGAGCTTGTCCTGTTCGACTGCGGCGAGGGGAGCCAGAGGCAGATCATGGGGGCCGAAGGGGTTACTTTCATGCAGTTGAATAGGGTCTTCATCTCCCATTTTCACGGCGATCATTACCTTGGCCTGCTGGGCATGCTTCAGACCATGCACATGAACGACAGGAAGAAGGACATCGATGTCTACGGGCCAAAGGGAACGGTTCGCTTCATGAAGGGCTTCATGGCCTCGGGCTACGTGGGTATAGGTTTCCCGGTAAAGGTCCACGAGCTCGACCAGGGCATGGAATTGGATATGAAGAAGTACAAGATAATTCCCTTCGGCCTGAAGCATCATGACATTCCCACCCTGGGCTACGTGTTCCAGGAGGCGGAAAGGCCGGGAAAGTTCGACAAGCTCAGAGCCCTAGAGTTGGGCATTCCCGAAGGCCCGATGTTCGGCAAGTTACAGAGAGGAGAGTCCATAGAGGTCAAGGACCGGATCATCACCCCGGACATGGTCCTCGGCCCCACCAGGCCCGGGAGGAAGGTGGTGTATGCCCTGGACACTGTGCCCACAGAGAATGTTGTCAAGTATGCAAGGGACGCAGATGTACTTATCCATGATTCCACCGGCTCCTATGATATACAGGAAAAGATGCAGAGGTACGGCCATACAACCGCCGGAGAGGCCGCAGATATAGCGAAAAAGGCGGGTGTTGAAAAGTTGATACTTACCCATATATCGCCAAGGTACGAAAAGGATTCAAAGAAACTTTTGGAAGAAGCGAGGGCGACATTCCCGAACACGAAAATCGCCCGGGATATGATGGTCTATTCCGTGGAATTGAGACTGTAGAAAAGCATCCATCTAATGACATCAATAACAAGGAAATTATTTC
>CAZUZU010000129.1:0-8423 GCA_964624865.1 uncultured archaeon
AAGTTATAGTATCTATAAAAATCAAGTCTTACAAGAAAAAATTGATTCTATGGCACACGCGATTTATTAGATAGAAAGATTTAATAACGAGTAAACAATTTATGTATGTAAGGTGAGAACCTTCAGGCTCGCGTGGAGGTGCAAATATGCCAAAAAGGAAACTCCGAGTGTTGAAGCGTGAAAAAGAAGAAGTAGAAGGAGAAGAAGAAGAGGAACTCTTTGAGGAAGAAGAAGAGGAACTCTTCGAGGAAGAAGAAGGAGAAGAAGAAGAGGAACTCTTCGAGGAAGAAGAGGAAGAACTGGAGGAGGGCGAGGAAGAAGAGGAACTCTTTGAGGAAGAAGAAGGAGAAGAAGAGGAGCTCTTCGAGGAAGATGAAGAGGAAGAAGTGGAGGGCGCCTGATCCTTTTTCTATTTTTCTCTCTTTTATTATTATAACATTAATAATATGAGATATTCTTTCGTCTTCAAATCATATTCTTCTTTTCTACTAATCTTTATTTTATTTACTATTTCAATATGATCTTGATTTTGTAAATATTTATATATTACATCTATACTTACCATCTCCCCAAGAGTGATATCTTATGGCGAGAAAGAAACCGTGGTGGCAAACAGTCAATCCCGACGTACTCTGTTTTGGTACTATGTTCGTATTGATAATCATAGGCTTATCCGTACTCGGATACAACTGGTATCAGACCACATATGTAAAAGACGAAAAGAAGGAAACAGGCCGTTTCTACTCGCCGGAGAGCGCACAATGGGGTGACTTCGTACAGGTAAAGTACACCGCATATTTCGAGGATACGGGCCAGGTTTTCGAGACCACATCCGAGGACGTGGCGGAGGATGACAGCATACCCAAGACAGACAATTTCACACTTTTGGAAGACGGATCGAGACCAATATATCTTGGAACTGAGCCCACGTCTCCGCCAGGTCCAGACAATGAGGAATACTACACGGTCAAGCAGGTACCCCTCAGGTTCATCAAGGGCCTGATCGGCATGTCCAAAGGCGAAGAGAAGACAATATCCGTGAGCCCGGAGAAGGGCTATGCGAATTACCAGTCAGTGGTTCTGCCCCTCAGGAAGGAACTGCCCAGGCACGAGACGATAACCGCGCTTGAGTTCAGGGAAAGGTACGGCCAGGAGCCGAAGAACAATCTTTACGTGGAGAACGAGACCTGGTCTTGGCCGGTGATTGTTGAGTCGTTGAACGGCGATAATGTCTCCATTATGCACGATCCCGAAATGGGCCATGTTCTCTCCTATCAATCCTGGAAGGCCACAGTGGTTGCCAAGAACACTACCACCATTACCATACAGCATAATGCAAAGGAGGGGATGGCCGTGGAGTATAACAATTACGGTGGATATGTGGATTGGGTGGACAGCGTGAGCTTTAAGATAAAATACGATACCACCAATGATCCCAGGGCAAATCATGTCTTGAGATATGAAGTGAAGCTGGTCGAGATAAAAAGGGAGCGATAGACCGATTATTGCATCTCTGTGTTTTAAGCCTCCGGCTGAATGTCTAAGTTCTCCTTGTCCGGTATGAGCTTTGCAACCTTGAACGAGCTGAGCTTTGAGATTATCCTGTCCTTCTTTCTACCCACCAGGGAGTATTTTAGGACGTCACGGATATTGTTCGCATAAACCAGCTTGACCTTTGCTTTATATCTCGGGTCCAATAGAACGTCCTTTTTATTGAGCTTGGGGATGATTACCGTTTTTATTCCTGTCTCTACTGCAGCTTCTATCTTGGCCATAACACCGCCTACAGGTAGTACGTCCCCTCTCACTGACAAGGACCCTGTCATGGCCACGCTCTGGTCCACGGGTACCCCCTCCAGAGCTGATACCACCGCGGTGGCAATGGAAACCGATGCGCTGTCCCCCTCCACTCCCTCGTAGGTCCCGATGAACTGAATGTGGATATCGTATCTGCTAATATCCTGGCCGGTGTGTTTTTTAATCAGCGCGGAGACGTTCTGCACCGCTTCCTTGGCGATATCTCCGAGTTTGCCTGTTGCGATGATCCTCCCCTCCTCCCTAGATTGAGGAGGTGTGACTTCAGCGGCTATCTTTATGAGGACGCCGCTGTACTCGTTCATCTCCGTGGTTGCGTTCATTACCGCAAGGCCGTTGACCATTCCCTCTTCGTATCCCACGGTTATTATATCGCCGTATTCCTTCTTTTCCCTTATGTATCTGTCCGCAACCTGCTGTTCCAAGGACTTTGCTATGAGCTTCGCGTCGAACACATCCTTCGTTCTTACCATCTTGTGTTTTCGCTCCAAGGCAATGTCGCCCGCCGCCCTGATCAACCCGCCAAGCTCCCTTAATCTCAGGGTAAGCTGCCCCTTTCTTCCCGCCCTTCTCCTGGTTTCCCTTAGGATCTCAGCAATGGCCTTGCGGTCGAAGTGAGGTATCTTTCCGTCCTTGGTCACTTCCTGGGCAATGAACCGTACCAATTTTCTGCGGTTCGACGGCTTGTCGGGCATGGTGTTGTTTACGTATACTTCGTATCCGTATCCCCTTATCCTGGAGCGAAGGGCGGGGTGCATCCCTTTGACGCTGTCCAGGTTTCCGGCAGCCACCAGAACAAAATCGCAGGGCACCGGTTCCGTCTTGACCATGGCCCCCGAGCTCCTCTCGCTCTGGCCGGTAATGGAGAAGTTCTTCTCTTGTATTGCGGTGAGCAGCGACTGTTGTGCCTCGATCTTCAGGATATTGATCTCATCGATGAAAAGGACACCCTTATGCCCTTTTTGGATACAGCCGGCTTCCACCCTTTCATGGGCGGGGGTCTCCAGTCCACCGCTTTGGAACGGGTCGTGCTTAACGTCTCCCAGTAAGGCACCGGAATGGGCCCCCGTCCCGTCCACGAAGGGGGCCATCTCTCCCGGTTTGTGGGAGACTATCAATTTTGGCACCAGGTCCTTCTCCTGCTTGAATGATACGAACCTAAGCGCCATTAAGAGTATCGCCCCTGCGATTATACCTGCTATGAATATCATCCAGTTCTGATATATAATGGATAGAAGCACGGCCATGCCCACAAGGAGGAAGAATATCATCATCTTGAATCTGGTCTCCCCTTCCTTCTTCTGGTTCGCCTCTTTCTTCCTCTGCCTCACAATCTCCTTGCCCTTGCCCGCGGGTACCGTGCGTATCTTGGGCTCGTTCGAGTCCTCTATATTTGGAAATACGATAATATCTTCTAGCTCTTCCCTGGGTAAAAGCTCGGCCATGGCCCTTCCCAGCATGGACTTCCCTGTGCCCGGGTCCCCTATCAGCATCACGTGCCTTTTTTGTTTGGCCGCCTTCCTGATCACCTCGACGGCCTGTTCCTGGCCAATGACATGATCTATAAGCTTCTCCGGAATCTTTACGTCCTCGGAGTTCTTTATACCTTCGTCTCCGACCCAATCTTCGATCTCGTCTTTACCAACACGTTTTTTGTTACGCTTTTTATTGGTAATCTTGCTTTTCTTCTTCTTTTTCTTCATACTACATCGATGTATAAGGTAACCAGAATAAATATACTTTTCTGTAAAAGCTTGGACACTTTGATCTTCGGAGTTCCGGATTTATATGCCCAGAAAAGGAAGTACTTCGTCGAATCCCGCCAGTTTTATTCCCGTTGTGGCAGCTGTGGAGTAATCCGTGCTGCGCAGGTACTCGTTGTTAAGTTCGCGGAGTTTCTCAACGCCCATAAGTCCCAGCAGATGTCTTATCTCATTGTTCATGGCTATCAGGAGATTGCCGACCTTGATGGTGCCGTCATCTATGTCCAGTTTGTCCATAGCCCCGGCATCGGTGGTTGCTATCCCTTCCGGGCATTTGTTGTTGGCACACTCTCCGCATAATGTGCATCCCAGGGCGACCAAGGGTGGGATCGTCATATCCAATGCGCCTGAACCAAGGGCGAGATATTTGATCGCGTCCATGCCGTCCCTAACACCACCCGAGGAGATTATGGATATGCCCTTTTCCTCTCCCTTCATCTTTACCAGTGCCTTGTGGGCCATGGAAACAGCAACAGGTTGAGCCAGTCCGAAACCCCTGGCAAGTACCTTTGGCCGGAGAATTGCCGATTCTTGATTCCGGTCTATTATAAGACCGTCGGCTTCGGCCTCTACCAGATGTTTTATATCATTAGGGACGTCCAAGGCCTGGATTCGAACTAATATCGGAAT
Organism: uncultured archaeon; assembly: GCA_964624865.1. Lineage (GTDB taxonomy): Archaea > Thermoplasmatota > Penumbrarchaeia > CAZUZU01 > CAZUZU01 > CAZUZU01. The sequence goes on from CAZUZU010000129.1 coordinate 4,209, forward strand.
TCGATACTCGGTGGTCTCCCTCAGCATGCCTATGATCTTTTTGATATCCTTCGGGTGGGAGATGTCCAAGTGGTTGTTGGGCATGATGCCCTTGGTGATGTTGGTGAGATCGATCTCTATCGCGTCTGCCATGTCCAGAGCATCGAAATCGATCCCTTCACGGTCTTTGGGGAACTGCAGAATTGCCTTGCCCAGTTTTTTCCTTCCTTCCTGGTTTATATCCTTGAGTATATGTGGTTGGACACCGACCCCCGCGCCAACATTAAGCCCAGCTCTGGCCAGTGCAATGTGGGCATTCTTACCTATATGAGGGAATCTAAGTGGTGAAATTAGAAAAGGCATGGAAAGTTTCAGGGGTTTTCTGCTCCTGCCCTTGCCGATGATCACAGTGGTGTCCACATTGCCGAAGTTCGGGTCCCGGGGAACACGGTCCTTGATACTCTTGGAAATGAGTACCAGGTCGTCTATCATGGTCTCTCCTCGCCTGTAATCTCCAAGACCGGAGCTTATCATCACACCGGTCGTAGCTTTCCGGGCAAGGTTCTCGACCACGTCCTCGGTCCAAAACGTTTCGGACATTTTAATCACCCCTCTTCCTTCCGCAGACCTTGGAGAATTCATCGGCCTCGACCTTTATATCGTAATGTTTGATGTAAGCATCCAATTTCTTGATGTCCTCATCGTCAATGTCCCTTAGTTTGGCATTGGTCCCGAGAGAGCCTATCTCTCCTCTCACGTATATGTCCCCTCCTTCCATATATTGGCCCGTGTTCATGCCGCAACCGCCGGTAATGATGATGTCCCCCCCTCTCATAAAGGCACCCGTGCCGTTCCCCGCGTTTCCGTCCACGATTATTACACCTCCCGAACACCTTGCCCCAAGATCGTTCCCGGTGTCTCCGTGTATGATTATTATTCCTCCCTTCAGGCAGTGGCCGCATAGGTCCTCCACCCCTCCTTGGACAACAATGCCGCCGGAAAACATAGTGTCTCCCACGTACCTTCCCGCCGTTTTCCCGCCTTGTTCGGGTTTTAGCGTGATGATGCCGCCGTCATTCATGGCAGCGAAGTAATCTCCTGCGTAACCCTCGACAAATATCTTCGCCTCGGACCTTATGCCTACTGCTATTGAATCCTGTCCCCCCAGATCCAGTATTCTTACGGGTTTATTGCGTTTAATCTGACCTCTTATCGCCCTGTTTATGTCGCGCGTGGAGATCATTCTCCCTGCCATTTCTCTACCTCTACTTGTGTATTGCATAGGACTTGTAATAGGATCTCCCGTCCTTTACCCCGAATGCTTGCATTTGAACATTGATCGGGTCCACAACTACCGCACTATGGAAGTCCTGGTTGAACATGGCCTCCTGGGTCCTTATGTCGGTTGCGGATAGGAACGTGGTGTGACCCGGGTGTGAGTGATACCAGCCTACGATGATGTAATCCTTGGGAAGTTTGTCCAACTCCTCGAACAGGGCCTCGAATCCCTCCCTGTTGAACCGGACATATACCGAGGAAGAATCCAGATCGGTGGTGACCACATCGTCCACCTTGGTATATTCCTTGTCTTTCCACTTATATCTGTCCCCTACCATGAGCCCCATTACCTCCTTTCTTTCCTCCGCATAATCGTAACAATGGGTGAGCAGTTTCTTGAAGGCCTTTTCGGATATGTAAAGGTCCACCGGCTTTTTAGAGGCCGGTACTTTCTTCTTTTCTTTTTCCTCTTCCTCCCCCTTCCGAAGCTTCCGGATCTTCTTCAAGACCTTTTTGGTAATTACTTTCTTCTTCTCTTTCTCCCTGACTATCGGCCTCGACCTTCTCAGCCTTTTCACCCAGTCCTCCACCTCTCTTTCCATCTCGGGCTCCATCTCCCATTCGGACGGCCTGGTTATGTGAAGAACCGCCATTAGGACCAAGGTTACCAACAGGGCGAGGAGCGTAACAAGCAGCCATCCGTCCCCCCCTTCCTCCTTGCTCTCTTCTTCCATTGGCTCGGGATGGCTTTCCGGGTCCCGGGGGTCCGTGTAATTTAGGTATTCCTGGAGGTTGGAGTAACCGTCCGTGTCGGGATCCATTTCCGCATCCGTCCCGTCCCTGGGATCCAGACCGTTCTGTAGCTCCCACCCGTCGGGCATCCCGTCCCCGTCCGTGTCCATCTCCAAAGGATTTGTGCTTCTCTGGTACTCCTCAAGGTTGGTAAGCATGTCCTTGTCCCAATCCTCGAGGGCATCGTCGGGGTCATAAGGGTCCAAGCCGTAATAAAGCTCCCACCAGTTCGGTATGCCGTCCCCGTCCCAATCGTTCTCCTGGGGGGGTAGGATTCTGAATAGCTCTGAAATGTCCATGGAGGCCCCGTACTGTGAATGTCCGTCCGAGACTATTACCTTGATCCTGCAATGGTCCGAGGAATAGAGGTTTGTTTCTTCCAGCTCTCCCCTCCAATAGGTGGTATCGTGGGCCAGATCCTCTGCCAAGGCCACGTATTTTTGTCCTCCGTCCAGGGACAGGTATATGCTGTAGGTCAGCTGCTCCGTATCGCCCCCGTCGGCGTCCTCCGCATGCCATGATACGATCAGGTCCTCTCCCAGGTGGACATCGGTGTCACTGGAAGGCGAAACCAAGCTTATCGTGGGGGGATGGTTTTCGAAGATACCGGGATTGTGTATCTCTATGGGGTCGCTTATTATCTCGATCTTCCAAGGGAGGCTGCCGTTGGTTTCCCAACACACCAGCATTATTCGGTACTTGCTCCCGTTCTTCACGGCCCTGGAGGCCGGGAAAACGATGTCGTCGGGATTGAACAGAACGGACCTGTAAGGCTCTCCGATGTCTCCCTGGATGACTACCTTCTCCATGGTGCCGTTCTCGTATATCATTACTAGATAAACATTGAACCTCAGGCCGTGGTTTTCCGGGTCCTGGGCCTTCCATCTGATCTCGGTGGGCCCGTACAAGGTCTCGCCGCCCAGGGGATATAACAGCTCAACGCCGGGCGGATGGTCGTCTCCCGGTTTCGGATGGAAGATACTGAACAGCTTTGACTCGGATTCGGCCTGTTTTCCACCCACTATTTCCTTGGCGATTATCTTTATCCGATATACCATTTCACCTTGGGAATGGGTCATGGTGGAGGTGTTCCAGGTCCAGCTCCGCATATCTCCGGGAATGTCCTCCTCGAGCTTTAGATAGCTCAACCCCCCGTCCCAGCTGACCCATATCTCAAAATCCAGGGAATCCCCCTCCGGGTCTGGGCGAACCATCTGATACTGCGTTCTCCCGTCCAGTATTCCCCGCCTACCGGAGAGAGCACCTCTACCACAGGAGGAAGGTTGACCTTTGGTATGTAATTGATCTGCTTCACGTGATCGGTGGTATTGTAGTAGTTGCCCGCCACGTCCTTGATGGAGAATTTCCAGTAAAGCTTCAGGCCGCCGTAGGCCCACCAATCCTCGTCCAGGGTGAAGTAGTACTTGTAACCTGCCTTGCTCATCAATCTGTATCCCTGGTATTCCTTACCGCTCAGGTGATAATCGAACATTACCCAGTTCTCGTTGATACCGCTCCCCCCGTAATCTATCAGGGAAACGGAGATCACCACGGACCCGGTGGTCTGGCTCGTCAGGTTCTCGGGCTCAATGTAAGGTCCGCCGGTAATCTCGGGGAGAAGTTTGTCGATCTTAATGGTGGGAGCTAGTTGCACCGGCTGCACGTTGCCCACGAAATCTATGCTGAAGTATTTCAAAGTGTAATGTCCTGTTTCACTTATGATGATCTTATGGGAATATGTGGAGGAATTAAAGTCGGGCTCACTTCCATCCAGAGTATAGTATGTCTCTGTAATACCCACTCCTTCGAAGTTATCTTTCTCCTTCAGCTCTATCACGGCCTGTTTACTTATCCAGTCAAGGGGTGCGTTATCGGAGGTTATGGGATTTCCGTTGTCAAGTACCAGCTTGAGGGTCAGATAAGAGGGGTTGGCCACCCTGTCGAAGACCGAGATTTTGATATCGGCCCCGCCTTTCTCATATGTGTCTATAAAGTACAGGAGCCTGTAGAATTGCTCGTAATCCTCATCCCTGATGATGTTCTTGCCGGGATTGGTTTGGTTGAATATATTCGGACCTTGAGCATATGCGAGTCCCGCGCCCAGGTCATCAGCGGTGATATTTATGGAAAAAAAGTCGTTCATCACATGTTGGTTGCTGTAATAGA
>CAZUZU010000130.1:0-8388 GCA_964624865.1 uncultured archaeon
ATGGCCCTGATGTCCCCGCTCTCCCTTACGTGAAGCTCCCCGATACGTTGTTTTACAACCTCGTTGAAGACCTTGTACCTGTCGATGACGAACTCGATCCTGCGATCAAGGTATTCCCTAACCGCCATCTTGATGACGTCCTCCTCGGTACGGAAATCTCCCATCCGGATCAGGTCCTTCATTGTCTCCACCGAGCCCACGGGCAGGGCAATAACGAACCTGCTCTCCCCGGGGGTGGATTTCTTGAGCATCACGAACTCTCTTGCAGCCTCCTTCAGGACCGCGGATACGTTCTTGTAGTTATATTTACGCTGTATCTCCTCGATGTCCTCGATGACCTTTACCGGAAATCTGACGGTCACCTTTTGAGTATCTGCCATTTCTGTCACCACCTAGTATATGTAATTGTCCCAGCTCTCGCCCTCCTCTTCTCCGCCCGCCTGCTCCCTTTCCAGATCCTTGACAACAGTGAACTTTCTTATATTGTGGTACCACTTGTCCCTAAGGCAGCCCAGCGGGCTTTCTCCCATCTCACCGGCGAGGTCCTGGAATATCTCCTCGTCCTCGACCTCGTCCACAACGTTGACCAACTCCTCTATCTTCTGCAGGGTTATGGTCTTCAGCACGTTGGGCTTCTTTCTTTTCCTTGATATGTCGGTGTTGACGCTGTTCTCCAGATCGAGGCCGATGTCGTACAAAGCGTCCTCATCAGGAAACAGGTTGTTAAAGGCCGGGGCCAGCCTTTCCCACAGATTTTCCACGTTGTCGTCATCGTCGCCGCTTCCTTTCCACTTGTCGTGATCGTACTCGTCATCAGGCCCGCCTATGAAGGACTTGATGTATCCCGGCCTCAGGACGACATATGGCTTTGCTCTCATCATGAGTTTGCCCCTGCCGTAGAAAGAAAGCCTGTTCTCGCTGGACTTTACAAGTGCGATCGAATTTGAGATGCTCGTGATCGACTTGGCAGCGGCATGCCTGCTTCCGCCGCCCTCCCCGTCCCTGTCCGGCTCGAAGAAGGACACCTTGGTTTCGAAGTAGCGATTGGTAGCCAAAACCTCGCCTTTCTCGTTTATCACTATTCCCCCCTCCATCAAGGGCATTTCTCTGAACAGCCAATCTATGAAAACCAGGCTTGTTATCTTCCTATTCTCCTTTTTAACCTGTTCCAACGGATCTTTCTGATTTGCCTTGAGTTTGCAGTTGTTCATGATCGTCTCCGAATCGCCTATCACGAAGGTGATTCCCCACTCCTTTCCCCTGCCTTCATGCGTGCCCACGAGGCTGTTCAGAGCGATATTGAATATGTTAAAAATCGTTTCCGTTATGGTTGCCGATGGCTCCTTCTCCCTTACATCATATGTCATTTATATCACCTTCCAGAGAGGTGAGGGGAGCAATGCCGTACTCCCCTCTAGTGTATTCACCGTTGGTTTTTCGGACCCGAGTGCTTTATCCGTACGGTCCATTACATTGCATCCTTACTTGCATCCCTTCTAGCAATTAATGATGATGTCTTACATCATATATATAATTTTCTATGATTTGACTTACATTCGTCTTACGTTTACAATCTCATGACAGACGATAACAAATATAATCTTGTCGGTCAATAAAAGTTAAAGTATGACAAATATTTCGAACAAAAATATTATCGATACCAGCATAATACTTGCATTTCAGCAATATATGCAGGGATTTCCTTATCGAACACACGCACCCTTTCATGTCGGACGTGTATGTCTTTGGAACTAATAAAATTTCCCCTGGGAAAACCGCCGATGAGAACGCAGTAATCCCTTTCGCTTTCCCGCTTTATTCCCTTTAATTCGACATTTCCATCCTTTGTCATCAGAAGCACCCGGTCCGCTCCGACCTTTTCCACAAGGTCCCCGATGTTCATGTCCTCGATGCTTATCAAAGGCTCCTCGTTGCTCGGAATGGCCCCGTTCAGGTACACGCTCTCAATCAGCCCGAGGAAACGGTGATATGTTTTTGGCACCCTCGTCTCGGGTGAAAAGAACAGAACCTTGTCCTCCCTAGTGTGAATATAGAACCGCAGCCTCCCTGTCCGACAGGAGATCGATTCCTGGGCAAGGACAGAACATATGAACGCTATGTCGGGCCTTCCCCTGCGATTGGCCCTGTCTTCGCCCATCACCTTCCTTACCGCCGAGTGATGGAATGACGAGTCAAGTAACATGTTACCCGGTTTTTTACCCCTCCGCTGCGAATGCCTCCTTACAGAGGGATGGTACCACAGTTCCCCGGGCACGAGCTCCACCTCCGAATCCATCAATACCAAGTGCAGCATCTCAGACACCTCTGACCTTTACCTCCCTCTCCTCCCGGAAGGGGACCTCGGCGGAGGCCCACTCCAGTGCTCCGAAGGCCTTCACTGGCACCTTTGCCTCGCCCTCCACAGTCAGGACAGCGGTGTCCTTTAACAATATATCTACAAGCCCCGGGGCGTCCCTTGCATCGAAGTCCAGTGAGAACTCCCTGCTCGACCTACCAGGGGGAATGACAAGGTCCCGGGCGGTTCCTTGTCCTACGAATTCGTCCTCCATGTAGACGTCATAGTCCAATTCGTGCGCCTCGATATCGACGTCCCGGGGATTATGAAAGCCCAGCGCGAAGGATATTCGGTACCTGCCGTTACCCAGGTGGTCGATATCGTCCATGCGCTCGAACCTTATCTCCAACGATCTGGCGGCCTCGTACATCAAATATAGGTGTGTCCCCGTTCCCAGCAAGAGAGCGATTACGGCCACCGCAAGGATCCGTTTCAAATGTTTTCCCCCTTTGTATTCATTCATTGTCCTCGCCTCCCGGGCCCTTGTTCCACACCCTGCCCTTGTTGCCGTCCACCACAATGACGTCGCCCTCGTTGATGTCCTGGGTCGCTTTCCCCGTGCCGAGAACGGCGGGTATGCCCAGCTCCCTTGCGACAATGGCCGCGTGGCTAAGGGCGCCGCCGATATCGGTTACCAGTGCGGACGCTCTTCTGAATATCGGGGTCCAGGCGGGATTGGTGGTCTTGGTGACTATTACCGCACCGTCCCTCATCTTATGGAAATCGTCCGGCTTCAGTATCATGACGGCTGGGCCCTGGCCTATTCCCGGGCTTCCGCCCACCCCTCTCAAGGCACCCACCCCCATCCCGTCGGGAGGGATCTTGTCCGGCCTTTCCCTCAACCTGTAGGACTTCCATCTTTCCCTCCTGTCGGACGCTGTTTGCCCGAGGTTCTCGCCCCTGAGGAGTGCTTTCTTCACCTCCTCCGGTCTAAGGAAGAAAACGTCCATCCTTTCCTCCACTTCCCCCCTTTGCACCAACCGCCCCCCAATCTCAAGCATCAATCCGCGCACCAGGGGGAACATCTTGCCCATGTGAAACTGCTGGTTCTCCCTGTAGTAGGCGTACTGCCGCCCCCATCTTAGCAGGTAGTTGTGAAGTGGTAACAAAGGGAGTGGCGGTTTTATCCTTGTTCTGGACTCCCGCTTCTTTTTCCTTTCCTTACCGAACAATGCCATGTTCCTTATCATATCCAAGACCAGCTCAGGCCTTTCCTTCCACGAGGGATACAGAAAGGAATGTATAGGGTCCCTGTGCCCGTGCTCCCTCAGGAAATGATTGAAATGGGCGATGAACTCCACGGCTTCCTCCCTTTCACCAAGCTCGTGATACAACTCCTGACCGGAATATTTTTGAAAAAGGTGGGTGAGGTCGGGGTCGTTTTTGACCATTTCGGCCAGGGACGCCAGCTCCCGGTTCTCCTGATAGCTCTGGCTCCTGATGTCCGTGAGCAACCTGTTGGCCTCCCTCTCCGCCCGGTCGTATATCTGTATCGTACGGCTTCTTCCGAACCTCTTTAGGCTTTGTGTCCAGGCGCCTGTTCTCAGGGCATAACACGCTGAGAGCCATATGACCAGAAGGGCGTGCATTAGCTCGGCAAGGGCGACGGACACGAAATGGGGGCGGGCGGCCTTTCTGATTATCTCCGACCCCCTGTCCATTATCTCAATGAGATCTTCATCGGACAACTTGGAAAAATCCACGCCTTCCAGGGCCTTTGTCTCGGAATCTATCCTATTTCTTATCCTTGACCAGTCCTTTTTTGTGGAGCGGAGCACGGAGGGAAATCTCAGAACAATGGGTATGATCCATTTCGAAGAACGGCCCCTAAGCTTTACCGTGTCCAGTCTCGCACCGGTCTGTATCACCACGTCCACCAGCTCGGGGGTATGGCTGAACATCCTCTTTAACAAGGTGAGGTTGATGTAAGGCCTGCCGTTGAACACCTTGAGTATCTTCATGTCCCCCGGCACCTCGAATCCGAAGGGCTCCATTGCGTGTACCGCCTGGGGAATTGTCTCCTCCATAATTGACAGCTCCCAGGTGCTCAACGGCTCGGTGATCCTCTCGTTCAACGGCGAGGCTGTCCACTCGCACCCCTCCAGGTCAAAATCCCGGTAATCGGTCGTAATGGGTCTTGACTGAACGATGTATATATCCTTGCCGCGGACGGTGAACTCTATGTCCTGGGGTGAGCCAAGGATGTTCTGTATCTTCAGGCCTGCGGCATTCAACTTGTTTATCATATTACTGGTAAGAAGCTTTCCCTCCGTCTTTCTCCCGTTCAAAACATATCTCTCCGGCTTTACCTTACCGCTTACAAGCCCCTCTCCCATGCCTTCCACCACCTCGATGAGTATCCCCTTTCCGATTGGGTTTCGTGTAAAGATCACACCCGATAATTTGCCCTTGACCATATGCTGGACAAGGACCGGGATCGGCTCTTCGTCCCTCCCGGAAGTGCGTACCCTTTGAACTGCTTTGACTAGGTCCCCTGAGTTATCTATATCCATAACGGTAAGGAACTGCCCCGCATAACTTTTCTTCTCAGTGTCCTCGTAGGGAGCGGAGGAGCGGGCGGAAACAGGCCATTTTATGTCGGACACAGCGGAGGCCAAGACCGTCTCGTCAAGCTCGATGTCGGGCGGAACGACAAAACCCGGTGGCACCCTTGCCTCGGTCAATATGATCGAGAGGTTGTAGGCCTTGTTTCCCACCGATTCGATAGGATTGGAGCTTGCGTCCCTCAACTGGATCAATCCCGACCCCGTCTTTGACATCATGCTCTTATATCGCCCCGCAGTTATTTATGTTTTCCCACCCTGGTCCTATATCTCGGTCAGCGAGCCCACGAAATGTCTTATCGGACTTTCCTCCAGCTCGGGTAAGTCGGTGAAGGAAGAAGGGCTGACCGAGATCGTGAGCTTGACTACGCCCAGCGGTTGGGCGGTCAATGCGAAATTGATCTTGCCTACGGCCAGGGCCTGCTTGTTCAACCTGATCCGGATCTCGTCCATGAAAATGTTGTCCCTAAGATGATCCCTTGCGCTGTTCCTTATCCTCTGCTGTGCAAGCTTCTCCTTGAACACCGAGGTATCGTGAAAACTGCCCATCAACCTTTTAATCCCCTGTTTTTGGGTGTCGTGCCATCTTATATCGGGAAAGACGGATGCGATCCCGTCCCTTATCCTTTCCTCCGACTCGGTGAGATGGACCTTTGTGGTCATCGTGCCCTCGACCCGGAACATTGACAACGGATAGACCTTGTCTTCGGTCAGTTCAGGTACCCCCTTCCCTTGCATATCGGGCATTGCTCCTCTGCCACCCCGACGATTCCTTCACCGTTGCACATAACGCACCTGCCCGTTCCGTTGCATTTCTGACATTCCTTGCTTCCCTTGCACACCGGGCACATGCCGTTGCCGTTGCAGTAGGAGCAGAGACCCATACCCTGGCACTGGGGGCAGTCACCTTTCCCGCCGCAGATCGAGCATCTGCCGCTCTGATTGCAGTATTCACAGCCTTTGCCGTCGCAGTAGAAGCAAACACCGCTTCCGTGACAAGAAGGGCACTTGGCATCACCCCCGCAGTTGGTGCAGTTTCCGGTGCCGTGGCAGTCGTTGCACAGCCCGGTTCCCTGGCAGTGCTTGCAGTAACCAAGGAGGGTATAGCACTGGGGGCATTCGCCGCTGCCATCGCAGGCGCCGCAGGTCTCTTCTATATATACCACGCCTGTACCCTCGCAATTGCCGCACGGTACCCCCTCCAGCGATATGTCAGCGGAGACCCCGGATATCTCCCGCCTCCTGCTCTTCCTTTCATCCCGGGGAATGATTTTCGGAGTGTGTTTGTCCCCGGGGGACCTTGCCCGCGGTGCTGCCTTGGGTTTCCCGTCCTCTTCATCGGTAGGAGTTATGTCGTCCGGGATCAGCACTTCGCCGCTTTCTCCCTTGTCGGATTTCTTCTCCCTCACTATCCTGATCTTTTCCCCCTCTTTTTCCCTCGCGATTTCCTCCGTCTCACCGCAGGAATCTTCCTCGAAAACGAAGCCGCACTCTATGCAAAATCTTTTTCCTTGGGAAAGGGGTGCGCCGCAGTTGGGGCACAGGCGTTCCTCTTGCTCCATAATTCTATTCTCCGGCTATACGTTGAAGGCTCTCGGCTATGATGACCTTGAGCGCCTCGTTGGCGTCCTTCTTGGCCTGGTCGTAGTCACCCCGGTTCATGTGCTTGATAACATTGTTGAACCTGTCCTCCGCCTCCTTTATGTTGACCCCCTTCTTCCTTGCCTCCACAAGCTTCTTCCTTACATCGTCTATGACGCTCTTGGCGCTCTTGAAGTTCGACTCGATTTTCTCCAGCTCGGTGCCAGCGTTCTTGAGAATTATTATGGCCGCTTCGAACTCCCCCTTCTTTGCCAGGTCGATTGCCTCTTTGGTGTCCTTTGCCGGCTGGTCCACCACCGCCCCGCTGGACTTTAGCGAGTTTATCCTGCTCTTTGTCTCGGCCAGGGATTCCTTGTATTGGTCGTTGTAGGCGATGAGCTCGTTCAAGGCCCTGTTGAAGTCCTCGGCCTTCCCCACCACCGTTTCGTAATCCCCCTTCCTCATGTGCCTGCTGAGCTCCTCTATCATACCGTTGATCGTATCCATGTCGATGCTGCTCTTCTTTAGATCGGTGAACTTGCTCTGTATGCGGCCGATCACTTCCACCGCCTTGTCCCTGTTGAAGGAGAGCTCGTCCATCTCGTCTCTCGCCTTCTTCGCCTGGTCAAGGGCCTCGGCGTACATGTCCTTCTTTATGTAGTCCTTTGCCTGTTTCAGAATTGATTTCACGTTGCTTACGCTGACCCCGGTATTCTCCATCTCCTCCAGCAGGGGGTTTATCTCGCTGATTATCTCCAGGGTCTCCTCGCATTGCTGTCTCCGGTCCAGGGCCATCTTCTTGGCTTTCCTGGCCTGCTTCAGGGCCTTGGCGTACCTGCCGCCTGAAAAATCTTTCTTTGCCTGATCCATGACCGCCCTGGCCTCCTCCACATTGATGCCGAAGTTATCCGCCTCTTGGATCACACCCTTTGCGGATATCAGTGCGTCCTCCGAGGATTTGGAGGTCACGTCGCCTATCTTCTTCTCCAGGGTGTCCTTTGCCTTCATCAGGTAGCCGAGTGTGTCCTCCACCTGGTCCAGTTCGCTTGCGGTTTCCGCCTGCTTGAGCAGCTTTTCCACCTCCTTTCCGTCCTCCACGGGAAGTATGTCATCCTTGACGTAGCTCTTGATTTCGCCCTTCAAGTCCTCTATCTCCTTGTCCATGTCTTTCTTTGCCGATATCGACTCGGCGTTCCGGATATCCCCCATGATCTCGCTGCATTTATCGGACACCTGCTCGTAGAGCCCGCCCTGGTAAAGGGACCTGATCTCTTCCAGCTTGGACCCGGCCTCCTTTAATGGTTGGGCCATCTTGGGTGTGTCCCTTACCCCGCCCAGGGCGTTCTCCACCCTTTCAAGGGATCTACGGGCCATCTCCTTTTGCTTGACCTCGGAACGGTCGGTTGCGGCGTCCAAGGCGGCCTCGGCGTCGTCAATGGCCCGCTCGAAGTTCTCGGCCTCGAGGCCCTCCTTTGCCCTGCGGAGGAGGTTCTCAGCCTCGAATACGTCCAGGTCGAGATCGCTGCACTTGTATATCATATCCTCGGCCTTCTTGATCCTTGCCCGGGCCTCGTTCCTGGTGGAACCTCGCCTTTCTCCGATGAGGATGTTGCACACCACGCCCATCAGATCAACGGCTTCCTTGTATTTCCCCTCGATATGCATCTCTTTGATCTTCCTGATCTTCTCGCTGACGGCCCTTTCCTTTTCACCGTCGAGCAGACCTTCCTTTCTTATGTCATCCACGTGCTCCTCTAGGTTTCCCAGCAGCTTGGTCGATGCACTATAATCGTCCCCTGTCCTTAGTGCCGCGATGGCCTCCGCGTTGGAGTCCAGCAGCCTGGTTGCGCTCAGGAAGTCCAGGGCCCTTGCCTTGCGAAGAGACTC
>CAZUZU010000131.1:0-8380 GCA_964624865.1 uncultured archaeon
ACCTCTATGAAAATAAAGCTATATGAAATAAGCTTCAGAACACTGAGCAGTTACGATTTATAACAAGGTTTATATACATACAGGTGATAAAGTTTAGACAGACATGCGAAACAATGGATGTCGCATAAAGGGAGGTGAACAATAATATGACGGAAGAAGTAGAAGTTGAATTGAACGTTGTAAAGAGCAAGATAAAGGCGCCCGGCGGGATCGCCAGGATAAACGATGACGTCCTTCCCCACCTCAAGGTGGAAAAGGGAAGTGACATAGAGCTGTACACCAAGGAAAAGGCGATCATCGTCCAGCTTACCGCGGACGGGCTTATGGAGAAGGACAAAATCAGCCTCCGAATGCCTGACATGGAGAAACTGGGCGTGGAAGAGAACGAGAAGGTATACCTGAGGGCCCACGAGACGATCGGAGACGCCCTTGGGGAGCTGAAGGAAAAGATTGTCAAAAAAGTCAAGAGAAAAGACGAAGACGAAGACGAAGAAGAGGAGTAAAGGTGATTAACATGGCAAACGAAGAAAGTAATGTAAAGATCGGCCTGGGAGAAAGGTTCAGGGCCTTCGTAAGGGGGCACACCCCCACGGTAGCCAGGGGAGTGGACACGTATTTGTCCCTCAACCTCGGAGACCTAATCGACAGGCACAACCTTGCAATAAGGACCGACCTAAAAGATGTGGACGAGGCAATGACGAGCTACAGCGAAGAGATCGGCGGCCTGGAGGATTGGCAAGACGACACCAAGGACAGGCTGGACACGGTCAAACACAGAGTGGAACTGCTGGAAAAGAAACATGGAATCTAAAGAGGTGATGATGAATGGATATAATAGGATGGGCATTGACTGCGCTGATAGTAATATTGATTATCGCTATCATATATACGATATATAGGATCGTAAAGAGCAGGAAAGAAGGACCGAACCACGTGGAGATGTACTTCGACGCCAACTTCCGCACCATAGTTGACGAATGGGACCTTGTCACGAGGCCTAGGCTAAAGGACTGGAAGTCCAGCATGTCCAAGAGACTGGACAGCGTGGGAAAGGATATCTCCGGCATCGAAAAGAACAGGAAGAAGATCGACAAGCGCCTTTCCAGCCTTGAAAAGGAAGTCGGAAAGCTGGAGAGCATCTGAGTGAGGTGATATGATATGGCAGAAGAAGTTGCAGTTGAAGAAAAACCCGGATTCATGGACCGCATCAAGGCTTTCTTCAAATCCTCGGAGGACGAGGAGAACGTTTACAAAAGAAAGCTGATTGACCGCAAGATAGAGCGGTACATAGACGAGAACTTCGACTCCTACATCGAGGAATACGGGCTGGTTAACGAACTGGACCTCAAGAAGTACGACGAAAGATTCGAAGACCTGGCCAACCGCGTTAACGGCCTGAAAACCTTTGTTTCGGAGGCCGACGCCGAGCTCGGTAACCTGGAGAAGCGCGTGGGCGTTATCAAGAAGGCGGCCAAGGGCGGAAAGAAGAAATGAGGTGATGACATGCTATACAGTAAACTGAGTAAATACAAGGTGAAGACCCCCTTGGGAGATAAGGTGGGCTCCCTGAGCGATTTCATATTCAACGGGGAGAACTGGAAGATAGACTACCTGGTCATTTCCGAGGGATTCCTCAAAAAGCACAAGATAGGCGTGAAGCCGGAGGACATTACCATCGACGACGAGAAAGAAGAGGTCCACGTTTCTCCGGAAGTGGAACACATAGATGTCGTGGAAAAACAGTCATCAAAACACAAGATGTTCTACGATCATTTCCGGAAGAAGGGGGTCATGACCTCCGACGACGAGAAAGCGGGAAAGGTATACGACGCTGACTTGTACACCGAGTTGAAGAAGTGGGAGATCAACCGATTCCTGGTGGATACGGGCTGGACCAAGCACAGGCTCAGGTTAAAGACCAAGGACATAGCCGAGGTGACGGAGAAGATACAGATCGATATGACCAAGAAGGACATCGAACAGCTCTCCAAGCCCGAACTGCCCGAGGAATACCAGGAAGAGGAAGAATAGGTCGCTTCCCTGAGGGGAGATAACGATGGGTTCCGGCTTCAACAATCTTTGGACATGCACATACTCGAAGGATGGTGATATATAGATGAGCGCCTTCGATACCATAAAGGATGTTGTCGCCGAGAACTTTCTTCTTTTATTTTTTGCTATAATTATTTTTATTTTGGTACTTGTTGTTCTAAGGGTGGTCAATGCCAGGATAAAACAGAAGGCCCTCCTAAACCAAGCGAATTACGACCTGGAGAAGATGAAGATGGAACTCCAGGCCAAAAAAGCGGCCATCCAAGAGCTCAAGAACTCGGCCATCATGATGAGCGACAAGGAGAGGGAGACGCTGGAGAGGATCCAGAGAGACAACGCCATACTCCAGCGCAAGATGCTCCACAAGATGAACGAGATAGACGAGAGGACCAAGCGTTTGGAGCTGGGCACGGACACATTCAAGCTGACCAAGACCCTGAGGGACATCAGGGGATACGAGGACAGGCTCTTCGGCCATGGGGTGGACGGGGGCAAGGAATAACGGGATTTTTGCAAACTATTAATAACATATTATTCAATTCATCACTGCCCCGATGATGACAAGGCATGCATCGAGCTTCGGCAGTGAGATGGATCTTGAGTTCTGAGGGGCCTCTTATCATTTGGACCGTCACAAACCATCCATTCCAAATGATAAGGACGGTGAACTCCGGAGGAGTTTACCCGTTCTTGGAAAAGGTCGGATTATCGCATATCAGGTTTCCAAGAGCAGTGAAATCCAAAGGATTTTAACCCACGTAAGAACATTATAGATAATATAAATGAATCCAATTTTATCGATAAATTTCTTTTTTTAACCCTTGATCCAATTCTGTTCCAATCCCCTTCCATCTTATACTAGCCGCCCTACTCCTCGCTCACTTCCGTAACGTACATTATAGGGTAGTCCAGATCGGGGTCGAACTCCATGCCGCCCTTTGCGGTGACGCAGCCGTACTTGACCTCGACCTCGAGGGCCAAGCCCTCCGGTCCCAGGGTGGTGTACTGGTAGGGACCGTTCTTCTGTCCGATGCCCCGGCGGGATATGCGGACCTTGGCGTCCCGGACGAATGCCTGGACCTTGAGGCTGTCCTCTATCGCCTTTTCCATGATAGCCACGTTCGCCGAGCTCAACGGAATGCCCAGATACTGGTGGAAGGCAGCACCCATTTTAATACCGAGCTCGAAAACTGCCCTTTCCCTGTCCGTGCAGTTGAATCGCTCACTTGCAGGGTCGATAGACATAAAAATACCTAGTAAAAAAAATAATATAAAAGAAAAAAACAGAAGGCAATATTATGCCTTCATTATTTTCATCCAGTCGCCGGAGGCGTAGACCGCGAGATTGTGGTCCTTCAGGGTGGTCTCGAACCTATCCCAGCCGATCTCCTCCAGGTTGTCTGACTTGTTCTTCATGAACCTAAGGACATCGGTGCCCTTTACCACTGCTGGCTTTACGCCAACTCTGCTCGCTATCGACTTTGCCTCAGATACGGAAATCTTCTTCAATGCCATATTTTTTACCTCCCTTTTTTTTATTACAATTCCCGTATAGCTATATAGTTATTAAATATTTCTCCTATAACCCCCTATTTACAAGAGGGGGAAAACGTTATTCGAAAAAACTTATATAATACAAAAATATGTGGTAGTACCTACAAATACATAAATATGTAATTGCAGCGGTGAACACTATGTACAATTCGGACAATCTCGGCTCGTTCAACCAAACGCGTCCAGTTAACGGCAACAAAAGTAACGGCGACGGCCGCCCCGAATTCCCCATCTTCAGAATAACTAACGGCACCCCCCAGGAGGTACCCGTCAAATTCGACTTCACCGTTGATAAAACCAGGGAACGATACATTCCCGAATACA
Organism: uncultured archaeon; assembly: GCA_964624865.1. Lineage (GTDB taxonomy): Archaea > Thermoplasmatota > Penumbrarchaeia > CAZUZU01 > CAZUZU01 > CAZUZU01. The sequence continues at coordinate 3,931 of CAZUZU010000131.1, forward strand.
AGATCATAGTGATCGTGGAGAAGGCCGTGGGAAGCATTGCCCCCAATCTGATAAGGAGGCAGTTGACAAGGCTGGGCATAAAGAAGAACAGATTAGAGGTTGACCGTTTTCCCGACTTCATAAAGGCCTTGGAAGAGGCCACCACCTTTCTCTGCTCAAAATCCATCCGGGCAAAGATGATCAAGGAACTGAAGAAGATGGGAGAGAAATATCGCTAGCATCTCCGAACTATTTTAATAATTGTACCCTTTTTCTCCCTCCGGTAGTAAGGAGCAGGATAGTATGTTAGAGCTAGGAGAGTATCCACAATTATCCATCGACCTGGAGAAGATAAGGCACAACGCCTCTGTGATAAATGAGCTCTGCAAGGGGGCGGGCATAGAGCTGATGGCGGTGGTCAAGGGCGTATGCTCCGACCTTGAGGTATGTAAAGCAATATTGGAGGGCGGCGTTAACTACCTTGGAGAGGCCTATCTTCCCAGGCTCAAAACATTAAGGAAGGAGCTGGGTAACGACGTGAGACTGGCCTATCTCCGACCTCCGATGATGTCCGAGGTAAGGGACGTGGTGGGATATGCCGACGTGAGTCTGAACACCATGCCGGAAACCGTGCTGGCACTGGACAAGGCCGCCCGGGAGCGGGACAAGGGCCACGAGGTGTACCTGATGGCGGAATTGGGCGACCTCAGGGATGGGATCCTTCCTCATGACCTCAAGGAGGTCTGCAACCAGCTTGACGGCCTTGAAAAAGTGAGAATTAGGGGAGTTGCAGCCAACTTTGCATGTAACACAGGCCTCGTGCCAACCCTGAGACACATGAAAAAGATGGGCGATATCAGAGACCGGATGGAAAACATGCTGGGCCGGGAGATTCCTGTGATCTCGGGGGGGAACAGCGCCAACATACGGATGTTGCTGCAGGGCATCGACATGGGCATAAACGAGCTGAGGATAGGGGAGGGAATACTCTGCGGCACCGAAAGCCTCCGGCATTCAGCCATTCCGAACACATTCCAAGACTCGTTCAAGTTCAAGGCAGAGGTGATAGAGGTGTACGAGAAACCAACATCGATGGAGGGGGAGAGGGTTCCGAACGCATTCGGCCAGCAGGTTGAACTTGTTGACAGGGGCAGGAGAAAGATGGCAATACTGGCCTTCGGAGAGGAGGTTACCGATCCCCCCTCCCTGGTTCCAAAGCTGGAAGGGGCCGGGGTGTCCGTGGTCTTGTGCAACCACTTCATCCTGGACGTCGAGGACGCACTGGAAGAGCTTAGGGTGGGAGACATAGTGGAATTCGAAACCGGTTACATGGGAATAATGAGGGGGACCTTATCCCCCTATATAAAGAAGGTTTATTCATAGAGGTGTGAAATGGAGCTTTATATCAACGGAAAACACGGTTTTCGCCTGCCGGCAGCCATCGAGGCGTTGCTGGATTACGGAGGTAAAGAGCTTAGGGAAAGAACTATCGAGCTTTTCCGGCAAACCCCCCCCCAGGTGGCGGCGGTAGTGGAGGTGTCTACCGGTCAACTTGACGTTTCATCCCCACCGCACCCCTCGCTCCCCTATCCAAACGCCAGGGCTATACTGGAGGAATGGCTGAAAGACATCGGGCCGCCCGGCCCAGGACACCTTCTTGAAACAGAGGCCATGGAGATCATGGCGGAAGCGGAGTCCGAATATCACGCTTGTCCGAAGGAAAAGGTAATGCTGCACGAGGCAAAGAACGCCGTGCCCTTGTTCGCTGTAATGGCCTTTCTGAGGACAGAGCTGGATATCGGGGACCTAAGGCTGGTCCCTCCGATCAGGCTAGGCACCGGCCGGATTGAATTCTCACACGGCAAGTTCGAGCTGCCCGCCCCGGCCACCAAATACATCGTAGAGAAATACTCCCTCCCTGCTGAAAAGGAGGGGAGGGGGGAGCTGCTCACGCCTTCGGCCGCTGCCTATCTCGCCGCCTCCCGGTTCAGCACGGCGGAAGCCGTGCCCCCGGTAACATACCGCGGGAGGGACAAGAACGGTATTTGCGAGGTGTCCCTGAAATAAGGGCTTTAAATATACATTCTAATAACGATATCTTTATAAACAGGGAATGTATAGCGGCAATTAAGAAAGGAGGTGCTGGAAATGCTGATACAGCAAGAACTGACCGAACTCCTGCATCAGGAGATAGCCGTGATAATGTCGGACGGTAACGCATATCGAGGTACGCTGAAGAAGTTTGACGGCGAGATCATCATACTTTCCGAGATATACGAGACCTCGACTCACGAGATAGATTGGGTGGAGACCGAAGGCAAGAGGGAAAAACCCGTCACGATAAAGGGTTTCGTACCTTGGAGAAAGATAACCCTGCCAAGGCTAATAATAAGGATGAACGAGGTCCTTAGGATATGGCCTTGGATACCGGGAACTCCCAAGGGACAGGCCAAAAAGAAGAAGAAAAAGAAGAAGGTCGAAGAATAATCTCTTACTTTTTTTACTACTCTAATTTTTCTTTTATTATCCTTTTCCGAGACAGAGGGCCGTCTTGTTTTTTTCATAAATGTTTATAGATGAGAGGCACATTTACGTTCCATATGTGTGCAGCGTCAGAGTCCTCGTGGGATAAATATATAAACACATTCCTGGAAGAGGCGCTCCTAAGCGACCAATTGAACAAAACTTCGGTGCAGAAGATTAAAACAAGGATATGCTCCAGAATGAAGCTGCCGAAGATACCCAGGGATTCCGTCATACTTTCCCATGTATTGGAACAGAGGGGAGAACTAGAGGCAATGCACGGTGATGAACCGGTGAACTCCCTGATAAAGGCATTGATAAAAAAACCCACCCGCACCCTTTCAGGGGTTGCTCCGGTTGCCATAATGACGCCGCCCGCCCCCTGCCCGCACGGAAAATGCAGGTACTGCCCGGGAGGGCCCGACATCCAAACCCCCCAATCATACACAGGCAGAGAGCCTGCTGCCCTGAGGGGCGCGAATTACGGTTTCGATCCCTACAGGCAGGTGGAGGCAAGGATACAACAATATCGGGAAATTGGGCACGTGACGGACAAGGTCGATCTCATCATAATGGGAGGGACCTTTCCTGCCAGGGAGGCCGATTTTCAGGCCCGCTTCGTACAGAGGGCATTGGACGCGCTGAACTCCCGGCCTTCCAACAGCTTGCACCAGGCCAAGCTGCTTAATCAGGAGGCGGATTGCCGCTGCATTGGCCTTACGCTGGAGACTAGGCCCGACTGGGCCAAGATACCACAGGCAAATATGATGCTGGCATTGGGCGGTACAAGGGTGGAATTGGGCATCCAAACCCTGGACAACGAAACATTGGAGGCCATGAATAGAGGACATACGGTCGAGGACTCGATCGAGGCCACGCGCATCCTGAAAGATTCCGGATTGAAGGTGTGCTACCACCTTATGCCCGACCTACCGGGCAGCGATCCGGACAGCGACCTGGAGACCTTTCGAACCGTGTTCCGAGACCCGGATTTCAGACCGGACATGCTGAAGATATATCCGACCCTGGTAATAGAGGGTACGGAGATATTCGAGATGCTTCAATGTGGCGATTACAGGCCCTATTCCCTGGACCAAATGATCGAGACCATAGCAAAGGCAAAGAACGAGATACCAGAATGGATCAGGATACAAAGGATACAGAGGGACATACCCGCCGGATTGATTTTCGAGGGGGTGAAGAAGAGCAATCTCAGGCAGCTGGTCAAGGAAAAGATGGAGCAAAGGGGAATGGACTGCAAATGTATCCGGTGCAGGGAAGCGGGAAGGGCGGGGACCGACCCGGATGTGAGTGAGCGAAGTATCGAGGTGAAAGCCTACGGGGCATCGCAAGGCACAGAGGTCTTTATTTCCTCCAAAGCGGACGGTTGGCTGTTGGGATACGTAAGGCTGAGAAAGCCATCTACCCGGGCGCACAGGCCCGAAATAGGGGGGCAAAGCGCTATAATACGGGAATTGAGGGTGGTGGGCACCTCTTTATCCATCGGTTCGGGAAATGGGGCTGGGACCCCTCCCGTTAGAGCGATACAACATCAGGGCATAGGGACCGAGCTGATGAAACGGGCGGAGGAATACGCCGGGGAGGAATGGGACTCCCGCTCCATCCTGGTAAACAGCGGTATCGGGGTAAGGAACTATTACGGAAAGCTTGGTTATAAGTTAAAAGGCGTATACATGACCAAACGACTAAACCAGGAGTAGAACAGATAATAGTGAAGAACCAAATAAATAATACTTTAACCGCACTATATGTGAAAAACCGCCTGTAAATAAGCTAGATGTTTAAGGATTTTTACTATAAACAAGGAATAGAACACAAGCGTAAAACGGCCGGGGCCAAAGTGAAAGGGGCAACATTGCGGATCCGGGCTTCAACCCGACTTTATAAGAAGTGGTAGAGCTATAGGTCAATTTTTCCTGGGGTCTAA
>CAZUZU010000132.1:0-5389 GCA_964624865.1 uncultured archaeon
TGGACGGAGCAGGTGTGGACGGAGCGGGTGTGGACGGAGCGGGTGTGGACGGAGCAGGTGTGGACGGAGCGGGTGTGGACGGAGCGGGTGTGGACGGAGCGGAAAGTAGGGCGGGGGGGAATACGGGCAAAGATAATGCGGTTAAAGAAGACTGGCGTATCGCGCTGTGCCGGGATGTGGGTCGGGATGTGGGCAGGATCCACTCCGCAGGTTACGTTCACGGCGACCTTACCACGTCCAATATCATCCTCCGAGGGGGGAGGCCTTACTTCATAGACTTCAGCCTCGGCTCTAAAACGAGGAGCGAGGAGGAGAGGGGTGTTGATCTAAAGGCCTTCGAGGAGGCCTTTCTATCCACCCATCACCAGCTGGAACGTGGTTGGCTCGCCGTTCTGGAGGGCTACAAAGAGGGAAATCCGGGCTGGGAACCCGTGTTCCGAAAGGTGGAGCATATCAAGAAGAGGGGCCGCTATGTCCAGTGACCGATCTACCGAGCAAGCATTACTGGCGGTCTACACCTTTCTCATCCTGTTCTTCAGCCTCACCCCTCTGACCCATACGGCCGGCGGCGGCATCTCCGGCCTTTTTACCCGTTTCCCCTCCCCCGCGGGGTGGACTGACTTCTGGCTCAATCTCATGGCCTACGTGCCGTGGGGCTTCCTCTTGGCAAGGACAATGGGCCCTAAGTTCAAAGAAAGGAGGGATGTCCTGCCCTTCACTGCATTATGCGCATTGCTTCTTTCCCTGGGAGTGGAATCCAGCCAGATATACATAGCCACCAGGGTTCCGGCCCTTCACGATCTCCTTTTGAACCTGGGGGGAGCGCTGCTTGGCGCCTTTCTTGCAATAAATTTCACTGTCCATGAATAACATTTATAACGTCAATCGATATTTATCTTGACGATGTCCCGAAGGATATTGTTGGTTTGGTGCGCCTTTACGCTCCTTTTTTCCTTAGCTATGGTTCCCTCGCCCGGCTACTCACAGATTTTGCCGTACGAGACATGGGAGGGAGTTGTGGATATCTCGGAGGACACCCTGATCGAAACCCACCTCTGGGTCTCGGCCGGTACCGTGGTTAAAATAAAACCAAATGTCACCGTAACCATTAAGGGTCCGGAAGGGGTTCTTGACGTCAAGGGCACCCCCGAGAACCCGGTATTTTTCCAATTGGAAGGCGAGGGCTACTGGGGTGGGTTGGAGGTGAAAGAAGGCCACGTTGATATGGAACATACGGTCATATCAGGTGCGGTTGACGGTATTATGGTCGAGGGGGGCAAGCTGGTGGTCAACCACGTGACGGTGAACAATACCGAGAGGGACGGTGTCCGGCTGGTGAACGGAGCCAGCGGCATCTTATCCTCCACAACCATACGGGGATGCAATCTCGGTCTTGACGTAAAGGCCAGTTCGGGGCTCCGGTTAAGTGATTCCGATATCTACCAGTGTCTGGTGGCCCTGTCCGTGGACGAGTCCAGCGCCGAGATCCATGGTTGTGATATAGGACCAACGGGTTACACGGGCATAGACGCGACCAAGGCCGCCCTGGTCATAGAGGACAGCTCCATAAGGAACAATTTGTACGGTATACTGGCGGAGGGGAAGGGCGGCAACATATCTGTAACCAACTGCGTGGTTGGGGGCAACCGTTACGCCGTGGATATCAGGGACGGCTCTCTATCAGTTACCAACACGGTGTTCTCCAACAACGACGCGGGCATGAACCTTACCGACGTGGACTACATTATCGAGGAGCCGACCTTTACTAACAATGAGAAATACTCTCTCCGGTCAGAGCACACCACCATTCTTACCATCACCAATATCTCGGGAGAACATCTCAGTGGGAACCTCACCGTAACGGGGACGGGTGGAAATCCCGTTACAGACACTTCGTATTTCTCGGTTTTTAATGCCGCGGGGGACCCCTTACGAAACCTCAGCAACGTGACCTTCAACAAGGTCCGTTTCGTTCTCCTGGACGAGCTGATAGGTCCGGGGAATATGAGGGTCAGCCCCGGTCCCTATTTGGGGAGAATAATACTGGATAACGGTATGGAGTTGAACCTCACCCTCACAAGGGACCTCGAACCCATAAAGCTGGGTGAAAAGAAGGTTGAAAAGAAGGAACCCGAGGTGGAAGGGTTGGATGTGGGAAGAGCGATGAACCTGCTCTCGCTCCTGGCCTTGCTTCTGGTCCTTTTGTGGATATCCAGAAAAAAATAAAAGAACATTAAAGGGTTTAGATCTCGACACCAGTGAGCGTTTTAGTGTCGATCACGCCCTCGATGCGCCTGACCTTGTCCACCACTATCCGGCCGATCACGTTAAGGTCTTCGGCCTCTATCTTTATGATGAAATCATATTCCCCGAATAGAGGATGCAGCTCCTTTATCTCCTTTACTGTCTTCAGAATGTCGTAGACCTCATGCTCCTTTGCGGGTGCGGTGGTTATCAACACGAATCCAACTGGCATCTATATTCACTCTCCCATGCTTATATCTAACTGCTGGGTAGAACATTGTTGGAGTATTTAAAAGTTTTCCTCCCACTTCCATGAATCTATCAAAAGATTTATACCCTTGCTTTTATATGGAGATAAACGAATACAATGAACGGTGGTTAAATGGTGTTTGCAAGGAAGGTATGCCTTCATGCGATTATGTGTTTTGCTATTTGTTGCTTCTTGCTAATTCCGGGTCTAACGGCAGGGACCGGTCAGCCCCCTTCAAAACTTCGGTACGGGGGCGAGACCAAGGCCCTTTTCCTGGTTTACGAGGAGAGTCCCGACCCGGTCGACCTGGATAAATTGGCAGAGTATCCTATTACGATATCTTACGTGGCCAAATACACCCCCACTGTCTGCCTGAGGCAGGTCCCTGTGGAATTGATTCCCCTGGTCGCCTCCCTGCCCGGGGTGGAGAGAGTGGAGGAGCAGCCCGTAATAGAGCCTTATCTGGATGTAAGTGCGAAGGCGCTGCGGGCCCGTTCCTCGGATATCTATGATCACAGCGTGTGGGACGACCTGGGTGTAACGGGCGAAGGGGTAAGCATAGCCATCGTAGACAGCGGCATAGACGATGCCCACGAAGACCTGGACGGCAAATACAGGGCGGGAGTCGATTTCAGCCACCCCGGTGTGATAGTGTACGTCAATCCGGACGACAAGGACGCCCACGGCACCCACTGCGCCGGCGTGGCCACCGGCACGGGGAGCAGTGACAGCTCGTACAAGGGCATAGCCCCCGGGGCCGACCTCATCGATCTCAAGGTTATAAACAACCTGGGTGATACCTTTGCGGACAAGATTATAATGGCCGTAGAGTGGTGCATAGAGAACAAGAGCGAGTACGATATCGGCGTCATCTCACTTTCCCTGGGGGGAAGGTACTCCAGTAACGGGGACGATGCCCAGTCCCAGACCATAAACGCGGCGGCGGATCACGGCCTGGTTGTGGTTGCGGCAACTGGCAATGACGGTTACAGCGATTTCATACCATCGCCAGCGGCGGCGGACAAGGCTATAGCAGTCGGGGCCACTGACGCCTACGACACGGTGTCCCGCAACGACGACCTCGTTGCCTCGTACTCCAACGGCGGGCCGAGGGCAAGTGACGATGACCAGGATCTTTTCGACGAGTTGAAACCTGACGTGGTGGTTCCGGGTTCCGACATAACCGCCACAGGGTTCAGCCTCAGCTCCCAGCAGGGCTACGGCTACCTTTCCTTCTCGGGAACATCCATGGCTACCCCGCACGTGGCGGGGTTGGCGGCTTTAATGATGGAGGCCTACCCTGAGATCACCCCTGCCATGGTGAAGGAGATACTTCATCAGACAGCAGAGGCCAGGGGGGACCCCTTCGACGTGAACCTGCACCCGAAATACAATCAGATGTACGGCTACGGGATAGCGGACGCCTACGGGGCGGTCAAGAGGGCCCGGGAGCTTAATTCAGGTTCTATAGTCGCTCCTTCCTCGACCTCGTCTCTCTCAACTATCAACGTAAACCTCTCTATGGACTATACCCGGACCCAGTTCATGGAAGGTCAGGAGCAGGTCTGGATCAGATCGCAAGTGCCCAGCGGCTGGGGCCGTCCTTCCAACATCCAGCTCCAGTGTGAGAACGACATTGATTATATCTCGGACCATAGTGAGCCCCAGAGGAACGAGGATAATGATTGGGTGTTCACGTCCACATTTACATTTTCACCAACGGTGGGGACCCTTGAGGTCCACCCCACGGTCTCCTTCAATACCAACTCCCCCGGTGCCAACGGGGATTACGAGTTTACCGGGGCCTACCGCATCAACGACATTAGGGGAAACAATGCCACCTCTGTGGTGACCGTGACCCAGGGGGAGGACAGGCCGAACCTGGAGGTGAACAGGGAGGCGATATCCTTTTCACCCTCCGCTCCGGAGGACGGGGACGACGTGGCCATATCCGCAAAGATCAACAACACGGGGATGGAATCGGCCACCTCGAAGATAGGTTTCTACGACGGCGTGCCGTCGTCCAACACCAAGATAGGGGAGGACGAAGTCTATGTCAGCGCGGAGAGCTCGGCCTTTGCGTCGATGACCTGGAGCGCCTCCGCCGGTGTTCACACCATATACGTGGTATGCGATCCCCAGGATACCGTGGACGAGACCAACGAGTTCGACAATACAGCGTCCAAGACCCTGTCAGTGGGCGGCACTAATCTCGCACCTGTGGCCAGGCTGAGCGTGAATCCCACGGAGGCGAGCAAGGGCCAGGAGATAAAATTAGACGGCTCCGATTCCTACGACCTCGACGGTAACGTGGCCGAATACTCCTTCGATTTCGGGGACGACAAGGAGACTGGCTGGATAACGGATGCTCAAGTTACCCATACGTACGGGGCATCGGGGAATTATACCGCAGTTCTCAAGGTAAAGGACAACGGCGGAAGGGAGAGCACCAACGATCCGGAGGAGGAGATCGTCATTACCAGGGGAACGGCGCAGGACCTGTACCTGGACCAGGACTTCGAATTGACCCCCAACAGACCCACGTCCTCCTCTCCAAGCGAGATTCAGTGTCCCCCGGGCAATGTGGGGCCGGGAGGGATGGTAGTGGAGTGGCGTGAGGTGGGCACATGGTCCGCGGGCTTGAGCAAGAGAACGATCTTCGACCTTATACCCGTGAGGTTCTGGCTTACCAACAAGGCTTCCGTTCCGGTAACCACCTTGAGGGCAAGGGCCACCGCAGTGGTGGACGGGACGGCCGTATCGGACACTGACAGCCACACGGTTGCCCTTCTGAACTCCAATCAAACCCGAGAGATCACCCTCAATCTCACCCTTGAGCAGGACGTTGAGCTAACCGCATCCAAGGATTTCGGCCTGAAGGTAGAGGCCCTCACC
>CAZUZU010000132.1:5399-8188 GCA_964624865.1 uncultured archaeon
TATCTCTGGTACGATTCACACGAATACGATTCGGGTATGACCGTCAAGGCGGAGATGCCCCAGCTGTATCCCCCCAGTGCGGACGCCGGTGAGGACCCAGTTGGATATGTGGACGAGCCCATAGAGTTTAGGGGCACGGGCACGGATACCGACGGGAGCATAGCTACATACCGGTGGGACTTCGAGTCGGACGGTTATTGGGACTATCAGGGATCCTCCGGGACCGCGTCCAACTCCTACGGGGAGGCGGGTAACTACAACGCCACCCTGGAGGTCGAGGACGACGACGGTCTTACCGCTCAGGACACATGCCGGGTCACGGTCAAGGAAAGGCCTCAGAATCAAAGGCCTGAAGTGAGTATCAGCTCGCCGGAGAACGGCTCCGAGGTTTCCGGGAAGGTGGTGATAAAGGGCTCGGCAAGCGATCTGGACGGGGAGGTGGAGAAGGTGGAGGTTTCAGTCGGGGAGGGAGGTTGGGACAAGGCCGCCGGGGTGTCCAGTTGGAGCTACGAGGTGGATACCACTGACCTGGCCAACGGCCTTCACACTGTGAGGGCCAGGGCCTACGACGGCGGGGATTACAGCCTCGAGACGAAAATAGAGATAAAGGTGAAGAACGAGAACTCTCCCCCTCACATAATAAGCTCGGACATAGAGCCCAAACTGGCATCCAACAACGGCGTGGACGCGGTAACGGTGACGGCAAATGTCCAGGACAGCGACGGTTCGGAGGATATCGACGGCGTGCATGCCGACCTTTCCCCGGTCGGGGGAAGCGCCTCAGCGCCCATGTTCGACGACGGCTCCGGTCCGGACCAGAAAAGCGGGGATCAGATATATACGCTGGGCTTTACCATAGCCCCCGAAGTCCCGCCCGGGACCAAGACGCTGACCCTTACCGTGAGCGACAAGGCGGAGGCCACAGACAGCGAGACGGTGACTTTGGTGATCACCTCGGCCAATGCTCCGCCCGAGATCAAGGCCGCCGGGGCGGAACCGGACGAGGCCTCCAACAGCGGCGAGGACTATATAACCATATACGCGGAGATGGATGACGAGAACGGCCTTGCCGATATCGCCGGAGTTTACGCGGACCTCTCCGAGGTAAGGGGCAGTCGATCCCAACAGATGTACGACGACGGGAGCCACGATGACGACGAGGCGGGCGACGGCGTCTACAAGTTCCGGTTCAGGGTACCCTTCACCGTCGAGCCGGGGGACAAGAGGATAGAGATAACGGTGGAGGGCAGCGGCGGACACTCCGCGAGCGAGAACATCACTGTTGAAATAACGAGGTCAAAGAGCGGCGACGACAATCAGGTGGAGGCCTCGGCGATTCCCTTCCCAGGATTGGAGTGGATATTGGTGTGTGCTGCCTCGGCGGTTATCATAATGTTGTCCCGGAGAAGGAAAGGGCAGGCTTGAACCTTAACAAGATCGCCTTTACATCGCTCTGGAAAGACACGATCTTCAGCACCGTATTTAACTTGCTCATTTTTATTGCGGCGAAAGGGAGAAAAAAGCTTGGAACAGATAGGAAAATCACCCGCATTTTAAGGGGCATAAGGGAACATATTATATACGGAAATTCCATACCTCTTAATAGGTTTGGAGTTGACCTTCATGACAGGCAAGTACGATGCATCGAAGATACAGGTTTTGGAAGGATTGACCGCTGTAAGAAAGAGGCCGAGCATGTACATCGGTTCAACCGATACCCGGGGCCTCCATCACCTGGTCTACGAGACAGTTGATAACAGCATAGACGAGGCAATGGTCGGTGAATGCGACCGGATCGAGATAGTCATCAGGGAGGATAATTCGGTCAGGGTGAGGGACAACGGCCGGGGTATTCCCGTGGACAAGCACCCCAAATATAACGTCTCCGCCATCGAGGTGGTGATGACCCGGCTGCACGCAGGCGGCAAGTTCGACCGCGGGACTTACAAGGTATCGGGCGGTCTTCACGGCGTAGGTGTAAGCGTGGTGAACGCTCTTAGCGAGTGGATGGAGACCAGGGTGAGAAGAAAGGGCAAGGTCTATCTCCAGAGATATACCCGAGGGGTGCCGGATGGGCCGGCGGAGCAGGTCGACACCTGTGACATGGAGGAGCACGGTACCGAGCAGTGTTTCCTCGCCGATCAAGAGATATTCGAGAGCCTGAACTTCAAGCTCGACACCCTGTCCGCCAGGATGAGGGAGCTGGCTTATCTCAATCCCGGCACCGAGATTGTGTTAAGGGACGAAAGGGTGGGAAAGGAGCTCGTGTATCAATACGAGGGAGGGATAAAGGAGTTCGTGCTCTATCTAAATAAGAATCGTGTCCTCCTGCACGATGAACCTATCTTTGTAAGCGGGGAAAAGGATGATGTGATCGTGGAGGTGGCCTTGCAGTACGCCGACCAATATAATGAGAGGGTGTTCTCCTTCGTTAACAACATCAACACACATGACGGGGGAACCCATCTCACGGGCTTCAGAACGGCTCTCACCAGGGCTCTGAACGATTACGCCCGGAAATACGAGATACTCAAACCAAGCGACCCCACCCTCCAGGGTGATGACTGCCGGGAGGCCCTCACCGCCATTTTGAACCTCAAGGTCCCGGACCCCCAGTTCGAGGGCCAGACCAAGACGAGGTTGGGCAACAGCGAGGTCAAGGGCATAGTGTCCTCCGTTCTTTATGAGAAGCTCACCGTGTTCCTGGACGAGAACCCCAAGTTGGCCGAGACCATCTTAAAGAGGGCCCTGACGGCTGCAAAGGCCAGGGAGGCGGCCAGGAAGGCCAA
>CAZUZU010000133.1:0-8187 GCA_964624865.1 uncultured archaeon
ATTGATAGAGACCCTTGCCTCGGGCATGACCGACGGACTCGGCGGTTCATCCGGATTCCGCTACCTGAGCCCCATCAAGGCAGCAACCCAACCCGTGGCCCACCGGATCGTCGAATTCAGCGGACCCCACACCTGGATCGCCATCATCATTGGCCTCGTCCTCTTGTTCCTGTCCCTGAAGGTTTTGGTGGATTCGCTGAAATGGCTTGCCGAGACGAGGATACAAAAGGTGCTTGACAAATACCTGTTCGGTTCCGCACTGGCGGCATTCGCCTTCGGCATAGGGCTAACCGCACTGGTGCAGAGCAGCTCCATAACCACTTCGTTCGCGGTTCCCTTCGTGGGCGGGGGAATGCTGACCATAGAGCAGATATTCCCCTACACCCTGGGGGCCAATATCGGGACCACTGTCACCGCCCTGCTGGCGGCAATGGCAACCACCTCGGCGGCTGCCGTGACCATCGCCCTGGCACACTTAATATTCAACGTCATCGGTACCTGCGTGTTCTACCCATTTAAAAGGATACCCATCGGTGCGGCCAAACGGATGGGGGATTACGTTTCCGAAAACAAGAAGATGGCAATAATTTACATACTAGTAGTATTTTACGTAATACCCGGTATTATTATATTTACGCTCAGGTGATATAGATGTCATTCAGAAGAATATACGACGCGTTGACCAAGGGCCCGATGATCGAGGAAGCATACGGCAAGGTGGAGGGCATGCACGACCTGTCCAGGGAGAACTTCGAGGCCGCCATGGACTGCCTGTTCGGAGGGGAGGAGAAGGCCTGCGCCAGGAAGGTGGTGGCTGAGGACAAGAGACTTAACCGTATGGAGATAGAGATAAGGAAGGAGGTTTTCCAGTACCTGGCGATCTCCTCGGCCCCCAATGTCAACGCCTCCCTGATACTGGTGAGCACTGTCATAGACTACGAGAGGATAGGGGACATCTGCAAGAACATCGCCCAGCTTCCCCAGCTGTTCCCCCTTAAGTTGGAAGAGGATTATTACTCCAAGCAGATGAACGTCAGTAAAAAGAAGATCCTAACCATATTCGACCTGACCATCACCGCGGTCAAGGAAGGAGAGCTGGAGAAGGCAAAGAAGGCGATGAGGCTTCACGACGAAATAAAGGACATCCACGACGAAATGATCAAGAGATTGAACCGGGAGAAGGACTTTACAGTCCGGCAGGGAATGTTCTACGCCCTGTTGGGTTACTACATCCGCAGGATCAACGGCCACCTGGGCAACATCTGCTCCACCGCAATAACCAGCTTCCCGGAGATGGGATTCAAGGAAAGGGACGAGTAGCCTGGCCCGGCCATGTTCTCCAGGAGACAGACTTATATATGGAACGGTTCATCATTTTACCATATGACACCCGGTAAGGAACACGGAAAGGAATCTATAAACCAGGCGGAAAAAGAGACGCCCATGAAGGGGCTCAACAGGCATGCCGCAGAGGTCTACAAGGTGGTGAAACCTCTGAGGCTGGCGCTGAAGGCATACATTGCAGGGGATTATCCCTGCTTTAAGAGGCATTCTCGCCGGGTTTTAAAGATCGAGGGACGGGCGGACGAGATCAAACACGAGATAAGGGAGAACATACCCTGGAACATCCTCATGCCAGTGGACAGGTCCTTCTTCCTCATGGCACTGCACGAGGAGGACGCCATCCTCGATTATGCCGAGGACCTTGTGGTCTGGCTGGATATGAGAAGGACGAAGATACCCGACGACATCGCTCAAAGGTTCTTACAATATTTCGACATGATCGACGACACGTTGGATACATACACAAAGCTCGCCGCCCTGGTCACCGACCTAATGGAGAAGGGGTTCAGCACCGAGGGAAGGGAGAAGGTGGAAAGAACGATTGACAGGATTAAGGAGCTGGAATACGAAGCGGACAAGGTGGAAAGGGCCCTGACCCGACAGCTGTTCTCGTTAGAGGGAAAAATGGAGCCCCTGGCGATTTTCCATCTGATCAAGTGCGTGCATATCGCGGACCAGATAGCCAATCATGCGGAGAACGCCGCCGAAAAGATAAGAGAGATGCTCTCAAAATAAATCATTACTTCTTCTTGTCCTCGTCCAGCTTTACCCCGCCGTCCATCACCGAGTCCCCGAATAAGATCCTCTCGATGGTCTTAGCTATGTACTTTCTCTCCCTGTATTTCTGAAGGTCCTGGTTCATATGGAGGTCTGCATCCACCTGGACGGAGATCAGGGCCAGCCTTAGATTACGGTCCTTCTTCACATCGGCCACCTCCTTTACCAGGAGGGGAAACTTCATGGGATTCTCTATGGCATGTCCGATGAGCCTGAGGTCCTTCTTGAGCTTATCAGGCTTCTTTCCCTCTTTACCTGAGAGCAGTTCGGCCAGTTTTGGATCATGGAAATGGTGATCCTTGAGCTTGGCCATTTCATCCCCCCTTGCTGACCTCGGCATCGTCGGCCATGACCTTTTCCCTCATCTCCTCCATCATCCCGTCCAACCTGTCCTTGACCTTGTCATCAGAAAGGGTGAGTATCCGTGCAGCGAGTATGGCCGCGTTGTCCCCCCTGTCGAGCCCCACGGCACCCACCGGCACCCCGGGGGGCATTTGCACAACGGACAGCAGGGAATCCAGGGTCATCTTACCGCTCACCGGCACGCCGATGACCGGCCTGTGGGTCAATGACGCCACAGTGCCCGGTAGGGCCGCGCTCAGCCCGGCTATGGCAATGAAAACAGCGGCATCGCTTTCAGCCACAATGCGCTCCACCAGGTCGGGAGTGCGGTGCGCGCTCGCCACATGCACATCGTAGTCGATCTCCAATTTTTCCAGGTATTTCACTGCCTTTTCCGCTACGCCCAGATCGCTCTTGCTTCCCATAATTATGCAAACATCTGCCATTTCTTACTCACCTCTGTCATTGGAACAATCGGTTCAGTATCTCGTCCACGCCCCTGACGGCCTCCACGTCACCGTCCCAATCCTCGAGAACGGTGGCGTTCATGCCCTCTATCTCGCTCAGCGAGCTCTTGACCCTCTCCCTTACCTTGTCGTTTATCTTACCCGTATAGACAACGATGAGGAAAATGTGCTCGCCTCTCTCGATAAATATCTTGAAGTTGCCGAGGTCCACCTCTTTGAGGGATATCTCTTTTTCCTCCGTGAAGGTGTCCCTGATGAAGTCCTGGAGGGTCATCACCATGCCGGAGAATATGTCGTCGTCCATGCTCTCGTCCCTTTTCCAGGTCTCGTGCTTGATCAGGAGCCCGTCCTTGTAGATCACGAACACATCCTCGACTATGCATGTCTCCAGCCCTTCTGAGTCGGATATCATTTTACCTCCTCTACCCTGAGGAGAGAGCATGTACTTGATCCAGATGTTCCTTCTCACGTATTTCACTTTGCTGTGATAATACCTGGGATTCTTCTTCAACTTGCCCAGGTCGTCTATGAAGATGTCGCTCAGCGGGGTGTAGACCCCCTCGTCCTCCTCCTTTTCCGGGATGACAAAGGATACAGTATATCTCTTTTCGTCGGGGCTCTGGACATAGATGTTTATGTCCCTGCCCGATATGCTGCCGCTCTTCTTTTCCTCGGCACCGTAGACCTCCTCCAGACGGGCGGAAAAGAAATCCCTGAACTGGGTCTTGATCGTTTCCTGGGTGTCGGCAATGAACACGATTCTTTTGTTGGTTATGTATAAAGTGCCCATGTTGAGCGGATCGAATATCTGGGAGCCGCCGTAATAACCCCAGTTCTCGTAGACCTTGGGAAATATCCTGGACTGTGTCCTTAGAATAACCTCGTCGGTTTCCACCTTGAGGTTTCCCTCGATATTATTTCCAGTCCTTCCTTGTATCCTGTCTTCATGGCTATCCTCCCTCGTTTTCCAGTCCTCTGAGGAACTTGCAGGTGAGGTATCCCGCCATTGCGGTTGCCATCCTAGCAAAATACCAAAAAGACATCTTCCTTTTAAACATCTCGCTGTAAGAGTAGTTGCCCCAAAGCCTTCCGTGCTTCAGAGTGAGCTGTTTCCGGCCGTAGCCGTTCCAAAAGGCCTGCTTGAAGAAACCCACGAAGGTGTCCCTGGCCTTGGCATAGACCACCATCCTCGGGTTGTACCTGATCTGGCAGCCTGCGTTTATTGCCCTGTAGTTGAGGTCTATATCCTCGGCGGTAACGAAGTCGTCGTCGAAACCCCCGGCCTTGAGAAAGCTCTCCTTGGTGTAGGCAAGGTTGCACGAGGGATAGGTTACGTCGAAGCCCTTGTAATACAACTCAACACGGCCCAGGTCCGCGAAAGGCCGGTAGCCTATGTTTATGGTCTTTCCCGCCACCATGTCCGCGCCGCTTTCCAGGCCGGCCCAGATCTCCCTGAGCCAGAAGGGGTTGGCTATGCAGTCCCCGTCAATGAACGCCACCACATCCCCGTTGGCCTCCTCCACCCCCAGATTCCTGCAGAAACCGCGCTTGCCGCCCCTGACCATGAGCCTGACCTCGTCGTACCTTTCCGCATAACCCCTGACCACATCCTGGGTCCCGTCCTCCGAGTTTGCATCCACCACGATGATCTCCCTGGGTCCTGCCTGTCCCACCAGGCTGTCCAGCAGGTGGGCGATGTTCCTCGCCTCGTTCCGGACGGTGGTTATCACGCTGATCATGGGACGATTTTTTACCATCATACGCACATTGGATAACGAAGATATATAGATTATGTTCGACAACGGGTTTTCTACATTTCTCGGATCGTGAAAAGATACCCATCGGCAACGGCTCATTACAATTCATAACGAACATTAAAGCAACCCCGTCTCACCCCTCCCGGGCCTCCAGCACCTTCGGCCTCTGTCCCAGGTACTCCGCCGCCGTTTTTACTTCAGTGTCCCCCTCCTTGGCCGTTTCCCAGACCGGAGCCGTGTGCTCCCTGTACCTTGGCTCCCTCAGCAGGTGGTGGTCGTAGACCATAAGCTCCGCTCCGGCCTCCTCCACTATCCTTGCCGCGTTGTCCGCCGCCCGGTCCAGGTTCACCCGGTTCAGCATGTAGCCGAACATGTAGGTCATGGGTCCGTCCAGGAACAATATATCCGGCTTTTGGTCGATTATCCACTGGGCCTGATCCTCGATGACGGGGCCGACCAGGTCGCTTGAGTGGATCAGTTTTTTGCCACCGTATTCCACGTAGGTGGCAAAGACCCAACCAACTGTGGAGAACTCGATGCCGTGGAACATGGGACGGGTGAACCGCAAGGTGGTATCGCCGAAGCTTACCTTCGAGCCCTCTGGATATCGTACCTCTATGTCGTCGAAGTCCAGCTCAGGGATCCCGGCCCAGGTGTTCCACTTCCCGGCCATCTTGTCGAACCTTTTCCTCCATTTTACCAGGAGCTCCTCCCTCCTATCCGTATAATCGCCGAAATCCTTGGAGGAGGCAAGTGGAAGGCCCTCCATGGGATCGGGATATCTCGACTTTTCCCCCTCGCCCCGGCACATTAACTTGTCCAAACCGCAGCCGCCGTAGTTTCTGCATATCCTGTCCAGGAAATCCCTGGCCCTCTTTCGCTGGGAACGGTTGATGTACCGGTTGGGGTCCTTGGCCAGCACCAGCTTACCGCGGTACATACCGGGATCATCGGGAATAAAATGGTCGTAGTGGTAATGTGATATCACTATGACGTCAGCGTCCCTGCACGCGTCCCGGATCGCGTCCCGACCCCGGGCCTTCCATTCCCTTTTCTCCTCGTCCGAGGCGGGGAAGCCGGGCTGCATCACCGCTATACCGGGATCCACCACCACTTTTACGTCCGGGGTCTCCACCTCGACGCAGAAGCTCTTGGCGCCCATGGAATCGGCCCACACCGGATTGAACTCGAGGCCCATAGCCCTGTATCGGATGACACATTTATATAAATTGTTCCTTCATCCCTGATAAAAATCGGAGTTTTTGATTAAGTATATATACTCCTTACCCTATTCAAAGGAATATGTATGGTCCGGACGATCGAGGCTACGTGGTAGACCTCAGGGGGTCCTCTCCCGCGGCTTTCAGCTACTCCTCAGCTTCCAGGCCTCCAAGGGAGCCGGGTATCCTAAAGTTCAGCAAGAAGGAGATACAGCAGCTGGGCATCTCGGTGGGGGTTCTCACCATAGCGTTCACCCTGGCATTCAACGGAGGGATAGGGGGTCTCACTCTTCTCGGGGTGTTGCTCTATCTCCCCGCAGCCTTCCTTGCAGTGGCCACAGCCTTCTTCCTTCACGAGATGGGACACAAATACGTTGCCCAAAAGAACGGGCTGTGGTCCGAGTTCAGATACTACCGCTTCGGGCTGATGATCGCCCTGTTCACCTCCCTGCTAGGCTTCCTGTTCGCAGCCCCCGGAGCTGTGATGATATACGGCTCCCCCTCCAAGGACGTGAACGGAAAGATATCTATTGCGGGACCGTCGGTAAACGTGCTGGTTGCTCTGGCCTTCTTCCCCATAGCCCTGTTCTTTCCCCAGTCATTACCCTTTGCATTCTATGTCAGGTTCGTTGCATCCACGGTGGCCTTCATCAATATATTCCTTGCCGGGTTCAATATGATACCCTTTCCGCCCCTGGACGGGTCAAAGGTGTTCCGGTGGAACCCGGGCGCCTTCATCGGCATGTGGGTCGTGATAATCGCAATCGGATTCGCGATATGGACCGGTATATGAGATAAAAAGGAGGGCGGAGGACCACAGCGTCCTCAAAGATATTTCTCGATGTACTCATACCTGGGAGTGAGCTTGCCGTGCCAGAGTATGGTGGCCCTTTTTATCTCCGGGGGTAGCCCTGAGTCCTCGAGGGGGCCTTGGTAATCCGCGTAGGCTATGGGTTCCACGAAGGGGGTAAGCTCGTCGGAGAAGTATTCGCTGGAATCCCTGGGCAGCTCGCTTGGTAAGATGTAGACCGCCATGATCACCGGGCCCTGCCCTTCCACACCGTCGATGACCCTGCCCGTGGAAGGCTCCCAAACATAGTTGGGTACATCGGGCTCGGTGCCCTTCTCGCAGCATTCTATGGCGCCGTGCACGTCGCAGCTGATATCCCCGACGACCTTAAGTTTAAAGCCCGCCCTGTAGTTCTCCCTCAGATATTCCTTGGTCACTAACCTGGGGTTTCCTGGCTTCCAATATATGCAGTTCATCAACACGCTCAGGTAAGGAATATAACGGTCGAACCTGCTCTTGTATTCGGAGCCGTTGGCAAAGAACTCCTGGAGGTCGAAATCCCCTGACTCGGGCTCAACGGTATGTTCCTCCTTGAAAACCACCTTGTACAAGGTGCCCTTCTCGTACTCCCCCCATAGATTGGCAACTTCCTCAGGCGGCACGGTAACGGGGGACATGCCGTCCAGTATCTCCTGGGCGCCCTTGGACACGTGGCCGTAGCCTGCAAAGCCTATCACCACGGGCTCTATCTCCCTGGGCCAGCCCTTTGTCCTGATCTCCTCCCCGATAAGACCCAGATGCTCCTTGGCCTCGTGGATGTTGTGATACTCGTAGGCCCTTTTGACCGATTTGAGGGGCGTGTCGAGGCCCTCGTGTTCCAGCCTCTTGCCCAGGGCCCAAAGTGTATCGATCATGCCTGCCAGGCCGGCGTGTCGGCCAAAGAATATCAGCCGCCTTCCCTCCCCGTCGGTTACGGTCTCGTAATCGATGAGATTACAGCCCAGCTCCATCATGCGCTTAAGCATGGGCATATTGTGCTCCTGTCCCTTTATGGTATGGGAGAAGAAGACGTAGGTCTTGTTCTCCTCAAGCTCGTGCTCGGGAATCTCCTTGAGGCCGAAGATAACGTCGATGTCGGAGATATCCCTCCGCAGTTCCGCACCGGCATGCCTGTACTCCTTGTCCAGGAATATCCTCTTCTCGGAAGGTTGGAGCACCACCTCTATTCCCTTTTCCTTCAGCTCCCTTATATGCCTGGGGGTTATGGGTGCCCGCTTCTCCCAAGCTATCTTGTCCTCGTGCCTTACACCTATCTTCATTGCTCTCACCCGCGCGCGTGCTTTCCGCCCCATCCGGCCTACATGCTTCCTTGGCCGCACCGTTGGGGACCAGGAAGGCAAGCGTCATTATATCTATAAAGATTGTCCTGTTTTATCGGCTGTGTGTAAAAAGTATTCACACCTTTTGTCGTCATTCATTCAGCAAAAGAA
>CAZUZU010000134.1:0-1075 GCA_964624865.1 uncultured archaeon
CTTTTCTTTGTCATTCAAATATCAATGGCTGTGCAAAGAAAAGCGAGTGGGCCAGACCGGATTCGAACCGGCGACCTCCCGGTTATCAGCCGGGTGCTCCAACCATGCTAAGCTACTGGCCCGTATCTGGGCAAATGAGATTATCGAGTAATGGATCCGTATTTATTAAAATTATGGTCCGAATTATTCCTTCTTTTTCTTTATTTTTTTCTTCTTTTTCTTCTTTTCGTGGCCTTCCTCCTTCTGACCATCGGCCTTATTCTCATCCCCTATCTCGAACACCGTGGCCTCCCCGTCCTTACCCGATACTCCGGCGATCCACTTCTTCTGCAGCTGCTTAAGTTTCAGTTTAGTGGGATCGGAGGTATCCTCCTCCAGCTCTAGCTCCTCGATTATTTCCTTTTCTTTTCCGGTGGTAGGCCCTTTCTCCTCCTCGACTTCGGTGGACTTTTTCACCTCGAGCACGGGAGGCTTGAAGACCACCATCGGCCTCAGTGCCCTGGCCATTTCACCTGAAATTCGCTCCGCCATATCCTCTTCCAAGGCCCACACTGTGATCGATATATTGGTTCCGACCTTTTCGTTGCTATAGATGCCGACAAGGGCAACGGTCTTGAACTCTGGTCCAGCGAACCAGGCCTCGTAGGCCATGTAACCTCCCCCACCAGAGGTCTCACTATTGACAAATGGAAGAGGAAGTCTTTGAAAGACAGTCTTTTCCAGCCATTCTCCGGCCTCCAGGGGCTGAATGAATCCCACGCCCAGGTATCTGTGCTCCTTTCTGTTCATAGAACGGACCAGTTCGGACAGCTCTTTCTTCCCTTCGATTTCAACCATGACCGAACCTCACATATTCTCAAGCTCTTTCTCAACTTCGTCCAGTACCGCTTTGACCTCTTCGTCCTCCTCGATTTCTTCTGCCATCTCCTCTTCAGGGGTCTCCTCCTCGACACCAAGCGCGTCCAGGGCCTCTTTGGTCTCCTCGTCTTTCCCGGATTCTTCGTCCCCTTCCTCCTCTTCTCTTTCCCATTCCTCCTCTTCCTCCTCCACGGCTTCCTCAGGGGTTTCTTCCCCT
>CAZUZU010000134.1:1085-8158 GCA_964624865.1 uncultured archaeon
AAGGCTAGTTCCGGCTCCTCCCATTCCTCGTCCCTTTCAATCTCCGTTTCTTCATCCACCTCTTCTTCCTCCTCCAGGTTTTCCTCAGGGGTTTCCTCCTCTATCTCACCCTCCAGAACCTCCGATTCTTCCGCCTCATCTTCTTTTTGCTCCTCGAAATATTCACCGATCTCATCCTCGTCGAAATTGAAGTCCACTTTCTTCGTGTCGGGGGTCTTTTCCCTTTTGCTAACAAAATACGCGCCAATGATCACGAGGACAATGATCACTAATATAATAATCACTATCGAAAACGGGTTTTCGGAATCCGTCTCCACCATACCGACCTCTGACACATTCAATTCAAATTCTTCCACCGTATCGTTCACATTCGGATTTCCTGCTGATAATGTTATATAATACGTGCCAGGCTCCACATCCTTGTCCAATTGAATAGTCAGAATTACCCCCATGGTACCGTTAGGATCAAGAGTCATTTGGCACTTAGATAGAGTGATGAAGTCAAGGATATTGTCGGAACCTTCAAGGATTAGAATTAAGGATCTCGACTGCTGTTTATCCAAGTTATGAATATTCAATGTTATTTTCAGGCTCTTTCCCTGTTTAACATTGTAACAGTTCTCCAGACCCAAAATATCGAAAAATTTTTCCAGCCTAACTTCATATTTAAAACGCCATGTCTTGATTCCCGAGTGATCCTTTCCGTCAAAGGCCCTCATGCTCAGAGAGTAGGTTATACCCGGTTCCAGGACTATGTTTAAATCCTCCAAGGAAATCGATGTGTTTTGTCCGGTGTCGGTCCAGGACAAGATTTTCTTGCCATCTTCGGCAACAATGGTTAGATAGTAATGAACCGTATCTCCGTCTTGATCGGTGACAGGCTGCCACGATATCATAGGCGCAAGCGATTCTATTACTATCACAGAATCCTCCACAAGCATAGTCCCGCCCACCCCTATGTTAGTGATTAGCGGAGGTGGATTGTTCATGTCACTTATCCGGAATTGAGTCTGATAGACGCTGGAGTTCATTTCCCCGTCATATGCTTTTATTTGTAGGTAGTATGTAGTATCCTGGGCCAGTTGCTCAGTTACCAAGAAATAATTTTCGTTACCAGTGGATGTCCAGGGAATCACATCTCCTTCGTTCGGTTCCGTTCCGATCTGTACATAATATTTTACCAGATCGCCATCCTCGTCCTGGACTTCGTTCCATGTGATGTTGGGCTTAGAACCTTCGCTGACCTCAGCACTGGTCGGCTGTCCCGGAGGAGTGTTGCTACTTGAAGCAAGGATTAACCGAGTCACGGTGACGGAAGAATATTCGGTTCCGTCAAACGACCGGACATGCAGATAGTAGGCCCCATATTGGATGTCCTGGCCAATCTGATACTGCGTGGTGGTCACATTGACTGGGGCGAGCACATCGCTGATATTGATGGCCGATCCCAGCCATAACTGATAGGATATCTCCTGCCCGTCTGGGTCTTTGCAGGGGTCCCAAGAAAAGATAGGCTTTTTTATATTCCTGAGCGTGGCAGGAAGGATTTGATCGTTCGCCTTGACGTTCTTCGGTGATGTGGGAGGAGAACCATCAAGAACATCCAATTTAAGAGTCTCAAACGGCCCCCAGTTACCTGCTTCATCCAGGCCGTGAAGATATATAGTGTGAGAGCCATAGGGCAGATTATCTGTATCTATAGTATACGATAGCCCTTCCTGTGGCGAATCGTACGTACCATCTATCGGCTCCAGATTTATGCCGGTGCCATTGCTCTCAAGGTTATCTATAAATATCTCAGACGTGTTTATCTCCACATATCCAGTTGGTATATCAGATATTATTGCAGCCAGGGTAACATATCTTAATCCATAGGTGGGATTATGAGATATCGTCATATCCAAAACAGCAGGACCCATATCATCTACGAAGTTAACCTCGACCGGCAAAGGAATATCAAACTCCGACGATATTATTTGAGCCGTTACCGTTTCGGCAACCGTGTCTGTGAGGTGCAGGGTGCATATTCCGTTTTGTAGTTTTACATCGGTTCTTGAGGTCGGTGTGATCTCAACACCGTTTATCTCATCAATATTTGCCTCACCTCCCACCTCTAACAGGAAGGTCGAACTTGCGTCCTCGTAAGCTATGTTGTCGTATTCGTCATATCCCGTAATCTCCAAGGCTGCGCCGGAGCTTACGTAACCTTGGCATATAAAGGTGAATTCTAACCTTGCGGCATTTTTTGCCAGAAATATTATCGAATAATCATCTACTGAGATCACGGCCAGACCCGATACCGAGAAATTTATCTTTTCCGCCACATAGTCGGTCACATTTACTCTCGCTGTCCCATTGTCCAAGGTAATCTCAGTATCTCCGTTGATCTGGGCTTTTCCACTTACAATGAGAGTGAACGTAGTGGTGTTATCATTGGTTACGACATTCCCAAAGCTATCAAAGCCGGTAATGTTCACATTTATTATCTCGCCCACCTTCGCGATTGTCTGATTAGGTAAAATCTCCAACATGACCAAGGAAGCGGGAAATATTTTGACCGCGATGGTTGCTGGCAGCACCAGCTCAGCGGGAGTGACAGCACTGAATGTAACGTTTATTGTACGGGCCACGATTTCGCGTACCCGGAATGTAACGGTGCCGTTGACCGCTGTGCTTTCCGTGGTATTTGAGCCGGATGGGAAGGTGCCGTTGTCAAGCTCTGCCCTGAGAGTAGTGGTGTCATCCATGGTCCTTGGATTATCAAACTCGTCAAATACCCGGAGACTCACATTGAACCACTCCCCCGCGGTCTGGTTCAGACACGGTTGGTAGAGCTCAGCTTGATGGGGCTGGGCCGACTGCACGTGGATGAGAACATGGGCAGGGCTCAAGTCCGTTCCTTCCACCCGGACATCAAGATCACCGGAGAGAGTCTCGAAATACCTGAACGACGACGTTGTCTGCCCTATGCCGAACGTTAGTTCCGTTATCGGAACCCCGGTTTCGTTGCGGAACTCGTGATCCGATGAGGATGAGGTGGTGTTCAGTTCAAGAGAGACCGTGCCGTTTGGGACAATGGTATTACCATATACATCCGTCATTCTTACAACGAACAGATCGCTCTCTTCACCAGCTGTAAAATCGGACGGAACACTGACATACTCTATGCCATCTGGATCAGAGGGCATGACCTCAATATCAAGGGTGTCCCCTACCATGCCACCGGATTGGACGGCTATCCGGACCTGGGCGGCCTCAGTGTCGTTGTAGTAGAAATCCGCGGCCCCCTGTCCCACACCAATTATTATCGTTGATGTATTCGCACCATTCGGTGTGTCATGGAATTCATATATGCCGGACGAATTCGTGGTTAGTGTTATCGTTATTGCAGAACCCACATTCTCGACCGGGTTGCCGTACGTGTCCACCGGCCATACGGTAAACGGTCCCGCCTCTTTTCCCGCAATCATGTCTCCCGGTCCGGAGACGCGCAGCTCGTAAGGTGAGCCGGGTGTTATATTGATATGGCGGCTCAGGTTGCCCCAATCAGTGGGGTTGACTGTGATGTTCACTTTTCCAGGGTCTGCCTGCCAGTAATAAAATCTCACCGTCGTGTTGCCCGCGCCGAAGGTGACGTTGTCAATACTCGGACCACCGGAAGAAGCGTGGAAAGTGCCGGTGCCGTTGGTGGTGAGGTTTATCTTGGTATCCGCAGGACATGAAACGTCGTTGCCCAGGTCATCCTTGAGCCCCAGCACGAACTCGCCATATTCGCCGGCAGCAATATCATAAGGCCACGATCCCAGATAGATCGAGGGAGGGGTTATATTGATGAATAGACTGATGTTGCCCCAATCAGTGGTGTTCACGGTGATGTTGACCATTCCAAGGTCGCTCTGGTTATAGTAGAACTTGACAGAAAAGTTACCCGCGCCGAAGGTGACGTTGTCAACGCTCGGGCCGCCCGGCTTGGCGGAGAAAAAGCCCGTGCCATTTGTGGTGAGGTTTATCTTGGTGTCGACGAGAGGCGTTACGTTTATACCGTTCTCATCCAGAAGCCCGAGCACGAACTCCCCCTCCGCTCCGTTGGATATGTTATAGGGCCGCGATTTTACGGTCAGTGTGAAGTTGCTCGAACCTACGGGATTCACCAGCGGGTAGTTGTCCAGAGCACCTGCGCTTCCATCAATCTCGTATGGGGTGTTCCATACATGACCGTTATTAGTTGCCGACGGATACCTTGATTTATAGTCACTCCAATAGTTACCCTCAGTTAAGTTATTCCACTCATTGTTATTACCATTATCCTGGGCTTGAACTCCACCCCCATTGTTAGAAAAGAAATTATTGTGATGAATCCAATTATCATTGGCCCATATAGAGATTCCATAATTTTGGTTCAACGTGATTTCGTTATATTTGATCTCATTGTAATTCGATCCGGTAGAGATTTGAATTCCATAGTTATTATTTTTACATGTATTGTTTTCGATGAAATTATCACTCGAAGATGTAAGAGATATTCCGCCCCAATTGTCATTACATGTGTTATTTCTGATGGTATTATTTCTTGAATCTACAACAAGATCAATACCATATTGATTGTCTAAATATGTACTGTTGGAAATAGTATTATCGTCACAATCTAAAATATATACTCCTGCAAAACAATCTGTACATGTGACATTATTAATGGACATATTTGATGAATATCCCAGTTGAATACCCAACATAACGTTGCTTATGCTTAAATTCTCGATGATAAGCCACGTTACATTGCCTGCCAAAACCAATCCTGAATCCATTGGGACAGTAGCATTGTCCGCATTGATATTTTTATAATAATATATAGGTTTTCCATTCACGGTATTATTATCTGTTATGTTCTGTGTTGTGAATGTTTTAAAATCGCCCCGTAATGATATACCACAATTTTCAAATTTGTTGCCGAAAACACTTATATTGCTTGATAATTGTATATAAAGCCCCTCCTGAGTATTCGAGATAAACGTGTTATTAATAAACGTATTATTGTATGTGGTATTAAGACGAATTCCTCCGTTATTATTATTCGAGGCGTTATTCTTCTCTAAAGTGTTATTGTTTGAATTAAAAAGATAAATTCCATAATAATTATTCGTTAAACATGTATTGTTATACAGAGTATTGTTGGATGAATAATAAAGCACTATCCCATTACCGTTGTCTGTACATGTGTTATTAATTGCAGTAACATTATTTGTTGAATCAAGTCTAATTCCGCCCCCATATGAAATTGTATAACATGTATTGTTATCTAATGTTCCATTCGTAACGTTGAATAATTCAATTCCGGCATCGTTGAAACCGCTACCACCGTTATGAAAATATGAATCCCTAACGATAAAATGAGCAGTAGTGTTCAGGATTAAAAGACAATCTCCACTACCACTCCCATCAATCTCCCACCCCTCGATGATGTAGGGGTCCGCCTCCGTGCCGGCCGCACCGGGATTGCTCACTATGTCGCTGGTGGTGAACTCGGCGTCGCCGTTGATCCTTGCAGGGGCGTGCGGAGTGTACCTTGTCCCATGGTGCGGAGCTGCCTTGCCGACATCCGTCTGGACATGCACCTGTTCCATATCCAATGTATCCCCGTCCGCGCCGATGTCCAGAATCATTATGAATCCGTTTATCGTCAGTAAACCCACGAACATGAGCGCCAGGAATGATTTGATATTGTTCTCCATATTCATCGCCTCGTATTCCGTACCCAATACATATAGCATCTATATATTTAATCTTTCTATATATCCTTTTCCTTGAAATTTAGGGTGTGACAATTGTGTGGTCAAGGTGGAGTGGTTTTTAGAAAACCTTAATAACCAGCTTGCTTTACATCAACGTCCTGTGCGTGAATGTGTGGTGCGTAAAAGCGAAATGAATATATATCGCCAACGCATATACTACTGTTTACGTAAGGCCGCAGAAGCATAGGCGCATGGTGTGAGATGCCCGTAAGGGCGAGATGATCATCATGTTTCCGCTCTCTGCGATAAAAGCAATGGAGATTTAAGAAACCCGGCCCCTTCGGGGGGCGTGACCTCTTGAATCTGACACCAGCAGGTAAGATGAAACCGGGAGTTGCAATTCTCCTAATCATCAAAACTGTGCAAATTCCCGCCAGTAAATCCGGTTGATCCTGCCGGAGGTCACTGCTATTGAAGTTCGATTAAGCCATGCGAGTCGATCGGGTTCAGACCCGAGGCGTACTGCTCAGTAACACGTGGATAACCTACCCTCAGGTGGGGGATAACCTCGGGAAACCGAGGATAATACCCCATAGGCCTAAGATGCTGGAATGCTCTTAGGCTCAAAGTTCCGGCGCCTGAGGATGGGTCTGCGGCCTATCAGGTAGTAGTGAGGGTAACGGCCTCACTAGCCGACGACGGGTACGGGCCTTGAGAGAGGTAGCCCGGAGATGGACTCTGAGACACGAGTCCAGGCCCTACGGGGCGCAGCAGGCGCGAAACCTGCGCAATGCGCGAAAGCGCGACGCGGGAACTTCAAGTGCCGTTGTTACACTAGTGATAACGGCTGTTCTTGTGTCTAAAAAACATTTGGAGTAAGGGCTGGGTAAGACCGGTGCCAGCCGCCGCGGTAAAACCGGCAGCCCAAGTGGTGACCAACATTATTGGGTCTAAAACGTCCGTAGTCGGCCTGGTAAATCCCTCGTTAAATCGAACGGCTTAACCGTTCGGCCTCGTGGGAGACTGTCAGGCTTGGGACCGAGAGAGGTCAGAGGTACTCCAGGGGTAGGGGTGAAATCCTGTAATCCTTGGGGGACCACCAGTGGCGAAAGCGTCTGACTTGAGCGGGTCCGACGGTAAGGGACGAAAGCCAGGGTCGCAAACGGGATTAGATACCCCGGTAGTCCTGGCCGTAAACGCTGTGGGCTTGGTGTTGGGGGTCCTACGTGGGCGCCCAGTGCCGGAGCGAAGGTGTTAAGCCCACTACCTGGGAAGTACGACCGCAAGGTTGAAACTTAAAGGAATTGGCGGGGGAGCACCGCAACGGGAGGAGCGTGCGGTTCA
>CAZUZU010000135.1:0-1399 GCA_964624865.1 uncultured archaeon
ATACCAGCAAATATCGCCCTTATTCTAAAAATGAAGTTTTTCTAAATCCTCCAAAGATAATAGAGGATAACCGCTGTAAAATCCCGATGTCCTCCACTTGATGTTCCGTCAACATATCAATAAACAATAGCATACCCCGCCAGCTTGAAATCCTTGTCCTTGGTAAGCAGTTTCTGGTCGATTGAACGTGCTGAAGCAAGTATCATGCCTTCCATCAAGCTGAACTTTCGCTCTCCGTTCATCCGCATCTCCGATTTTACCCTGGAACCTTCGATACATATCCGCTCCGACAGATGGGTCATGTTTACCGCCTGCTTGATACGATTAACGGTTCCCTCGGGATCGATATCGTTCCTGATGCACCAGTCAGATATTCCGCCCGGCTGGATCACTGATATGAAGGCGGGCTCGTCCCTTGTCGCCTCGAATATCTCCAGGAATGCCTTTTCCTTGTCACCGCTGAGAAATATCTCGATGATGATAGATGTATCCAGGAACATCAGTACCGGTCCTCTTTTTCCCTGCGGAAGCCGGATTTGGCCTTGTAAATCCCGGCCAGTTCCCTCAACAGCTCGTTCCTCTTGTCCAGGTCGGTGGAAGGAATGACAACGTGGATCACGTCCCCCGACCTTATCCCAAGATCGTCAATGATATCCTTGGGAATTATTATACCCCGCGAGTTCCCGACCTTCCGCAGCTTGGCATCGAACATCTCCGACATACAATATATGTTATAACGTTATAACTCAAAGAGTCTATTGATTTTGTGATATCATGCCTCACCGCAACACATATCTACGTTCACCGTATTTTCACTCCCCATGGTCTATTTGCCCACCCTGGAAGATATAAAGGCGGCCCAAGACAGGCTCAAAGGAACAGTTCTCCGCACGCCGCTGCTCTACAGCGAACCTCTGTCACAGCTGTGCGGGCAGGACGTCTACCTTAAGCCCGAGTGCCTGCAGCCGGGCGGGGCCTTCAAGTACCGGGGCGCCAACAACGTCATGGCCATGCTTACCGAGGAGCAGAGGGAGAGCGGGGTGGTCACCGCGTCCTCGGGCAATCACGGTATCGCCACCGCGCTGGCGGCAAGGAACGCGGGGGTCGAGGCCACCATAGTGGTGCCAAGGAACGCGCCCGGGGTCAAGGTGGAGCGGATCAGGAAGGCGGGTGCAAAGGTGATCGAGCACGGCGATTCCTACGGGGAGAGCGAGGAGAAGGCCTATGAGATGGAGAAGGAGGGCTACTTCTTCCTCCACCCCTTCGACATACCCCAGGTCGTGGCCGGGCAGGCCACCATTGGCCTAGAGCTGGACGAGGACGCGCCCCCTGACCTGGGCAGCGTGCTGGTCCCCGTGGGTGGCGGCGGGCTTATATCAGGGGTGTCGCTTGGCATGCG
>CAZUZU010000135.1:1409-7996 GCA_964624865.1 uncultured archaeon
CGGGGCTTCCCTCACCGCGGCGCTGGAAGCGGGCAAACCGGTGCCCATCGATCCCAGGCCCACCTGCGCCGACGGTCTCCAGCCCAGGCGCACCGGCCGGATATCGTACGAGGTGTGCAAGCACGGCCCAAAGCCGATTCTATTGACCGAGCCCGAGCTCATCCAAGTTGTTCGCTACTGCCTGGACGAGATAAAACTGGTGGTGGAGCCCAGCGGTGCGGCGGGCATAGCGGCCCTGCTGTTCAAGAAGTTCGAACCCGAATCAACCACGGCCGTGGTGGTCAGCGGCTCCAACCTGGACCGCAAATGGCTAAGGAAAGCGCTGGACCTGGATCCCGATGACGTTTCCTATAATTGATCGGTCAATTTTTTTCTTATTTTTCATGTTGTTGAGATGTCTTGCAATGTCCCGGCTCCCGTGGATCACAGCTAATATTTCAATTGCATTCTCACTTTTTCGATATATGATCCTATAGCTCTGGAATAGCAATTCTTTGATCGTCTGGTTGTTATATTACGGGACCACACGCCCCAAGTCAGGAAACTTAACCAAATTCCCCACCGCATCCAATATATTCCCGATGAAAACAGAGGCATAGTATTCGGAATCACGGGAAATAAAATCACAGATCGCCTGCAGGTCGTCCACAGCGGGCTCGGTCCATACGAGAACCCTCATTTACCGAACCTCTTTCTAACGTCATCGTGTGATATCACTTCACCCTTGTCGGCAGCGTCCAGACCGAGTTCGATCTTCTTCTTGACATACATTTCGTAGATTATGTCGTCCCAGAAACAATCGTCCGGAAGGGCTTCGATCAGATGGATCGCCTCTTCTTTGATCGCTGACAAGGTATCACTTCCGTTATCCATATTGACCGCATCCATATTTTATTCTTTCCATTATTTATCATGATAATAAGACCGTCATTATATATAGTTATGAGAGAGGTGAGCGGAAGTGGCTGCTCAAGGCGCCGGACCTGTAGATCAGCCGTAGGTGAAGTCGTAGGTGCTCTTTTTGCCCCTGGGCTTTTCGCTCTTTTTGCCCCTTTTTCTATCCCTTTTGATGCGTTTTGCCCAAGAGAGGATGCAGTCCTCCATCTCCTCCTTGGACAAGGCGGCCCTGCCAGGTGCACAGGGAACCTCGATAGGGCGGTCCCTGCTGTCCAGGGCGAACATCACCATTGAAAACCGGTCGGGTATCCTTGGCATCGTTCCCACCTCGTCCACAATAGTGTCGCACATCTGGTCCATCCTTGACCGGAGGGCGGCGAGCTCCTCCTCCAGGTCCCTTCTTTCCCTGGCCTCTTCCTCCAGCCTTTTCTCCTCCAGCCTCCGGTTCCGCTGCTCGGTCAGGGCGTCCATTAATTCGGCCAGCTCGGGCTCCAAATCACCGCTCAGGTAATCCCTGTCCTTGTTCGAGACCACGTATTCCGCTGCCCCCGGGTCGGATACAAGGACCTTGTCCCCGTATCTCGCCACGTATACCAGGGCGTCCTCGTTCACCACCTCGCCAATAAATCCGGCCAGCTCTTCCCCGAGGTCCGAGACGGATTCGTATATCTTGGAGTATTCCGTTTCACCCCCCTTATTAGGTTTGAAACCGGCCTGCTCCAGCTCTTGTCGCTCCTCCGACCTTATGGTCAAGACCCATACCTTGCCGTTCGACATGCTATCGCCTCCTTGTTCCACGAATGGACAAAAACCTCATAGCCATGGATGATCACCCTCCGTCCTTACCCGGGGGCCGTATCTCTCGCTGTGCCTCCGGAGTATCTCCTCCGCGCTGTGCGGCAGGCCGTCCAGAAGCTCTGGCTCAACCGGCTGGGCAAGGGGGCACTGGCTTAAACAGAGGCCGCAGTCCGTTCCGAACCTGCGCCAGATCTCGTAGCACTTCTCCGGCCGGATGCGCCACCTCTCGCCCTGCCTTGGCCCTGCCGGGACGGCCTCGCCGTGGCAGGCGTCAGCGCACCGGGAGCACTTTTCGCAAAGACCCTTCAGCCCGAATTCCTTCATGCCGTCAGGGACTAGGTCCAGGTCCGTGGACACCATGCCTATCCTAACCCTCGGCCCGTACTCCTTGGTGACCAGCAAGCCGTTACGACCCAGCTCGCCCAGCCCCGCCTTCATAGCCGTCAGGGGGCCTATCAACAGGTAGTTGCCGTCCATGTGGTTCCTGGCTCGATACCCAAGCTCCCGGATGTAGTAGCTGATTATCATGCCAATGAAACCCGCCCGGGCATAACCCTTGGTCGCCTCGATCGCTTCGGGCATGGCCGGGGCACGGTTGATATTTTCCCGGGCCATCTCCACCAAAAAAACAAGGGCGTAGGGATTTAGGTCCTCAACCGGCTCCCCGTAATTTTCAGACCGCCTCCCCCGATGTGAATAGTAGCATTCGGGTGTCAGCTCCGCAACACCCACTTTCACCGCGCCGTAGTACCGGGCCAGAGATTTCAACCGACTGGTTATTGCCGCAGGGTCCACCTCGAGCCTCTCCTCCCTGACCGGCCCCTCGCACAGGCGGTTCAGATCGGCAAGGAAGTTGAATGTCGATTCTCCCAATCTTGCGCTCAGGGGGTCGTAATACTCTCCACCTGGCCGGAACAGAGGGGGAAGTGACCTCAACCGGTCATCCGTCTCCTTCAGCTCGGGATGTCTTTGATAGTAATCCTCGTATTCGGGTGTGCCTGGAACCAAATTGGCTCTTGACAGCACAGCGTCCCTTTCGTCGAACCTCGACATGGTTTCACCTTGCCGTTGACAATGGAAGCATGGGAAAAATAACTATCGATAGATGGGGGACTGAAACCTACAAATACCTAGAATCCCTGTGGGTTAAACATGCTCATCGCGCTCGAAGGAATCGACGGCACGGGAAAGAGCACCATCCAAGGCCTCCTCGCCGCCCACCTCAGAGAAAAGGGAAAAGCGGTGGTTACCTTATGCGAGCCCACCAAGGAAAGCGAATGGGGCAGGAAGGTAAGGGACCTGGCGGAAAGGCATCAAAGACCCGGGGCGGAAGAGGAGACCGAGCTGTTCATCAAGGACCGCAGGTACGACGTGGACCGTAACATCCAACCCGCCCTTGAGAAGGGCAAGATTGTTATTATCGACCGCTATTACCTGTCCACCATGGCCTACCAGGGAGCCCTTGGCCTCGACCCTGAGAAAATAAGGGAAAGGAACGAGGGGTTTGCACCCGTGCCCGACTTGGCCATAATAATCGACCTTGACCCCGAGGTGGGGCTGAAAAGGGTGGATAACAGGGGCAGCGCCACCGGCTTCGAGAAGCTGGATTATCTGAGAAAGGTAAGGAAAATATACCTTTCAATGAGAGATTACGACTTCGTGGAGACGGTGGACGGGGAGGGGAGCGTGAAAGAGGTCTTCTCCAGGGTGAAAGAGGTGGTGGACCAGGCCTTGGGGGAGAACGAGAACTAGAGAAAAGAGGGCACCTGGGTAAAGCCATTCCACTACAACCTTAAGAAAGGCGGTGAGCCGCCAAGATTTATCGATGCTCCCTGACCTTAACCCCCACGCCGTAGTCCCCGAGCTCCATGTCCGATCCGGACATCTCCGCGATACCCACGGCTGTCACTTTACCTTCCCGGAGAACGATCACGTCCTCGCCGGGCCTGATCTCCTTGGAAGCCTTTATTATACCAGGTGCCAGAACGCTTCCCTTGATATCGAAGCCGGTGTCGATATCCACCACATTTTGCAGTTTCTCCCCGCCCGTAGATAAAAGGAAATCGGCACCGTCAAGGCTCAGGGCGTATATCCCCCTTTCCGGCGAATAGGACCCGAACCTCCGCCCCTTGACATATATCATGGGCTGCCCCCTGTGCTCGCCGTAACCTGCCACCTCGTCCACCTCGGAGGCAAGCTCAGGCCCGAACTGGAAGGATAAAATGGATATCTGCCGGCTCAGATGACCTCCCGCATAATCTTCTATTCCCTCCACTGAGCTGCCCACCTCTTCCTTGAATCCGGACCTGTCCGAGGGATAAACGAAATCTTTATCAAACTTATATTCAAGCAGTTTCCGGGCAGCGGGAATCGGGTCCAGGATACCCGGATAGGCCACGGCCTTCCGGTAATCGCCTTTATCCAAGAGGGGGCGGAGGCACTTCACAACTATGTCCTCCTCCTCCAAGGACCACTGTCCGGTCACCGGCGTATCGTAATGTGCCGCGGGATAGGCCCGTTCCAGCTCCATGGGCACGAGACCAAGCGGGGAGGTGACCACAACCTCGTGCACAGGACCCGGATCAACGCCCGTTAGGAGGTTTCGGATGCCCCGATGGGTCCTCGACTCCGAATAGGGCTTCCGGGCCGAGCAGGGAAGCAGCAGAAGCACCGGAAGGCAGGGAGGCGCATACCTTTGCCGCAGCCACATCTGCCAGCGCCTGATGTCCGGCCTTTGCAATGAGAGGGGGGATATGGTCCTAGTCATGGAAACGGTTGGGGAGACCGAATAATAACTCTCCGCCTTGTCATAGAGCTCTCCGTACCATATCCTGAGAATAAGGTTCGCTTCCGGGGTGGCCTCCGCAAGGGGCTCCAAGAGGCGGTGAACGTCGCCCTCCTCGGCAGTGGAGACAGAGAGCGAAAGGGCCTGCTCCAGGGCCTCGATATTTTCAGTATTGCTCCCCTTGCCCCCCCTCATACCAAGAAGGGGATGCAGCTGCCTGTCCTTGTATCGATAGGCCGCCACGTCGTCGAACAGGTCAACTCCCAGGGCGTATAGGAAAGGCACGAGATGGGGGTACCCGCAGCCGGGAGCATATATCGGAATAGAAGGGCCGACCTTCTTCCTCGCATCCACAAGCATTTTGGCCAGGGCGGCGGGACGGTTGAACAGCAGGGCGTGCGCCCTCCGAAGAACCACGATGTCGAAACCAGCTTGCACCTCGGAGCCTGGGTTGTCCAGGGACAGGGCCTTCAGCAGTTGTTCGCCTTCGTCTCCCAAAATCGTGAACTCCAGGCTTTGGTCCCGGTCACCAACGGTCTCCTCTATCTCAAGCTGGGGTGGATAGTGGAAACCCCCGTAATAGCGTACACCGAGATCAGAGCGGGTTAGCTTTCCCTCGCATACCTCGCCACCTCCATCCTCACCATCTCCAAAGTACTTTATTATATCGGGCAAGCCGATATCCCCATACTTCGTTTTCAGGCTGCCTTTCTTGCCCAGGGCTGAGAGGGGGGTGAGCCTTGACCTCGGTCCGCGTGCCATGTATTACGAGAAATCGAATATCCTATATAACATTAGGGCCGGGGCCTAGAGCACAGCGAGGGCCACGACAAGCACTATGGCCGTTGCTATGGCCGTCGGGGCGGCGAGCTTCCGCAGGATATCCTTGTAGCCCACCTTGAAGTACTCCAGTGAAACCGTAACGCAGGGATGGACCGGGGATATCACGTAGCCCATGAACACGCTGAAGAACATGATGGCAAAGGGAGGGGCGGCCACCATTGCCACGCCATATTTCGAGAAGTATATGGGTATCATTATGGTCATCGGGACCTGGACCCTGCCGGTGGCGAATCCCAAAAGAAAACCAACCGCCACCAGGAAGGGTGCCTTTGGCGCTTGTATCTCCGATATGGCGGCGGGCATCCCTGTCTCCATGAACACGTTGAGAAAGAGGAACATGCCGATGATGATGAGGGCGAAGTTCCAGGGCTTCATCTTCCTTATTACGGGCAGGACGTCCTTGGTACCCAATTTCCCGAAACGGAAGGCAAGGAACAAGCCCACTGATACTGCCATCACCAGGTAGAATTCGGAAAGTAACCTGGGATAGCCGTTCATCAGAACGAAATGCAGGAGCGGCGCTATTAGTATGGGGCTCAGGGATACGGCAAGGATCTTGAGGTCCACCTTTCTCTGGCGGGCCATCTCGCCTTCTATATCTCTTAGTAGAAAGAAATAACCGAGAAGGATCATCAGGAAGAAACCGGGTATCAGATACAGCATGCCCACGTACAAGTTGAGGCGGGCCATCTTAGTGGTGGGCAATAGGGCCGCAAGAGGATATATCAGGATAAGGACGTGCCTGAACCAGACGTTGATGGCGGTCTTGTTGGCAGGGCTCACTCCCTTACCCCCCTTCCTTACCAGGGGAGCGGAGAGGAGAGCGCCGCCCGGCATGGGCAGCATACCCACAAGTGCAGGTGAAAAGGCCATGAACGAACGGGTCTTCATCCGGATATTGGCCACGATGTCGTCCATTAGACCGGATATCTCCATGGCCCCTCCTATGATGGGGATAAGGCCCATGCCCAAGGCCAGCAGCAGTATCGACGGGTCGGTCAGGGTATCGTAGGCCACAAGACCTATCTCGTTGAAGGTGAGGTTGAAAAGACCGAGAAGGAAGGCGGCTGCTATCAGACCGAACCAGAGGCTCTTCCTGGAAAGCAGCATCAGCACGGCCACCGAGATAAAGAACCCTGCCCAGATGAGAGCGCCCATGGGCCCGGCTAATGTCTAATCCATGATAATCTTTTTGGTATCGATATGCGCGTGTGTTATACGAAAACATATGTCAAACATAAACGCCTTCGAGAAATAGAGGACG
>CAZUZU010000136.1:0-7978 GCA_964624865.1 uncultured archaeon
ACCCGCCGAGAAATTACCCCATCGGTGGAGATTTGAAACTCAGACCACTCACTTCGCTCGTGGTCAAGCTCATGAATTTGCCGGCAAATTCATTCGTCTCCCCCTCGGCGTTGCTTCTCTTTTGTGGATCTTTGAATCACGAATAAGACCAGCCTGAAAGGGTGGTCTGTTTTGCACATATCCTTATCGGCCTTTCTCTCTCATTCTTCGCGTAATGGCTCTGGCGATGCCAAGGATGAAGTTCGTTCTCGGCACCCTTTTCATGTAGTCTCGATATTGGTTGCCGAACTTCTTTTTTGCGTCCCTGTCCGCCCTTGTTGTGTCGTAGTAAAAGGTGGGCAGGACCAAGGCTGCGGCAAGGACGCTGAGCCAGTGCTGGGTGAGCATGGCGAGGGCCGTGGTGATCAACAGGCCCGAGAGATACTGGGGGTGCCTGACGATCGAATACAGGCCCGTATCCACCAGTTTCGTTGTTTCGATGTAGCTCTTTCCTTTCTTCACACCGCCCTTTCTCCTGAACTCTATTATGGGGCCCACCCCGAATATGGCGCTCAATGCCCAGAGCACCCAACCGGGGTACAGAAGGTAGGCAAGTCCGTAGTGGTTGTAGTAAAAGAAGAAGAACAGCACCAGCTGCATCACCATCAACGGCCCGTATATGAATGCAAGCAACATGTCCCGCCATGTAAAATCCTGTGTTTTTTCTGCCATTGGAGACCCAATCGTGAAATATCCTCGTTCCTTAACTATCTATTGTTCGACGGATTACGGATATGTCTTCTCCCAGGGCTCCACGTCCCCCTTTATTATTCGAAACATGGGATGGACGTCAACATGGTCCGCGTCCTTTATGGAATTATACCTTTCCGGGTCCCTTGACCTGAGCTTGTTAAGGAGGTGGCTGAACTCGTAGTCCACCTGGCCCCGGGTAACAGTAATCTCCACAGGGCCGTGGTCCCGATCTATCTTCTCCTTGTCGAACTCGTAGCCCCTGTTCTCGGCCTCCGTCCACACCCCCCTTAGATAAAAATTCAAGGCCTTTATCCCCCTTCCGGTCTCCCTGAACCGGTGCAGCTGGGGATGGTTTCCGTATCCCTTGGTCTTCCCCTCAAGCACGGCCTTGGCCAGCAGCGCTTCTCTCCACAGGGCCACCAGGCCCTTTGCATCGAGATACTTGGGGTGTAAGGACCACAGCCTCATACCTCACCACATGGCATGTTGTATATATAAGTTCTGAGTGCACTGTTCTCAACGTTTTTAATTAACCTTTTATAACCCATCACCTTAATCCTCCACAACTCCAAGGGAGGAATATGATATGAAGCCCAGGAAAGCAAGTATGCTATTGTTGTTTTTCATAGGATGTGTTACAATGCTGCTGCCCAATTTGTTCGCCACCCCCGCAAGGGCCGATAATTGGACACTGCCGGAACCTGTCGTGCCTGTGATTGACGCTGACAGCGGATTCAACTGGACCAAGGCGGAAGCGGAGATATTGGGAAACAACTCCTACTCGCTGCACGAATACGACCATTTTACCGGTTTCATGGGGCCCGACGGCCTTTTCCATGCGGCCTGGACCGATGATCACCATATATTCGTCGGCAGGACGGGCAACCTGCAAAGGATGGAGATTGTGGCGGTAATAGACGGCGGGGAGGGCGTGCACGGGATATATTACGACTACGTCGAGTCCTTATCCAAATACGTACTTCTCTTTTCCAAGGCCGATTACCTTGAGATAAGGGAGGTCGAATCCATACCCGACGTCGGCAACTACACTGAGGAGAACATCACCTATTATGTAAGACATGAGCTGACCAAGAACATTTACAGAACCACCTCTTCCGACGGTGTTAACTGGGACGAAACCTCTGCCCATACCCAGGGTGAGAACGACTACACCCTTCCCGAGGCGGCAATGGCCGACAACGGCTCCGCGCTGTTGACCTGGTACTCGGAGAACGAGGGCCGGAGTGGCATCATGGGCGAGAAGGTCTCAACTGACGGCACGTTCTCGGATCCCTATATGCTCTACGCCACCGACCACCGCATCACCTCCACCTCCCTTGAATATTACAGAGGGCGTTACCATCTTTTCGCCTCCACCTCGGAACTCGACACCCATAATCACATGGATTCCTCGGAGGAGTTCATCCTGGGGACCATGAGCTCAGCCGACGGATACGATTGGGGCAAGATAACAACACTGGACCACCGCTACGGAAGCTCCGACCACGTGAACGCGTACGAGGACAGCGAAGGCCGCATGATTTTAACCTGGTGCTCGGACAGGGCCGATGCCCGGGGCACGGTGGATTCCAGGGAGAGCGACAAGGAGATATGGTACACCATACTCGAGGACGGGGATTGGATAGAGCCCACCAGGCTCACCCGCAACTCCGAACCCGACCTGAGCCCCATGGTGTTCCAGGACTCTTCGAACACCTTTTACTTGGCCTGGCTCAATTCTGACAATCTCTTCATTACAAATGCCAAGGACATCCCGAAGCTCGACGAGTATTATCCCGAGTTCCACTTGGACAAGAGGGCGTGGAAGGACGAATACGATCTCCGCTCCGAAGGCAAGGTTTCCTTTTCATTCACCATAACAAACGAGGGCAATCTCGACCTGGAAGGCAAGGTAAAGGCAGAAGAATACTTCACTTTGAACGATAACGGCTATTCCCTCAGGCCTGGGCAATCGGAGACGTTCACCGTAGAGCTGGAACGACCTGAGCCCGGCAACTATTCCTCCTTCATAGAGATAACATCCAATGACGTGGACCATCCGTTCTACAGCATCCCCATAGATATCGCGGTCAACGAGGAAAGGGGGCATTACCCCGTTCCGGACGCGCCCGAAACAAAGGAAGGGGAACAGCCCTACCCCGCCGATTTTCTGCTGATGCTCGAGCTCACCATCTCGACCTTCCTCCTGATCGTATTCATATTGTACTTCACCAATCAACGACCGCCTTTGAAGAGGATGGGTAAAAAAGGCAAGGTAATTATTCTGGCAGTGATGTTCACCATAGTGCTGATGATCACCATGTCCTTCGCTGGTCCTGTGCAGTCGGTGGTGGCAGAGTCCGACCCGAATAAATATCTCCGGAGCGCGGCAAGCTCGGGCATGGAGGAACGGATAATAGACCAGACGGTTTCCAACCAGAGCGTGGATTACAAGATGTATGCCCAGGACAATGTCACCGGGGGTTTCGTAGAGGTCAAGAACTGGTTCCGCAGCAGCTATACAAATCCAAGGGGAACCAACTTCGAATATTGGGCCATCGTTAACTATGAAACGGATATCGAGTTCCCGCTTTCCATGCGTTCCATGACCTTCTACGCCTCCGCCGACGAGCCCACCTCCCTCAATGTAACCCTTCAGGATACCGAGTCCGGTGCGGTGGAAAGTCACAAGTTCGATATCGAGGCGGAGTCGGAGCACCCATACGTGGTGGACATGAACGATTCCGCCATAGTCAATGTCAGCGACCCGGAGTTCTCGGTTATATTCTCCATTGACACCGCCGTCTCCGGTAAAAGGACCAACGCCTCGGTCCGGATACACACGGTCCGGGGCAACGCCTCGGACAACAGTCCTCTGGCAGCCGTTCACAGTTACCGCCGTTTGTTCGATCCATACGGCGCTTACCTCAAGGATGAGGGCGAGAAAGTGATAAAACCGGCCACCAATCTCAAGATCGAGTTCAATTTCATGGTGAAGTACATCGCGGCCTTCTACATGGCGAAAAAGCAGTTCGGTCCCGAAGGAGGCGCGGTGCCCGTGAGCCTGAGCGTGATGAACCCCTTCCAGCACGGTTTGAGGATAAATACCACCGTGTCCGTTGTGGGCCCCAAGGGAATAGAGAAGTGGGCCTACAGGGACGTTTCCGACTTTTCATCGGGCCAGATCAAGAACTTCAGCTTCGAGTACGACCTGGGGGAGCATCCCAGGAAGGGCGTCTACATAGTGACAGCGGGCATATTCCTGCCCGAATACCGCGTTGAAGGTCAGGACCGCCTGGTGGACATATGGGGCGACTCTCAGGACGAAAAGGAGCAGTGCTCCTTCACAGTGACCGAGAAGGACCCCTTGAAGAACGTGGAGTACGTCGAGGAGTTCGACTTCGCCTCCCATATGGACCCCGATTCCCTCAACGTCTACATCATTAACTGCAGGGACGCTCCGCGCCACGTGCAAGAGGATGACGAATCCGATTTCAACCCCGAGGAGGTAAGCAGCGCCGAGGACTACGGTCCCGGCGAGGATGCCTGGAACGATATCTGGAACGACCGCAACCTCACCTGGGAGGACACGGACGATTACGGCGACCCGACGCCCGACACGGTATCTGCCTTTGAATCGGAATCACCTGGCGACCATGTGGTGTCCATGACACTTGATGAGATATCTGCACTAAAGGCCAGCTTTTCCTCCGCTGCCAGCGATATGGGGACCACGGCCACCTTCCATGACATCGAAACCACCGAGGAGCTGGGCAG
Source organism: uncultured archaeon (assembly GCA_964624865.1). GTDB lineage: Archaea > Thermoplasmatota > Penumbrarchaeia > CAZUZU01 > CAZUZU01 > CAZUZU01. The sequence continues at coordinate 4,510 of CAZUZU010000136.1, forward strand.
GTTGGTTGATTCGAACGTGGAGGAGGCGGTGGTTGTGAACACCCACGGTCCCATGCTGCCCATACCACAATCCTATGTTTCCAACAATACCATAGATCCATGGACCGCGCTGCTCTACCATTTCGACGAGGGTGCGGGACCCACTGCCTACGACCGCACCTCCATACATAGGATGGCCGATGTCAAGGGGGCCGAATGGACTGTCCACGCTGCGGTGGGCCCCTACGCCCTGTATTACGACGGTGTGGACGATTACACTGCGATAAAGGACAAGATGTCCCCCGCGCTGGACGAGTTCTCCGTTGACCTTTGGGTAAAATTGGGCCAGAATTACACCACCGGCAGGTACAACATACTAGGGCCGGACCCTGGTGAAAAGGGCTACGGTCTCTCTATCAACCCCTCCGATACTACCACAGAGGATAAGATCAATGCCCTGGAGTTCTACGTGGATACCACCACGGGCAGAAAGAGCCTCTTTGCATCAGGCCTGAAGTCACACGTCTGGTACCGGATCACGGGAAACTTTGACGGATATGAGCAGGCCCTCTATGTCAACGAGACCCTTGCCGTGGAAAAGACGGTGAAAGAGGACGCTGTCTACTCCGACGATTTCAATCTAAGGATAGGGGGTTTAAGCGGCAGGGAACAGTGCCTCCGGGCCGGTATAGACGACCTGAGGATAACCACCACCTCGGAACCCGCCTTCATTGCAAGGGGCAACCCCCAGGACGGCATGAACTGGGTAAGGAAGGTGGCCGAATTCATATCCGAAAAGGGCATCGCATGGGTTAACACCGACGGCTATCCCTTCTACTACTGTGCCAACACCGCCTACGGCTGGCCTGAGAACAGCTTCGAGCTGTTCCAGTGGGGCTACTACGAGTTGTTGGCAACCCACTTCCTGGACGACGTGACATGCGTCAACACAGGGGATGACAATACCACCATCACGTCCGAGTTTCAGCAGATCAAGACCGCCTTTTCCAGCTTGGATATACCCGACCGGATAGAGGCTGGCTGCGTCCTCCCGTCTCTGGCATTGGACCTGGTGATACCTTTGTACACCAAGCCCGTTGACAATGATATATCTCACGCTCTTGTGCCCTTCGGCTCGGGGACAGTGGTGCACATGGGTACCTTTTCGTCCGACATAGCGGCCGCCGCCTCCGCGTGGTACATAGAGAACAGATTGGAGATGGTCTATTATATCGCATGCGCGGATGCTCCCGCCAGCCTGGACACGGGCAAGATAGAGGAGGTAAAGGCAAGGTTCGAGCAGCTTCAGCAGGATACGGGAAGGCTCTACTATCCCAGGGACATAACAGATACCGGGGCCCTGAATCACCTGTTCCACAGCGAGATCAGCGACGCGGTGCTGGTTAACGGGCACGTTGGCTCGATACCTGTTCCCGACCAGTACCTCTACCGTGCCTCCTTTGACGAATCCACCATTGCCCTTTTTTCCTTTGATCGGAGGATCGGTTCGGTTTTCTACGACGATTCGAAGAACGTTCACATGGGCCAGATGGACGGTGCGAAGCCCCTTTACGAGTACGGTATGAGAAGGCAGGTGGTGACCTTTGACGGCGTGGACGATTACGCGGTCCTTTCCACCTTGGACGATCTGAAACAGGATTCCTTTACAGTGGAGTTCATGCTTTACCTTGGCGATGATGTGGCAGTGACCCCCGCCAAGGGCGGGACTGTCATGGGGGACCCCATGTCGAACAGGGGTTGGAGCTTCAGGTTCCTTCCCGGATCATCTGGAAACGACCTTTCCTTCTGCGCGGGAGACGGGTCCGGATACACCACGCTGAGCAAGGCCCTCGAGGCCGAGACCTGGTATCACGTGGCGGGTCAGATAGGGGCCGGAAAAATGACCATGTACGTGAACGGGGACCTGGTGGGCACCGATTCGGTAAATTACCGGAAGTCGTCGCAGACCATCTATATCGGAGAATCGCCGGAAGTAAGCGGTGAGAACACCAAGATGGGCATAGATGACATCAAGTTCGTCAAGGGAACCCCGGACCTCAACGAGATAATGAAGGGTGATATAGCGTACCGGGACTGGTTCAATGACCTGGCCAATTGGATTGACAGGGGCTCGAACTGCTTCGTTAACATGGATGGCAAGACTTTGGCCCGGGTGGACTTACCCCAGGAATCGATAGTGCATCACCTCGGCTTCGTGATGGACCTTGACACCGTGGACCTGGGTAACGACGGCTTCAAGGCCTTCCTGAAGGGCCATCTCCCCGAGGCCGACGTTTACCCCGGGACACTTACCTGTGAGCCCACCGCCTATAAAACGAACATCGATTACTTTACACCGTCGGCGGAACTACCCCCGTCCATTAACTCCTCCTGGATGCTGGGCAGGGAGCTCATGACCTTTTCCATGCCCCTCTACACAGGTACCAGGGGCGGGGCGAGCTATCTCAGCCACGGCCTTCTCGTCTTCGGGCAGGGCTGGTACCTCCATTCAGGCGGTTTCGACCCTGGTATTATCACAGGTGCTTCAGCGTGGATAGAGGACCACGACGTGAGAATGGTCTATTACGTGGGAGGGACCGGTGCAGCCGTTGGTCAGGTGCCGGCGGACCTTAGGACAAGGACCCGGGAGGTCCTGAACGTTTCCTCCTCTCTCTCCGGCATGACCTACGTTACCTACGATATCGAAACCACCAGGGACATGGAGCTGCTGACGAAGGCCTCTGTCCATGACGCCGTGGTGATCAATACCAAGGGCGAGGTGATCGACGTGCCCGATTACTACCTGATAGGTTCCTCCGCCCTGGAGTTCACGGCGGGCTGCGAGGGACCCACAGGCTACATCTATTACACCATCGACTCCTCCGGCTACACGATAAAGAGCGGGGATACCCTGGTCTACAACTTGAAGGTGGACATCGAGTCCCCCCAGGTCATGGCAGGGGTGGACCTGATCGGCAGCATGTGGGACCTGCGGGATTCCGGGGCCCTGGACCAGAACGGATTGAACGCCCATCCCGCGGCCGATCTCACAACCTACGCCAAGGGCACCTGGTACCATCGCAGGATACCCCTCCCCTCATCCGGTGTCGGTCAGACCCTGGAGAGCGCGGTCATTTCCTTCGAAGGTGACCTCAAGGGGGACTACAAGGCCTGGTTCAACGGCATATATATCACCAATAACGGTGAGATAAAGCACGTGATCTACGATTCCGGCGATCCAAGGACTTCCTCGCTGCACCATGCCAGCGGCTACGGCTCCTATAACTTGAGGCCGATCAACATGAGGGCCACCGAAGACTTCTACGGCATGGAAGAGAGTTTTCTCATAAGGAACGGCCTTAACCTCTCTGCCAAGGCAAGCGACAGGCCCGGTAAGAAGGACGGCCTTCACTTCACCGCTTTCGACGGGGACGCCACCCTATATATGGATCTTTACGATGTAAATTTTGAGAACAAGGTCTATGTCAAT